>JAGVAS010000076.1 GCA_020060185.1 Desulfovibrio sp. | reverse complement strand
CGAAACGGCCCAGTTATTCATATTATCTTTCATTACTCTTCTTGTGCCTCCTGTACCATTATTGTGCTGGCAACAGCCATCATTAAATTTAGCCGGTTTGTATTTTTTTATGCTCTTTCAAGCACAAAAAGACGCGGTACTTTGTAAAAGACTGCAAGCATGTAAAAGAAGTTACAATTTATGCTCGAAAATAAACCAGTTATTGCTACAGCGTTCGTTACGCTTTTCTTTCTAGAAATATCCCATGGGGTTCTGCCTTTCACCGTTTATCCTGACCTCAAAATGTAAATGGGGCCCTGTACTGGAACCGGTTGAACCTACAATGGCTATATGCTGGCCGCGGGTAACTTCCTGGCCCGGGGCCACAAGAATGGTGTGGCAGTGGGCATAAACAGTGGCTAAACCTTTTCCGTGAGCGATTACCACCAGCCTGCCGTAACCGTAAGTAAGGCTTCCGTTGATACCGGCATAGAGCACGACACCATTGTCTGCCGCCCTGATGTAAACAGGGTTCCCGTTGTAACTTGATGATCCTGGCCAGCGGGTACGCGGGATACCTATATCTATAGCGCCATGAAATTCCCCCGGACGTTTCGTTATAGGGTGAACACGGGGGCCGTATCCCGAAGTTATCCAGGATGTCCCGTATTCAGCCAGGGGCCATAACAGCTTTCCGGAAGGAGTAAAGCGTTCCGTCTGGCGGCGCATTTCTTCCTGAAGCTGCTTGATTATTTTTTCAATCTTTTGGGCTTCCTGTTCCAGTTCTCGGATGGCTTTCTCCTGGGCCTCGATATTCTTCTGAACAACTTTCAGCAGTTTTTCCCTTTCGGCCTGCTGTTTGTTCAATTCTTCACGGCGCTCTAACCTTTCCATTTTAAGGCTTAATAACTGCTCTTTTTTCTCCTCCAGCTTGTCCTTCTTTTCCTGAATAGAAGCCCTTTCCGCAAAGGCCTCTTCTAAAAGCTTCAAATCGTTCTCGGCAATTAACTTTAAATCATTTAACCTGGTTAAAAATTCTGCGAAGCTGTAAGCGTCAAAAAGAACCTCCAGATACCCGGTCTCCCCTTTTTCATAGATTGCTCTCAGCCGTTTTTTCAGTAAAGCGTCCCTCAGCTCAACCTGTTCTTCAGCCGTAGCGAGTTCCTGTTCTGTAACCGCGATATTTTGTTCTGTTTCCTGAATATCCTTGTCCAGCTTGTCCAGATCACGCCTGAGGAGTGATAAACTTCGATCCAGCTTCATTAATTCCCCTTCAAGTCTTTTTTCTTCGTTCTGGGAATCCGCCAGCTGCTTGCCCCTGTCTTCCAATTTTTTTTGAATACTGGTAAGCTCTTGCTGCGTTTGGCGGATCTTTTGTTCCAGAGGGGAAGCATAGCCGGGCAAAATGAAGGTGAAAGCAAGGAATAATATTGTAAATATAGTTAAAATATGGCGTGATTTCGGGGAAAACACGGGCATTGCCTCCTTTTTGGGTCAATTTCTCTGGTTTTAAACTTTTAAAAACCGCCTCACAGAAATACTGCTTCCCAGAACCCCCAGGACAACTCCCAGGGGAATAATAACTTTTATTATCTCCTCCATGATCTTTTCCGGAGGGATCAACGGAATGAAATAGATATTGGACTGCATCCAGAGAACAGCGGCTTGATATCCGTAATAAATAACAATTACCGGTATTACGGCTCCGATCAAACCGAGAATCAAGCCCTCGAAAATAAAGGGCCAGCGAATAAACCAGTCCGTCGCTCCCACATATTTCATAATCATTATTTCCCTGCGCCTGATATATACTGTCAGTCGGATCGTATGAGCTATAAGAAAAATTGCCGTGACAGCAAGTCCTGTCATAAACATCAGGCCGATCCAGCGCACCAGTCCCGTAAACTGGAAAAGAGGCTCTACCACACCTTTGCCGTAATCCAGATAGCCCACCCCGGGATAATCTGCTATTTCATTTGCTACTATGGGAATATCTTCAGGAATTTTTGTACGCAACTGGTAGGAATCACGCAACGGGTTTTCTTCCGCATTGTATCCATCCAGCAGGTAAGCGCGATCACCCAGCTGTTGCTTTAAACGTTCCATGGCTTCTTCTTTGGATACATAACGAACTTCTTCCAACTGGCGATGGGCTGCCAGCAGCCTCTGCAGTTCCAGTTTGGTCTCCTCATCGCTTGTTTCGTCAATATAAAGAACTATTTGTACCTGTTCCTTTATATCCTGGGTAAAGAGGGCGACGTTAAAACTTAAAACCATGAAACTGCCCAGGATCAGAAGGGTAATGGCAACAACCCCAACAGACGCTATGCTCATCCACCCGTTACGAACTATACTCTTAAGCGCCTCTCCTAAAAAATACAAGAGGCTCCTAATGTGCATTAAAATAAACCCCTCTTTCCTGGTCGCTGACTAATTGATTGTTTTCCAAAACTACGACCCGCTTTTGAAAATGATCCACAATGTCCTTGGCATGGGTAGCGACAATTACCGTCGTACCCCTGATATTTATATCTTGAATTAGTGTCATAATTTCCATGGAAGTAGCCGGGTCGAGATTGCCGGTAGGCTCGTCCGCAAGAAGTACAGCAGGGCGATTTACTATAGCCCTGGCCACGCAAACTCTTTGTTGTTCCCCACCGGAAAGCTCGTTAGGGTTTTTAAAGGCTTTGTCTTTCAATCCGACAAGTTCCAAAGTCAGGGGCACCCTTTTACGAATTTCCCGGGGTGAAGTCCCGATAACCCTCAGGGAAAAGGCCACATTTTCAAATACGTTGCGGTCACTCAGCAGGCGAAAATCCTGAAAAACCATGCCGATATTCCGCCTTAAAAAGGGAATCTCCCGGTTTTTCAACCGGGTTATATCCCTTCCAAAAATCTTAATATTTCCCTTTGTAGGCAGAGTTTCTCTTAACAGGAGCTTTAAGAGGGTAGATTTGCCCGATCCGCTGGGACCCACGACAAAAATAAATTCACCGCGGTCAATAATCAAATTGATATCTTTTAAAGCGTAGAATTCGTTTTGTGCATATTGCTTGTAAAGATGATAAATTTCGATCATAATATAGCCCCACTTAATTATTTTACAGGAAATTAATAGATAAATGACGTAATTTGTAAAATAAGTAAGTATTTTATTCGACAGTATTTCTTAAAAATCCTCTTTTATTTCCGGCCATATTATGGAATATTTGAACATTTTTTACTGAAAAGCCGTGAAATTATTTTTTCTCCAGCCAGGGCATCATGGAGCGGAGTTCTTTGCCAACTTTTTCAATAAGATGCTGCGCCTCTTTCCTCCTCAAAGCAGTAAACCTGGGACGGTTCATGCGGAATTCAGTAATACATTCCTGGGCAAAAACCCCTTCCTGGATATCCTGTAGGAGCTTTTTCAATTCCCCACGCACTCTCTCATCGATAACTCTGGGTCCCCGGGTTAAATCACCGTACTCCGCCACATCGCTGACAGAGTAGCGCATCCAGGAGAGGCCGCCTTCATAGAGTAAATCTACAATCAACTTGAGTTCATGCATGCATTCAAAGTAGGCTATTTCCGGCTGGTAACCTGCTTCTACCAGGGTATCAAAGGAAGCTTTAATTAAAGCCGTTACGCCACCGCAGAGAACAGCCTGTTCACCAAACAGGTCCGTTTCAGTCTCTTCCTGGAAAGTTGTTTTTATAACCCCGGCTCGTGTCGCACCCAGTCCTTTAGCATAAGCAAGGCCTCTCTGCAGGCACTTTCCCGTATAATCCTGGTGTACTGCCACCAGAGCGGGGACACCGTTCCCCTGCTGGTACATGCGCCTGACCAGATGCCCGGGGCTCTTGGGAGCTACCATGAAAACATCCACGTGGGAGGGGGGAATAACCTGGTTATAGAGAATATTAAAGCCGTGAGCCACAGCAAGAGCCTTACCTTCCTTAAGATGAGGTAGGACCTCTTTCTGAAATACCGGCGGCTGGTCGTTATCTCCGAGCAGCATCATAATAACCTGGGCATCTTCAACTGCCCCGGCTACAGTCTTAATTTCCATGCCATCCTTTTCCGCCTGGATCCAGTTGGGGCTACCGGGAAGATCAGCGACTACAACGTTCAGGCCGCTATCCCGCAAATTTTGGGCATGGGCATGTCCCTGGCTGCCGTAGCCCAGGATGGCAATCTTTTCCCCGTTCAGGTAAGAAAGATCTGCATCCTTGTCGTAATAAATAACCGCCATTTTTTTCGCCTGTGCCAATAAATACAGAATAAAAACATGAATTTATTGTTCAGGCTTTACACCTCCTGATATTTTTTTAATATGATATTTTCCTGGGGTAATAACCACAGGAATACCAAAAAATCTTTAAATTTAACTTAGTTTTCCCCAAGAAAAGAATATACCTCACTAAAAACCGGTACGATCCGGGGAAAAATTTAAAAAAAACAATTAAAAAACCCTGAAAAAGAACTTATGTACAATAATATACTAATTCTGGGAATCAATGCAAATAGGATGAGGCTTATTTTCGACAAGCTATTTGGTAATCCCTGCTTTAAAAACTTTTTTTGCTTTAAAATTTTACAAAATTTCTCGTTCCAGGCAAAAAAATGGCTCCTTCCCAGGGGGAGGAGCTATAAAAGCTCAATCATTTTCATCTTTTGTTGTCACTCGTAAGGTCGTGAGCGTTAATATAGTTATCTTTTTTTCTGCATAGACGTCTTAGCTGCAGTTGTCAGGTTTTCCGCAGTAAGGCCGTATTTTTTTAATAAGGCCTCCGGAGATCCGGACTCTCCAAAAGTGTCGTTAATACCCACTCTTATGATGGGAACAGGATAATTTTCCGAAATTAGCTCCGCCACTGCTCCACCGAGGCCTCCAATAACACTGTGTTCTTCCACAGTAACCAGGGCTCCTGTTTTTTCGGCCATCTGAAGCAAAAGGTCCTTATCCAGAGGTTTTATCGTATGTATATTTACTACAGCCGCATTAATTCCCTGGCTTTTTAACAGTTGTGAAGCTTCCAATGCCAGTCCCACGGTTATACCTGTAGCTAAAAAAGCCAGGTCTTTCCCTTCTTTTAAAAGCTGAGCCCTTCCCAGCTCGAAAGGAAATCCTTCAGGTATTACCTGGGGAACACGTGGCCTTCCCAGCCGGAGATAAACAGGGCCCTCATACCCGGCTATAGCTTCAACAGCCTGGAAAGTTTGCCTTCCATCAGCAGGAACAATAACCATCATGTTCGGCAACACACGCATCAGGGCTATATCCTCCAGCGCCTGGTGGGAAGCGCCATCTTCCCCGACAGTAATGCCGGTATGAGTGGCAACAATTTTTACATTTAATTTAGTGTAAGCGATTGAATTTCGTACCTGGTCATAAGCCCTGCCTGTTGCAAATACACCAAAAGTACTGGCAAAGGGAATAAAGCCGGAAGCTGCAAGTCCTGCGGCTGTTCCCATCATGTCTGCTTCAGAAATTCCCATGTTAAAAAAACGAAGGGGAAATTCCTCAGCAAACAGTGCTGTTTTGGTCGACTTGGAAAGATCCGCGTCCAGGACAACAATTTTGTCCATACGGTGTCCCAGCTCTACCAGAGCCTGGCCATAAGCATCCCTGGTAGCTATTTTTTCAGTCAAATTATCCCCCTCCATATCATTTTTCTAGTTCAGCAAGGGCTTGTTCATATTCCTCTTTATTTGGTGCCCGGCCATGCCATTCGATTTGATTTTCCATAAAGGATATACCTTTTCCTTTTACAGTGTGTGCAATTATCATCGTAGGAGCACCTTTGTTGGAATGTGCTCTTCCTATTGCTTCCAGTAAAGAAGTATAATCGTGGCCATCCACTTCCAGGACATGCCATCCAAAAGCCCGCCATTTCTCAGCTACAGGTTCCGGAGATTTAACGTCCCGAATCCAACCATCTATTTGCAGGCCATTGTAATCCAAAAAAGCCGTAAGGTTATCCAGCCGGTAATGAGCAGCAGTCATAGCAGCTTCCCACACCTGGCCTTCCTGGATTTCCCCGTCTCCCAGAATAACGTAAACCCGGCGCCTGGAATTTTCAAGACGGGCTGACAGGGCCATACCATTGGCTACAGAAAGCCCCTGACCCAGAGAACCGGTAGACATTTCCACCCCGGGAATCTTGCGCATATCCGGGTGCCCCTGAAGAGGGGAATCAATTTTGCGCAAGCCGGCCAGTAAACTGGAAGGGAAAAAGCCCCGGTCCGCCAGTATGGCATAAAGAGCAGGGCATGCATGTCCTTTGCTTAAAATCAGCCTGTCTCTCTGTGGATCCAGGTAATTTTCAGGATCTATTTTCATAACTATGTAATACAAAACAACGAGTATATCCAGGACTGACAGCGCTCCACCCGGATGACCGGAAGCAGCCTGGTAGATCATGGTGATAATATCCTTGCGTAACTTTTTGGTTTTCAGCCTTAATTCTTCCATAGCAGCAGCTGAAATTACTGGCAATTTTCATCCCCCTTTAACTTTAAAAATAGCGCAGCTTTTGCTGGTGGCGTAGTTCCGGGTTCGCTCGGCAAGTTCTAGGTGGGCGGAAAGTTACCATTGCTTTAGGCAAGTTCAACTCATATTATGGACTTTTTGTTCTCTAGATGGGACCAAAGCCTTCTCCCAGAACCTCTCCTACATTACTGACAATAACAAAAGCCGCGGGATCTATTTCCCTGACAATGCTTTTAAGGCGGGTTACCTGGGACTGGGAAACAACACAAAAAATTATACCCTTTTTTTCCCCGGAATAGGCACCATGACCGTCCAAAAAAGTAGCACCGCGTCCCAGTTCGCTCAAAATTTTTTTGGTGATTTCATCCCTTTTTTTATTGGTGATAATAAGTGCCGCTTTAGAAAGAGAGAAGCCTTCCTGGATAAAATCTACAGCTTTACTGCTCACAAAAAGAGATAACAGGCCAAAAAGGGCTACCTCGGGGCCAAAAATGAAACCTGCAACCACAATTATGGCTAAATCCGCACCGATAAGGCCATAACCGCTGGTCAATCCCCAGAAATGGTGAAAAAGCTGTGCCACAAGCGCAGTTCCCCCCGTTGAGCCCCGGGAGCGGAAAACAATACCAAGGCCCAGGCCAACCCCGATTCCGCCAAAAACAGAAGCCAGAAGCAAATCGGTGGTCACAAGGGGAAGAAAGGTGAAAAACTCCAGCATAAACGGCATGAGAATTGTACCTGTCAAACTATGTGCCACAAATTTCCAACCAAGGTACTTCCAGGCCAGGAAAAACAAGGGGACATTGACAATAAGAACTGTCATACCCACAGGGATCAGGTAAAGGTGAAACAGGAGAATACCCAGACCGCTAATACCGCCGGCTGCAAGTCTATTGGGAATAAGAAACATATTATAAGCTGCAGCCATTAAAGCTGTTCCGATAATAATGCCAAATAATTCCCAAAAATATTTTTTCCACTTTAACTTACGACTGTAAACGTGCATTGTAGCGCAGAAAAGCCTCCAGAAAAAGATCAATTTCCCCGTCCATAACAGACTGGACGTCCCCAATCTCCACACCTGTGCGGTGGTCCTTCACCAGTGAATACGGATGAAAAACATAGGAGCGGATTTGACTCCCCCAGGCAATCTCTTTCTGCTCTCCCCTCAAAGCATGGAGCTCCTCTTTTTGCTGGCGCTGCGCCAAATCTGCAAGTTTAGCCAGAAGTATGCGCATAGCCCTTTCCTTATTACTATGTTGAGAACGTTCATTCTGGCACTGCACAACCAGACCTGTCGGAATATGGGTAATCCTTACTGCCGAATCAGTAGTATTAACATGCTGGCCTCCAGCTCCACGGGAACGAAAAGTATCAATTCTTAAATCATCAGGGTCTACCTCTAAATCAACACCCTCCTCCACCTCAGGTAAAACATCCACCGAGGCAAAAGAGGTATGTCTCCTTCCCCCGGCATCAAACGGTGAAATGCGTACAAGGCGGTGGACCCCCCTTTCCGCCTGCAGGTAACCATAGGCTTTTTCTCCTTTGACGAGAAAGGTTACACTTTTTAGGCCTGCTTCCTCACCGGGCCAAAGATCAAGGACCTCTACGCTATAGCCTTTCTTCTCGGCCCAGCGGGTATACATGCGCAGGAGCATCTCGGCCCAATCCTGAGCCTCCAGCCCTCCGGCGCCGGGATGAATGGCCATAATGGCATTTTTTTCGTCGTAGCGTCCCTTAAAAAGAAGGCGCAGTTCTTCCTTGTCCAACAGGGAGGCAGCCTTAAGGCTCAGCTTCTCTGCCTCCTTTAATAGCTCCGGAGCCTCCTCCTCATTTTCCAGCTCTTTGTACATCTGAAGCAAGACGTTCCATTCTTCCATTAAACTTTCCAGCTGGTCATAAATCTCCAGCTTATCTTTTAACTGCCCCAACTCCTGCATTATCCTGGCGGCATCTTCAGGGTTATTCCAGAATTCGGTATTGCCTGCTTCTTTTTCCAGCAAGCTTGCTCTTTTTCTTTTTTCCCCCAGGTCAAAGAGACTTCCCCCATTCTTCCAGCCTCTTTTTTTGCTTTAACCATTGATCCTTCAGTTCAAGAAGCAATAACAAGACCTCCTTTCGAAGAAGCACATTAATCCCTAACCCAAAAAATCTAAAGAAACAACAACAGCAAAAGCTTTTTAACCTGCAGCGGCAAGATAATTGCTCATAGCGCTAGGCTCCGCAGCACTTTTTATATTTTTTACCGCTTCCGCAGGGGCAGGGCTCATTTCTGCCCACTTTGTCAACAGTTACAGGACTGCGCTTACCGGGAGAAGTGCTCCCGGTGTTCCTGGCTTCTTCCATGGCCCCTTTACCTTCCGTTTTTAATGTTACCACCGGTGCCGCCACACGCTGCCGCTCCGGGGCCTGGTTAACTTTAAGATGGAACAGGAGGCGAACCACATCTTCCTGGATAGAGCGAATCATCTCCTGAAACATTTCGTAAGCTTCATATTTATACTCGATCAGGGGGTCCTGCTGCCCAAAAGCCCGCAGATATACTCCCTGGCGAAGTTCGTGCATGGCGTCAATATGGTCCATCCACTTGCTGTCGACGGTACGCAAAAGGACAACTCGCTCCAGTTCCCGCATAACCTCGGAGCCGATTTCTCTTTCCCGCTCGTCATAAAAATTACCGGCAGCCTCAAACAGCCTCTCCCTTATTTCCTCCCGGGAAAGGGCCTTTAACTCCTCGATGCTGAAATGCCCTCCTGGAAGAAATAATCTTTCCGCATAACTTAAGAGCCCGTGCAAATCCCATTCTTCTTCGTGCAGCTTCTCATCGGCATAGAGAGAAAGGGCCTGCTCTACAACATCAGAGATCATCTGCATGATATTGTCCCGCAAGTTCTCACCCTCCAGAACCTGGCGGCGCTGCTTATAGATGACTTCCCTCTGCTGGTTAAGGACATCGTCATACTCCAGGATGTGCTTGCGTATTTCGAAGTTGCGACTTTCTACCTTTTTCTGGGCATTTTCTATAGCCCTGCTGATGATAGGATGTTCTATGGGAACATCCTCTTCCATACCCAGCCTCTCCATGATTGATCTCACATTGTCCGAACCAAAAAGCCGCATGAGGTCATCTTCCAGGGAAACATAAAAAACAGAAGACCCGGGATCCCCCTGCCGGCCGGCACGCCCCCTGAGCTGGTTATCTATGCGCCGGGATTCATGCCTTTCAGTACCAATGATATGCAGGCCTCCAAGCTGTACTACTTCGTCGTGACGGCTCTTCCAAAGGCCACGGATTTGTTGTACTTTTGCCTCTTTTTGTTCCCTAGTCAAATTATCTTCTACCAGGACGGCTTTTACTTGCGGCTCAAAATTGCCGCCCAAAACAATGTCAGTGCCGCGTCCGGCCATATTGGTAGCAATGGTAACCGCTCCCTTTTGGCCCGCCTGAGCGATTATTTCCGCTTCCTTTTCATGATATTTGGCGTTAAGAACATGATGGTATACGCCCCTTTTGGAAAGCATCCGGCTTAATTCTTCAGATTTTTCAATGGAAATAGTCCCTACCAGAACCGGCTGCCCGTTCCGATGCCGCATCGTGATCTCCTCCACCACAGCGTTAAACTTGGCCTTCTCGGAACGGTAAACCAAATCGGAAAGATCCTTCCTGATCATGGGTTCATTAGTAGGTATGACCACAACATCCATGCCATAAATTTTCCGGAACTCCTCTTCCTCGGTAGCGGCGGTACCTGTCATACCGGACAGCTTGTCATACATACGAAAGTAATTCTGAAAGGTTATGGAGGCCAGGGTTCGGCTTTCCCGGGCCACTTTCACCTTTTCTTTGGCTTCGATGGCCTGGTGCAAACCATCGCTGTAGCGACGGCCGAACATAAGCCGCCCGGTAAATTCGTCCACAATGATAACTTCCCCGTCTTTAACAACATAATCCCTGTCCCTCTTCATCAGGACATGTGCTTTTAAGGCCTGTCTAACATAGTTCTCTATTTCGGTCCGCTGCTCCGATTGTTCCAGGTTTTTCAAACCCAGGGAATGCTCTACAAACCTGGCTACCTTTTCAAAACCTTTTTCCGTAATGTCCACATTATGTGCTTTTTCATCTACTTCGTAATCAGCGTCCCTTTCTAAGCGGGGCACAAAAACGGCAAATTTTTCATACAGCTCGGTAGCCTTTTCTGCAGCGCCAGAAATGATTAATGGTGTCCTCGCTTCATCTACCAGGATGCTGTCCACTTCGTCCACAATGGCATAGTAATGGGAACGCTGGACCAGATGCTCCTTGTAAATGACCATGTTATCCCGAAGGTAATCAAAACCAAACTCATTGTTTGTACCGTAGGTTATATCGGCATTGTAGGCCTCCCTGCGCTGCTGGGGATTTAGCCCGTGAACAATAGTCCCCACCCTTAAGCCAAGAAGTTCATAAACAGGACCCATCCAATCCCTGTCGCGCCTGGCCAGGTAATCGTTAACGGTAACGATATGAACCCCCTTACCACACAGGGCGTTAAGGTAAGCGGGCATGGTCGCCACCAGGGTTTTTCCTTCACCGGTTTTCATTTCCGCAATACGGCCCTGGTGCAAAACAATGCCTCCCAGGACCTGGACATCAAAAGGCCTCATGCCCAGAACTCGCCGGGCAGCTTCACGTGCCAGGGCAAAAGCTTCGGGTAAGATATCATCAAGGGTTTCCCCTTGCGCAAGCTTTTCTTTTAAAATAGCCGTATACTCCGGAAACTGGCTTTCTTTGAGCTCCCTCATGCGCTCTTCATAAGAATTGACCTCTTCAACATAACGCCAGAGCTTTTTTACTTCCCTTACATGGGGATCGCCAAATATTTTGGTTAAAAGACCCATAAAAATTCCTCCGTTTATAAAACACCTATAATTTAGAACAGAAATTCGTGCAAAAACATTCTACTAGAAACCCAGGCAAATTACAAGTCGCTCCAGTTCCCTGCAGGGCAGCAAGATATTTTTTTCTCATAGCAGGAAAGTTCAGCATTAAAAAAGAACTTAATGTTCAATTATTATCATGGTTTAGGGAAAGGTGGCAATGCTATGCAAAAAACCAAACTTTTTTTAAAGATTCTTTTAGCGGTTGCCTTTGCTGCTGCACTGATAACAACCGTTATCACTACTTTTCTGGTTGGCGTCGTAACTTCAGAAAGCCTGAGTGCCATTATTTCCGGAGCAACGGGACATCCACCGGAAATAGCCATACTCCTGGCCAATATCGAAGCTAACATTGTCCGAAACATTTTTTGGGTTTCCCTCTCCGGCATAGGGTTTTGCCTTATAGCCCTGTATTATCTCTACGGGAACTTCCAAATTTTCCTGCCTGCATCTATTCTTGCCATAATTTCCTTTATTCTTGTCCAAATAACCCTGGCCATTTTGCCAGATTATTTGTCAGCAGGTTTAGCCAGCTCCGTGGGACCGGCGCTGTTACAGGGCCTGGAGAGAACGCAGCTTGTTAATTACCTGATTCTTATTTTCGGTATAGTATTATTAATAGCTTCCCTGCGCCTAAAACCCAAGACTTAAGTTGAACCCACCGGAATTTTCAACCTGGACCCACCTTATTGCCTAGAGGCAGGGCCATTAATTTCAGCTAAATAGTGCGGGATATAGGTAATATCCGGCAGCACAAGCCTGGCGCCTTCCTTATGAAAAAGAATCTTGCTGTCAGCACCGCTGTGACCGGATAAAACACCAATAAAAAAAGCCCCCATTTCCCTGGCAGCCATTAAATCTGCCAGGGAATCCCCGACTATCCAGCACTTACCCGGTTGCGGTCTCAAAACTGTGGAAAAAACAAGCTCCTTTTCTTTAAACCCTTCTCCCCAGTAGGCTTTTAAAAAAGAAAAAGGGTGGGGTTTACCCAGGGAAATTTTTTGGCCTTCTGCTTTTAAAGATTGCTCCGCTTTTTGAACATCATCATAAGTTGCTATCGAACCGCGGTCAAACAATCCCCAGATTCCCATGGACTCAAGGGGCAAGTAAAGCTCGTTTAAAGGCCTCCCCGTTGCTATCCCCAGCATCCAGCCTTTTTTTACCAGTTTTTCCAGGGTAGCTTTAATTTTTTCCACCGGCAATACCGGCTTCTCATCGGAAATAAGCCCTCTTTTGCCAGGAACTGCCGGCTCCCTGTGGTAAAATTTCCTGTATTTCTCTTCTCCGAAGTACCATTCCTGAAAAATCTCCTGGACCCCTTTCCATAACGGAGAAAAGGAATTAAAAGTAGTTTCCCCCAGTTCCCAGTACCTGACAGGCAACTGGGCGGACAACTCCTGCATCAACTCCATCCCCCGGGCTTCACCTGCCCAATTGCCCAAAATAGCATCAAAAGACGGGCTCCATGCTCCATGTAATGACATTAAAAGTCTGGAAAAGGTGCGGAGATGCTCCAGGTCAATACCCTTCTTTTTCCCTTTTACCCATGCTGTGTTTTCAAGTCCTTTTCCGCTAAGTGCTTTTAATAACAACATTAGCTGGTAGCCAAAAGTTAAAAAGGCCAGGTCCCAGTTGGAATTTACGGCACGTTTTTTAATAAACGTAATAACCTTCTCTTCCTGAAAAACAACCTTCCTGATGGAGGCGATCTCCCCGGGAGTTACATCTGTCTTAAATTCCGGAAGGTTGGCTTCAGGTTCCAGCCCAAGGTAGCGCTTGCTGTACAGCAGCTCCCATACAACCAGGGAAGCGGTATTCCAGTAGCACTCTTCCCCTGTTATAACGCCATCCATGTCAAAAATAATTTTTCCCCGGTTGCCTTCTTTTCCCAGCACAATTATTTCCTCCGTATGCCAAAAGATCAATTTTAAACTTTACTTGTTGGAAAAAATATTAACCTGTACAGGCCCCGCAACCCCCGAAGTAATTCCCTTTCTCCATTCCCTTAGCGCCAATGCCCGGAAAAGAGTCTCTCCAAAGGAGCGAAATACTGCTTCCCAAATATGGTGACCGTTCACTCCCTTTAAAACACTCAGGTGCAAGGTACAGGAAGCTCCCTGGACAAACCCTTCAAAAAAGGTCTTAAGGTCCTCTGAATTTGTATTCTCGGTTTGCGCTGGAATTATTACTCCGGGATGGGAAAAATCGAGATAGGCCCTGTTTTCAAAACTAATAACCGCCTGGGCCAAAGCCTCATCAATGGTGGCCAGGGCAAAACCATAACCTGCCAGGCCTTCGTCAAGCCTTAGCTTCACATATTCATTAACAGCCTTTCCCATGGTTATACCGATATCCTCACAAACAACATGAGAGAGGTAAAAATCCTTTAATTCCACACTTACTTCCAGGTTAAACTCCCCCCGCCAGATTACATGCTCAAGCATGTGATTCAAAAAGGGCATTGTTGTTTTCAATCCTTTTTTAGGGTTGGCATAGCGGGGGCCAAAATCCAGTTTAACGACAATTTCCGATTCTGCAGTTTTCCTTTCAGATATTACCTGCACATTTTCCCGGTAAAAAGCCTTAAAAAGCCTTTCCCCGGATACCTCCTTTCCGGTATTAAATGGGGTGGCGAAGGTTGGTGCTCGCTCCGAGTTCCGCTCAGAAAGCTCTACGGTTCAACTCGGGCATCGGGGACATTCCTCTGCAAGAGGTGTGTCCCCATACCGCAGATAATGACCTCCCCGGCAGAACTCCCATCCATGGTCGTCTGCCGGCAGCTGACATCCTGTCAGCTGGGTCGTCTCCAACCCTCGCTTCACCGTGAACTTTTTACTTCGCTGCACAAGTCGCGAGCCACAACCTTGCGCCACCTTTGCGGGACATAATACGGTTTCTTAAAAAGGTCATTTTCATCCATTGTTGTGACCCGCAGGGTGGTGGCGGCTCAGTACTTCTCGTTAATACCCCTCTCCCTGACCGCCATGGCATGAGCCCAAAAGCCCTCAACCTCCGCAAAACGTATTGCTGCTTCCTTAACCCTGGCAAAGCCTTCCGGTGTAACATAACCAAAAGAAGAACGTTTTAAAAAATCATGGACCGAAACACCGGAATAAGTCTTGGCAAAGGATCCTGTAGGCAGGATAGCGTTGGGACCCAGTAAAAAATTACAGAGAGTAACGGGAGTAAAAGGTCCCAGCAGGATTTCCCCCGCATTTTTAATCTGGGGAAGTAAAGAAAAAGGAGCAGAGGTTAAAATCTCCAGGTGCTCAGGGGCAAAATCATTGACAAAGCGAATCGACTCTTCGAGTTTTCCGGTTAAAACAACACCTCCATAATTATTAAAAACTTTTTCCACAAAAAGACGTTTTTCTTCAGGCAATTTTTTGATCATTTCAGGTAAAAGCATGGTGACCTTTTTCGCCAGTTCCCTGGAATGTGTAACCAGTAACGAGGCGGAATCGGGGCCATGTTCCGCTTCAATGAGTAAATCGAGGGAGACAATATGCGGATCGGCAAGCTCGTCGGCAAGAATGATGGCCTCGCTGGGACCGGCTGGCAGGCCGACATCCAGTACCCCGTACAGCAACCTTTTGGCAGCATTGACATAAGCATTTCCAGGCCCGATAACTTTACGGCAGCGGGGAATGGTTTCCGTTCCAAAAGCAACGGCGGCAATGGCCTGCATACCCCCGATCCTGTATATTTCCCTGATACCAACGATATGAGCTGCAGCCAAGGTTACCGTATCTACTTCGCCATTCGCTCCGGGAGGAGTACAGACCACAATCCGGGGAACCCCTGTTATGACCGCAGGTATTCCCAGCATCAGCATTACAGAAGGGAAACTTCCCTTGCCCCTGGGGACATATAAACAAACGTCTGAAATAGGAGTTACCTTTTCTCCAGCCAGCAAGCCGCCGTCGATTTCCTTTAGCCACATTTCTGCCGGAAGCTGCTGCTGGTGAAACTTTCTAATATTTGCTGCAGCATATTGCAGGGTATCCCTGGTCAGGTTGTCCAATTTCTCATAAGCTTCTTCAATTTCTTTTTCCTTAACCTGTAGGTCTTTTTCCTCGAGGGAAACCCCGTCGAACTTCAAGGTATAATCCAGGATAGCTTTATCACCTTCCTCCCGGACACGTTTAATTACCTCCATGGCCAGGGGGAAATGTTCCGAAATATCCGTCTCCGAACGGCGAAGTAAATTCCTGTACTCCGTTTCTGTAAGAGCAGCCAGGTCATAGCATTTCATATCTAAACCTCCTCTCCAGGATTTTGCCTTCATCCAAAAACAAGCAAGTATGTTTTTACCAGTGGTTGTGCGTAGGTCCTATTTCATCCACCAGGGCCCATAAGCCGCCGAGAACCAGGGAGTGTGCACCACAGACAACCGGTATTTCAGACTCTACTGCTGCCCTGGTAAATTCCCTTATAATGGGATTCCTGATCTCCTGCCAGCAGCCCAAGTCAGAGAGAAAACGTTCTTCGGCCGAAAGCTTTTGCTTTAAATGCACCATGAGAACCCTCGTATCCAAAAAAGCACACTGGGCTACCTTTTCCAGGTATTCTATAAATTTGCAGGCACCAACCTCCTCCAGGAAAAAACCCATAAGCGAAATTGCTTCGCCCCGCTCTTCGCGTCCCAGAGCTTTCATCCCCCGCTCTTCAGAAAAAATACGCAAGCGTACTTTCAGATTTTGATTAATATGCGCTATTACCGGTGCCCCTACCCTTCCCAGGAGCACTGCCTCTTCATAATCCCCGCGAAGAACTTCCTTGGCTCTTTCCAGGCGGGAGAGATCCAGGTTCAAGTTGTTGATCACCTGGCGTGTACGCGGGCCCGCCAGGGGACTACCGGCCAGAACAAGTAAATCGGCCGGCGTATCTAGATCAAACAGTAACCCTGAAGTATGGCGAAAAAGTTTTTGTTCAACACCTGTCCCCTCCCTTAAGGAAAAGCCTAGGATATTATCGATCAAGGGTGGTTCTATTTTATTAATAAGACTCCCGGGAGTAAAGGCAATAATATCAGCAGACTGAGCGTTATTAGCATATATTATAGCCTCAGAGTTCAACAAAAGAAAACAGATCTCCTCTAGTTCCTGGATTGTTACCAGGGGAATGCTTGCCCCGCCCATATAAAAAACGTTTTCCAGCTTCTCCTTATTGATAAGGTTAGAAAATATTTCACCAAAATGAAATTGTTTTCCAGAAAGACGGTTTTCCAAAACTTTAACCCCTAAAAGTTCAGCTTCTTTAACCAGGCGCGTATAATTGGTCAATAGGTAAATAGGACCTATCGGGGCCACCTGCTTCATCTTATTTATATTATCCAGCAGTACGGCATGGCGTACATCAACCATCATTCGTTCGATCTCACTGGAAGGTTCCCCTCCTTCAAAAATAACCACGCTTACTGCCTTTTCCATAAGCGTTCACTTCCCTTCAACAATGGAAAACCGGCTTTCCGCCGGTTTACAGGTCTTTTAAAGTTTTATGCAACCGGGACAGCCCGGAAATGATTAAATATGCATCCCGTTTTATTCCATGGGTTCAATAAGCCCGTAATTACCATCCTTGCGCTTGTACAGAACATTAATTTCCTCGGTTTCCGCATTGGTAAAAACAAAAAAATCGTGACCAAGGAGGTTTAACTGTAAAACAGCTTCCTCCAGAGGCATAGGTTTCATCACAAAACGTTTAGTTTTCACGACGCGGGGTTCTTCTTCATCCCGCGCCAGCGTCATGTTGATGTATTTTTCATTTAATTCTTTAAGTCCTTTTTGCCGCAGCTTGCGGTTAATCTTCGTTTTATACTTGTGCATCTGGCGTTCAAGTTTATCTACAACCAGATCAATGGAAGCATACATGTCCTGAGTCGCTTCCTCTCCTCTTAACAGTAAACCACCAATGGAAATAATAACATCTACGATATGATTTTCCTTTACCACACTCAAGGTGGCCTGAACATCTGCTTCAGGGTTAAGAAATTTCTCCAGCTTGCTCAATCTTTTCTCAGCATATTCCTGTAACGCAGGAGTGATCTCCATGTTCCTACCCCGGATATTAATCTGCATTAAAATTACTCCTTTCCACTTCTTATCCCAAACCAGTTTAACATTATAATATTCCCTATTGAATGGAAAAATCCTTCATATCAATAAAAATTGTATAATAAATGGTGCCTGGCACTTAACTTATTTACTTATCACTCGTAGAAGTCTATAAAATCAAAAGAGGGACATTTAAATGTCCCTCTTTACTACCCGAGGTTAAGTACTACTCAGTTTTATGTTTCCCAGGTATCCCACACCTCACAAACTACACCTTAACAACATTAGCTGCCTGAGGGCCCCTACTTCCTTCGACAATGTCAAACTCTACTTCTTGCCCTTCAGCCAGGCTCTTAAAACCTTCTTCTTGAATGGCAGAGTAGTGGACGAAGACATCATCCCCATCCTCTCTTTCGATGAACCCATAACCTTTTTCCTTGTTAAACCACTTTACTCTACCCAACATAAAATCACATACCTCCTAAAAATTTAAATCTGTGAGGTTGGGACTCACAAAAGGTACTGTATCATAAGAAAATTGGCTTGTCAATTAAAAACCACGCAACACCAGATTAATTGCTTAATAGATAAACTTTCAAAGTTTTGCGTCCGAACATACAGGCATCATAATGCTGATCAAAAAGAAGATCTATGCTACTGCCCTTAATAGCCGACCCTGTATCCTCAGCCCGGGCAAAGCCGTATCCTTCAATAAAGACCAGGGACTTAAGAGGAATAACTGCAGGGTCGACCGCGATAATATGAGGATTTGCAAAAGTCCCGTCTCCGGCAACCGCTTTTATACCTGTATAGGTATAGCCGTCATTGTTAAAACCTGTACACTGTGCAGCCCCCCGGTCGTCAACAGGACATCCGGAGCCGGGTGTCCCCGGACAATAAGCAGTAGCACTAACTTTTACAACCTTATCGAACTCATAAGTTCGACCGCCACGGGAAAAAGAACGGTTAGCCCCATATTCAAGAACTCTTTTTACAGGCTCTTTTATGACCTGACTGGAGATGATTTCCCCGGATATCTCTTCTCCATCCTGTCTGACTGACTCGATAATATTTTCCCTGATGCCTTCGGACCCTTCGTTGATAACCCTTACTATGCCTTGATCCAATTGGGGGTTGGTAATCCTGACCGTACTAAAAGGTATAGGTTCCGTTTCGGCTTGCTTTTCTCGTACTATCCGGATTACTTTTACCGTCTGCCATGGGCTTAAAAGTTCACCTAGGGCGGGAAAAACCATATCCTCATCCCCCAGGTGTAAACCTTCCTCCTGCAGGAACTCTGCCACTGTTAAGGAGTAAGTCCATACTTCCTGTACTTTTCCATCTGCGATTAAAGTTACCGGCAAAGCTCTCCTGATAAGTATAAAATTACCGCTTCTAATCTTTTCATTATTACCTGGAATAACTTTATCATAAACACTTACTTCCAGGTCCTTTTCCTCTAAAAATTCCCCTACCGTCTTGCTGAAAGTATAGAACTGTTTTCTTTCCTCTCCTTCAACAACAATAACAGCTTTACATTGCATGATCAAAAAACACGTTACAACCACGACAACAAACAGAAAAAAGGACAAGATTTCTATTTTTTTTCTTTTCCGGTTTTCCCCTTTATTTTCCTCTTTCTGCCTGCATAAAGGTACCGCATCACTCTCTTCCATAAATGACTCCCTCCAAATTTTTTGCCCTTTTTTTCTCTTTTTAAGGACTTTTACAAACACAAATATTATTATAAACAAAAATGGCTTTTTTTATGCTTCGCTCCTCCTTTTCCGCTTAAACAAATAGAACCGTTTTTTTCCTGTTGTACAAAAGAATTAAAGCACCCATCTTTTGTAAGTGCTTTTTTAAAAACTATTTAAGCTTACAGTTAAAGAAATTATTGCTATCTCTTTACCTCTACCACTTCAATTCTGACCATGCCTACACCATGAGGCTTCAAACCTATAGCTTCCGCCGCCGCCCGTGAAAGGTCAATTATCCTGTCTGGCGCATTCGGCCCACGATCATTAATACGAACCAAAATGCTTTTGCCCGTTTTTAAAAATGTAACCTGAACATGAGTGCCAAATGGTAAAGTGCGGTGTGCTGCCGTATAAGCATACTGGTCAAATATTTCCCCGTTAGTAGTTCTCTTGCCATGGAACTCGGGTCCGTACCAGGAGGCCATCCCTTCAATGCTCTCACCCCGTGAGGCGATCATAACCGGCGGAGCTGGTAAAGGTTTTGTTCCCACCGCCACTATTAAAGGAACAGGTTCTGCCACAACTTCTTCGCCAATACATTCCCTGAGCAGCTCTTTTCCCCCGGCATAAACAACCCTGAATTTAAGCTCTTTTATGCCTTCTTTTCCCTCCTGGACGATGTTTCGCCGTCCCTCATAAACAGTATCATCCATTCGCTTTTCCACAGGATATGCTATTGTCTCCCTAACAGTCTCCGTAGAGAGAACTTGCCGGAAAATAAATATTTCTTTTCCGGGATAAACAGAAGCACTGCATTCCGGTTCCACATAATAACCCGCAAGGGGAATACCAAGCTCCTTTAAGACTTCATAAACAGTGGTTGCGTGCGAGTAATGCTCGAAGCTGCCTGTATCGGTAGTTATGGTCACCGGAAAAGCCCTGTCAATAGTTATCTGCATTCCTTCTACCAGGGGCTCCTTTAAACCCGGTGAAATCCTGTCAAAGGGCCCCAGGACAAAACCCTGCTCCTGAAGTAAATTTTCCACATGATCCGCTTTGGAATCCACCCTGCAAATTTCCCCGTTTTCACTGATGACAATTTCCACGGAATGAAATTGCCGGTAAAGCAATGTTACTGTAGTCAAAGTCAAAACACAGGCTAAAAAATAGAAGCATAAGGGGAAATTCAGCCTTAAAGAAAAAAATCGGCTGAAAATCATCAAAAACCTCCTCTACCTGGAAGCTTTCGCTCCCGTTATTCAATGGAAAAAAGTCTCCGGGCATTTTCCAGACAGTTACGCCCCAGACTTTCTACACTAATACCCCTTAAAGCCGCTACTTTTTCGGCAACAAAGACTACATAGGCAGGTTCGTTCCGTTTTCCACGTAAGGGACCGGGTGTTAAAAAAGGGGCATCCGTTTCAATCAGCAACCTTTCAAGAGGGACCGCTGCGGCAACCTCGCTTAATTTATTATTCCTGGAATATGTTACCGGACCGGCAATCGAAATATAAAGTCCCAGCTTTAAAAATTTTCTTGCCAGCTCCAGTTCCCCGGAAAAACAATGCATAACACCACCCGGAGCAGGTAATCCCTCTTCTTCTAAAATCTTCAAAACTTCCTCGTGGGCATCGCGATCATGAATAATTACTGGCAAGTTTACCTTCTTTGCCAGCCTCAACTGCCGGCGAAAAACATCACGTTGAACCGGGCGTGGGGAGCGGTCCCGGTAAAAATCAAGCCCCATCTCCCCCAGGGCGACAACCTTGGGATAATGAGCAATTTCTTCCAGTTCCCGAAGATAATTGGAAGGCGCTTTGGCGGCGTCATGTGGATGAATGCCCACAGCTGCATAAACAAAGGGGTGTTGACCTGCGAGCATAACAGATTCTTTCGAAGAAAGGAGATCAAAGCCTACATTAACTATCAGCTTTAAACCCTGGTCCTCTGCCCTCTGCAGAACCTCTTCCCTATCCCTGTCAAAATTACTAAAATCCAGGTGCGCATGGCTATCGACCATGTAAGGATATTTCTTGGCCTTATTCATGAAATCTTACTTCCCGCGGGTACATCCCCGTCAACCGCAGTAAGGACGACCTTCCCTTCGGGGCTTGAGGCTGCCAGGATCATGCCCTCGGAAAGCAACCCCCGTATCTTTACCGGTTTTAAATTAGAAACAAATAGGACTTTTTTCCCGGTAAGCTCCCCGGGGGAATAATAAAGCGCGATGCCAGCCACTACCTGTCTTTCTTCTTTTCCCAAATTTACCACCACTTTTAAAAGTTTTTCAGTTTGTGGCACAGGTTCTGCAGAAATAATTTCGCCTACACGTATATCAAGCCTGGTAAATTCCTCCAGGGAAACAAGCTCCGTTTTTTCTGGAAAAATTTGCTCCTTCTCGTTTCCATTTACAGAAGAAGGTTCTTTCACAGCCCTTTTTTCCTCCTTGACAAGGTTATGCCCGCCGGCAGAAAATGCTTTCTGCTCCTTCTCCATACTGTCTTTCCCTTCCAGCAATGACGCTAATTCTTTATCTATATCAAGCCTCGGGAAGAGATCCGCTGTACGCTGCGCTTTTATCCCGGGCTTTAAAAGCCCCCATTTTTCCAGGCTATTCCACTGATGCAGGTGCGGCATTGTATCAATACCTAGCTGTGACCAGATGCGCATGGGTGCCCGCGGCATATAAGGTAGAAGGAAAACGCTGATAAAGCGCAGTGATTCACATAGATTGTAAAGGACAGTTCCCAGCCGTTTCCTGTCTTCCTCTTTTTTGGCCAGCAGCCAGGGCGCATTTTCATCAATATATTTATTGGAGCGCCTGACCAGGGCCCAGAGGGTCTCCAGGGCGCTGCTGAACTGGAGCTTATCCATAAGTTCGGCCATTCGGGAAGGCGTGGATAAAGCCAGTTCACGTAGCTCTAGATCGCTGGAATGTTCCTCGCCGGCCGCAGGAGCCGGAATTATCCCTGAGAAGAAGCGTTCCACCATGGTCAGAGTCCGGCTTAACAGGTTACCCAGGTCATTGGCCAGGTCGGTATTAATCCGCTGCAGCATGGATTCATTGCTAAAGACCCCGTCTGCTCCAAACGGTATTTCTCTTAAAAGAAAATAACGGATACTGTCGGAACCATAACGCTCAATAAGAACCATGGGATCAATAACATTACCCCTGGATTTGGACATTTTACCTTCCTTCATAATCAGCCAGCCGTGCCCAAAAACCTGTTTGGGCAGGGGCACTCCGAGAGCCATTAGAAAAATGGGCCAGTAAATGGCATGAAATCTCACAATTTCCTTGCCGATAAGATGAACATCAGCGGGCCAGTATTTATGAAAGAGAGTTTCATCCCTGGTATAGCCCAGGGCAGTGATATAATTGCTTAAGGCATCCAGCCAGACATAAATAACATGCTCTCTAGCAAAAGGTACCGGAATACCCCATTTAAACGTTGTTCGCGAAACACAAAGGTCTTCCAGGCCGGGGCGCAGGAAATTGTTAATCATTTCGTTTTTACGGGAGGGGGGTTGAATAAAGTCAGGATTATTGTTAATATGTTCCAGAAGACGGTCCGCATACCTGGACATGCGGAAAAAGTACCCCTCTTCCGCCACCAGCTCTACCGGCCTGCCACAATCCGGGCAGTTGCCCTCTTCTACCTGCCTGGCTGTCCAGAAAGATTCGCAAGGTGTGCAGTACCAGCCCTCATATCGCCCCCGGTATATATCTCCCTGTCTGTAAAGCCTGTTAAATATTTCCTGAACAGCTTGTTTATGCCGGGGCTCCGTGGTGCGGATAAAATCATCATAGGAAATATCCAGGGCAGACCAGAGATCCTTAATCCAGGCAACGATATCGTCCACAAAATGCTGGGGATCTTTGCCAGCGCTTTCGGAACTGCGCTGTATTTTCTGTCCATGCTCATCAGTTCCCGTAAGAAACCAAACGTCGCAACCTGTCAGCCTTTTAAACCTGGCCATGGCATCGGCAGCAACGGTAGTGTAGGAATGACCGATATGCAGTTTATCGCTGGGGTAATAAATAGGAGTGGTTATATAAAAGGTTTTGTTTGACATCTAGCCAGGGGGACCCTCCTTTATTTTACTGATAAATTACGAAAATGGTGACCTTTTTCGGAACTCTAAGTTTAGATTATACCACAAAAAAATAATTAAGGCAAACTTACCATAATATGTAAACCTACTCCCCGGGGAAAGAACAACAAATATTCTGGTAAAACGGCGTTTTTTGCAGGAAATTGCCGGCAAAAATTGAAAATATAAATATCATTTTCAACGCGAGGTGTTTGTTTTGTCAAAAAGCAGTATTGTTATAAACCCTGAGCGTTTGATTTTTGCTATGGATATAGGGACCCGTAGTATAATCGGGCTTGTGTGTTATTCTGAAAATAACAAATTAAGGGTTCTATCTACAGAAATTGCTTATCATCCCCAAAGAGATATGATGGACGGACAAATACATAATATTGAAGGTGTTGTAATAACAGCCAAAAAAGTTAAAGAAAGACTGGAGAAACGATTGGGAATAGGTTTAAAAACAGTGGCCATAGCCGCTGCCGGAAGGGCTCTTAAAACCTGCCGCAGCCTGGTAGAAAAAGAAATTGAACCTGGATACAGGATAAGAAAGGAAGAAGTTTCCTCCCTGGAATTGGAAGCGGTGGAAAAAGCCCGGGAAACTCTTTTGAATGAAAGTGGTGAAGAAAACGATACCAGGGACTCATATTACTGTGTTGGCTATTCCACAGTGGCGTATTACCTGGATGATTTTCCCATTAGTAGTTTAACCGGGCAAAGAGGTAAAAAGTTCGGGGTAGAGGTTCTGGTCACTTTTCTTCCACAGGTTGTGGTTGACAGCCTGCTTACTGTAATCGAAGAACTGGGGCTGAGCGTCAGCAACCTTACCCTTGAACCTATTGCCGCCCTAAATGTCACTATTCCCCCGGAATACCGCTCACTCAACCTGGCCCTGGTGGATGTAGGGGCAGGAACCTCGGATATAGCCATCACACACAAAGGTGCAGTAATCGGTTATGCTATGGTACCCCTGGCAGGGGACGAAATAACAGAACAGATCGCTGAAACCTTTCTTTTGGATTTTAATACGGCAGAGAAAGTTAAACTGATGATTACGCAGAAAAAAAACCATATTTCCTTTAAAGATATCCTGGGAAACAGTTACAATCTACCTGCCGAAGAAATTTTAAAAGTAACCGTGCCCGTAGTAGAAAAGATCGCCTCTGAAATTGCTTCTGTCATTAAAAAATATAATAATGGTCCCACACGGGCGGTCTTCTGTATCGGAGGGGGGAGCCGGGCGCCGCTGCTCCGGGAAAAGCTGGCCGAAAAGCTGGATTTGCCCGTTAACATGGTTGCCATTCGGGGACGGGAAATCGTGGATCAGGTTATTTATACGGGCAACAAGCTTAACGGCCCGGAGTCAATTACCCCTTTGGGTATTGCCGTATCAGCATTACATAAAGATTACTTTGGCTTCTCTTATCTTACTGTAAACGGAAAAGTAATACGGCTTCTCGATACGGAAAACCTTAAAGTGAGCAATGCTCTGGTGGCAGCGGCTTTCCATTCCAAAAAGCTGCTGGGGCGGCGAGGACCTAATCTCAGGGTATTCCTGGATGGAAAAGAAAAAATCATACCGGGAATTCCCGGGGAAAATGCCCGTATCCTGGTCAACGGAAAAGAAGCTTCCCTGGAAACGATGGTAAAAAATAACGATAAAATCGAAATCATAGAGGCTACGCAAGGCCTAACACCCGTTGTCAAAGCCAGGGATTTGTTCCCCCCCGACAGGTATTATGTTTACTTTAATAATCAGCCATTTGGCCTGTTTCCCCATGTTTTGGTAAACAGGCAAAAAGCAGATCCTGAAAAGGTTTTAAAAGAGGGGGATAGGATCGAATTTAAAGGTATGGGCACCCTGGGTGATTTTATAAACCTGGCCGAACTTGACTCCAGTCAAATAAGTTGCCTGGTAAATGACAAACTATGCTCCATGCAACATGAGCTCCAGATCGGAGACAGGATTATCATTAAATTAAACCCTGCGGGTCACAACAATGGATAGTACTTTTTTAGACAAATTTTACTTTTTTGTGCAAGAAAGGTATTGCTTTTTATGGCAATAACTGGTATAATAGTTTTTGACAATTAATGTCGAAATTTGTAAAAAGGGGGAGAGGGGTTGAAATCCACAGGAATAGTCAGAAAAGTTGACGAATTAGGGAGGGTTGTTATTCCTATTGAACTCAGACGAACCTTGGGTATCAAAATAAAAGATGCACTGGAAATTTATGTAGATGGTGAAAAAATAGTGCTTAAAAAGTATGAACCTGCGTGCATCTTCTGCGGCAGCGCAGACAATGTAAAGCAGTTCAGCGGCAGGATAGTATGCCAGGATTGTGTTAGCAAAATGATGGACTAATACTTAATAATTAACTTTATTTCTTTTTATTAATAGTTACTAAAGGACCAGGTTTATTCAAGCTGCTCCAATTAAAAATTTGACCACTTGTATAATTTTAAAATATAAATGCAAGGTACTTCAAAACCTTGCATTTTTCGTTCTTTATTATTACTACAGCGATAGGTTGCTTATTCCGCTACGCCACGGGGACATTCCACGGGGACATTCCACGGGGACATTCCTCTGAAAGAGGTGTGTCCCCTTTCCCTTTACCTCTTAAGCTTCATTAAAACCTCATATACTTCGTTCCTCTTAAGAGACAAATTTTTTGCCACCTTTTTAACAGCTTCTGTAGGTGTGTTTCCTTTTTTTATGGCTTCTAGGAGGCTTTTTTCACATTCTTCTCTTATATCTAACAAACTTTTCCTGGGATGGCTTAAAGGAGAAATTACCAGGGTAATTTCTCCCCGTGGAGGTTCCTGGAGAAAAAAATTTAAAAGCTGCCCGGCATTGCCCCTGTGAACCTCTTCAAATTTTTTAGTTAGTTCACGGCACACGGCCAGTTGCCTGTCCTTTAAAATTTCCGCCATTTCTGTGAGAGTTGCTTTCAGGCGGTGGGGTGATTCATAAAGGACAACCGTTTTATCTTCTCTGGCGATAGCTTCAAGTTCTTTTCTTAATTCTCCTTTTTTGCGGCTTAAAAACCCCCAGAAAACAAACCTTTTAACAGGATAACCGGATATTATCAAAGCGGTAAGAGCAGCAGATGGCCCGGGTAATACGGTAAAAGGAATTTTTTCCTCCAGTAACAAGTGTACCAGGTAATAGCCGGGATCGGAAATTGCGGGCATACCGGCATCGGAAATTAAAACAACCTTTGCTCCCTGCCTTAACCTTTCCAGGATAATCCTGCTTTTTTTTCCCCTGTTGGATTCCCGGTAGGAAATAAGGGGAGTGCCGATACCATAATGGCTTAACAGTTTCCTGGAATGTTCAATGTTTTCCACTGCAATTAGATCGGCTTCTTTTAAACACTCCAGAGCCCTCAGGGTAATATCCTGCAAGTTCCCTATGGGTGTAGCGCAAAGGTATAGTACCCCTTTTTCCGGACCGTTACTTTTTCCTTCTATCTCCATAATGGATATTACTCCATTTTTCTACCCTCGCAAGGAGGTAATTTTTCAATTTCTTCTATCGGGAACTCCTCGTGCCTGGACGTTTCCAGGAGGTCTACCAGAACAGTTTTTTTAATTAAATTCTGGCTGATGATTTTGCCGTCACCATGAGGTGTAATAACGAGATCTCCAGGGGAGGGAAAATCTCCTTTGGAAAATTCATAATGATCTACTTCGTAACGCAGGCAGCACATAAGCCGCCCGCAGATTCCGGAAATTTTTGTTGGATTTAAAGAAAGATTCTGGTCCTTGGCCATCCGAATAGAAACAGGCCCAAAATCTCCCAGAAAGGTGGCACAACATAAACCCCTTCCACAAGGGCCCAGCCCCCCCAGCATTTTAGCTTCGTCCCTTACCCCAATCTGGCGCAGTTCAATGCGGGTACGAAAAATAGCCGCCAGGTCTTTTACCAGCTCTCTAAAGTCAACACGCCCGTCAGCTGTAAAATAAAAGATAATCTTATTATGATCAAAAGTGTACTCCACATCTACCAGTTTCATTTCCAGCCTGTGCTTTTCGATCTTTTCCAGGCAAATATGCATGGCTTCTTTTTCTTTTTGCCTGTTTGCCGCAAGCTGTTTATAATCAGTCTCGGTAGCTATTCTACGGACCAGTCTTAAAGGGGGCACTATTTCCTCATCGGAAACATCTTTATTTTGCTGAACCACCTCACCAAACTCCAACCCCCGGCTGGTTTCTACAATTACATCCTGACCTGCATTAAGCTCCAAATTGCCGGGATCGAAATAATATATTTTTCCTGCCCGCCGAAAACGGACTCCTGCAACCTTAGGCAACCTCAAACAGCTCCTCTCATTTTTAAAAACAAAACTTCCATAGCAAGACGCAGATTGATATTATGATGTAACTCTCCCTGCAACTGCATCAGGGCACGGCATATTTTTTCCAAAAAAAAGGTATTTTTTTGATCTTCTTCTTTAACCAATATTTTACCAGTACTGGCAGAGCTTTCAACTCTGCCCTTATTATCCGGCTGTATAAGGCTATTTATTAAAACGTTTTCCTGACTGCTCAGTTTAAGGACGAGCCTGTCACGATAAATAAGAAGCAAGAGCTCTAAAAATTCTTGTAAATCATCCCTCCTGGAAAATTCTTCAGCCTTGAGAAAAATATCTTCTGCCGGACCATCTTCAATACTTTTTACTAATAAAAAAGCTTCTTTATACTTATTTTCCCAGCCACCCCGGGAAGCCATTTCCAGGCCTTTGCCAGGATTTCCTCCGGCCAGGGCGATAATAATTTCTCTCTCCTCAGGAAGCGAAAAATCATACTTTCCCAGGATTTGTTTCATTTTTTCTCCCGGTAAAGGCGTTAAAGTGAAATGAGTACACCTGGAAACAACAGTAGGAGGCAAGTCCCATAGCCTGGCAGTTAATAAGATAAAAACCAAATCTTGCGGAGGTTCCTCCAGAATTTTTAAGAGGCTATTTGCTGCAGGCAAAGTCAGGAGTTCCGCATCATAAATAATACAGATTTTTTTTCGGCCTTCCACAGCAAGAAGATAAAGACTATCTTTTACTTCTCGCAACTGCCCGATTTTTAACGAGGCTCCCTGTGGTTTTATAATATAAAGATCGGGATGATTGCCGCTAAGGATTTTACGACAGGAAAGGCATTGTTGACAAGGGTTCTTCAGATCATTACGGCAGTTTAGTGCTTGGGCAAAAAGAAGAGCAAGGGTTTTTTTACCGCTTCCGGCAGGACCGGAAAATAAGTAGGCATGACCTATTTCCCCGCTCTTAATAGTCCTTTTTAAAGATTCCAGCACAAGATCCTGGCCGATAATCTCTTCAAAGCCCACCTTAATCTCACTCCTTACCAGAACTTGAGACGAAGGCTGGATCACTTTTTATCGTTCCCTTAACGAAAACAGGTTTTTTCTCGTAAAAGTTCCTGTATTTTTCCCCAGATTTTCTCATGAACTACCTCCGGCCCGTCCCCCGCCTGAATAACAAAAAAGCGTTTGGGGTCCCGAGATGCCAACTGCAAAAAACCCTGCCGCACCTTGCAGTGAAATTCCAGTTCTTTTTGTTCCATACGATCACCCCGCCACTTTTCCGCACCTGTACCTTTTCCCTGTAAACGCAGAAGCCCCGATTCCACATCTATATCCAGAAGGAAAGTAATCTCCGGAAGAAGCTGCCCCGTGGCCCACATGTTAATCGTTTCAATAATTTCCGGTTTCTCTCCCCCGGCCAAGCCCTGGTAAACTAGATTAGAATCAAGATACCTGTCACTTATAACAATTAATCCTTTTTTTAAAGAAGGGTATATACACTGGTTGATCAGCTGGGCCCGGGCCGCACTGTAAAGCAAGACCTCACAGGGGACGGTCATCTCCCGGAAATCCGGATTTAATAGAAGTTTCCTGATCTCTTCTCCAATCGGAGTGCCTCCTGGCTCTCTGGTCAAAACAACTTTCAGGCCCAACTTTTCCAGCCGTTCTTTTAACAGCCTGGCCTGGGTCGTTTTGCCGGCGCCATCAGGTCCCTCAATACTTAAGAACAGGCCGTTGTTTTTCCCCTTCTCATCTAACATAGTTCACCAACTTTAGTATGTTCTTTTTATTTTTATTCTATCATATTTTTAGGTCTCCTGTAACAATTTTAATTGTTTTCAGGGAAGGATCAGCAGCACCCTGAAAAAGCGCTTTTCCGGCCCTTTTTTTCAGGAGGTGGCAAACTACTTTCTCAGTTATAACTTCTCCCGGAGATAAAAGAGGTATTCCTGGAGGCGACAGGACTACCATTTCACTGCAAATTTTCCCCGATGACTCCTCAAGAGGAACAGCAAGGGAAGGGGAATACAATGCTTCCCTGGGAGTTAAACAAAAAGGCGAAAAAGAGTCTCCCTTATTACTTTCAAAAGAAGTTTTACTGCCATCCTCAAAAAAAGAAGGGGGAAAATCTACGGTATTATTTAACCCGGCGGTTCCGGGATTAAATACCATAATCTCCTCCCTGGCCCTGTTAAAAGCCCGGGCGATGTAATCGGCAGAAAAAAACAGCTGGGAAGGTCCCACGATAGCCAGCAAAAAACTGTTATCCCGCATCTCCACCTGAAGGCGGTACCTTTGTGCCAGTCTTTTTGCCAGGTAATGCCCTTCTCCCTGTGGGCATAACAAAGTTATACGGCAAAGATCCAGGTTAAAACCATCCTGGTTTAAGGGAGAAAAAAGCTCGAATCCTTTTTTTCCCAGCTCATGCCGGAAATAACGCGCCCATTTCCATGAGCGGGAGAAAAGAGTTTTCCCCTTGAGGGCCATCTGGCGCCTGATCAGGTCCAGGGAAATCATCACCGGATAAGAAGGACTGCTTGTCTGCAAAACCTGCAGCCAAAATTTTAACCGGGGAACGGGGTTTTTCTTCCCCAGGTGTAAAAAGGCCCCCGGTGTCAGTGCGCCCAGAGATTTATGAGCGCTATGTAACCATATATCTGCTCCTGCCATGGCACTGTGAGGCAGTTTACCGCCATAAAAAGAAAGGTGCGTTCCATGAGCTTCATCAACAGCGAAAATCACACCATGCCTGGCTGTAATTTTTTTAATAGCCGGCAGATCAGCCGTAATACCCCAGTAAGAAGGCGAGGTGACAAGCAAGAGCCTGGCATCAGGATGTTCCTGCAGGGCTTTTCCAACTACCCCTGCGGATACATTCAGGGGGAACCCTGTAGCGCTGTCCTTTTCCACAGGAAGAAAAACAGGCCTGGCCCCGGAAAGAACAATTCCGTGCAAAGCCGCTTTATGAGATATTCTGGTAAGCAGGACTTTATCCCCGGGGCGGCAAAGGGTCAAAAAAAGGGCAATAAGGCCCACCGTTACTCCATTTACGAGGAAAAAAGTTTCTTCGGCATTAAAAAGCAGGGCAGCCAGTTTCTGGGCTTTTTTTATGGCACCGTGAGGAAGGTGTAAGTCGTCCAGGGAGTCTAGCTCGGTTAAATCCCAGTGCATGGCCGCATTAAATCCCTTACGCACTAAATCAGGAGCACCCAATCCCCTGCCGTGCAGGGGAACATGAAAGGATAAAAACCCTTTTTTCAGGTAATCCCTGGCTGCTGCAAAGAGGGGAGCTTCCCTCTGGCTTAATTTCCCGCTTATTTTTAAAACACCTCTCGTTCGGAATTTTGTACTTGATCTTAAAAAACCCTTTCCTCTCCCTGCAGTCCATTCCAAAACCTTTTAATATCCCTCATATAACTGCGGTATTTTAGATCATCCAGGGAAAGGGCGGCTATTTCCCTTTCGCAATCCAGGCAAATAAATGCCGTTAAGACATTTAAACCGGATTTTTTGCCTGTTTTACAAAAGAAACACTTCTTTCCCCTGCCGGCTGCCATGCCTTCACCCACTTTATAGACGTTAGTTTATGTTATGCAGGCAGAATTCATTTTGCCTCTATTATAAAAAAACCGCCGGAAGGCGGTAGATTAGAGCAGCATTCTTTTCTACAGGCCATATTTAACGCAAAGTATAATTGGGAGCTTCCTTGGTAATCTGGACATCATGCGGGTGGCTCTCCACCAAACCGGCATTAGTTATGCGAATGAACTTTGTTTTGGTTTGCAATTCCTCGAGATTACGAACACCACAGTAGCCCATACCGGCTCGCAGCCCCCCAACCAGTTGAAAGGCCATATCTGCCACGGTCCCCCGGTAGGGAACCCTGCCTTCAATTCCCTCAGCTACCAGCTTTTGATCATCCTCCTGGAAATAGCGGTCCCTTCCTCCTTCTTTCATGGCCCCGATAGACCCCATACCGCGGTATACCTTGTAGCTGCGACCCTGGAATATCTCCATTTCGCCCGGGCTTTCCTCGGTACCGGCAAAGAGGCTGCCGATCATAACGCAGTCCGCTCCTGCGGCCAGGGCTTTAGTTATATCTCCCGAATATTTTATGCCGCCGTCAGCAATAACGGGAACATTATAACTGTGTGCCACCTGGGAGACATTATAAACAGCGGTAATCTGAGGAACACCAATACCGGCAATAACCCTGGTAGTACAGATTGAGCCCGGCCCCACCCCCACTTTAAGAGCATCCGCACCGGCACGAATTAAATCACGGGCTGCTTCGGTCGTGGCAATATTACCGGCAACCACATTTGCTTCAGGGTATTCCTGTTTTATGGTGCGTACCGTTTGCATAACCTGCTCGGCATGTCCATGGGCGGTATCAACCACCAGAGCATCAACACCAGCCTCCAGGAGGGCAGCAACCCTGGACATGGTATCTTTCGCCACACCCACTGCGGCAGCCACCAGCAGCCTTCCTTTGTTATCCTTGGCAGCACGCGGATAAGCGATCGTTTTCTCAATATCTTTAATAGTTATAAGTCCTTTTAAATTAAAATCCTTGTCGACAATGGGCAGTTTTTCAATCTTATGGCGCGCCAGTATCTCCTGGGCTTCCTGTAGTGTGGTTCCCTCCGGCGCCGTAATAAGGTTATCTTTGGTCATAACATCTTTGATCAGGCGGCTGAAATCTCTTTCAAAACGAAGGTCACGGTTGGTTAAGATGCCGACAAGCTTTCCTTCCACAGTGATAGGGACTCCGGAAATGCGGTAGCGCTCCATCAGTGCGGCAGCATCATTGATAGTATGCATGGGAGAAAGATGAAAAGGATTGGTTATAACACCGTGCTCGGACCGTTTAACCCTGTCAACTTCTTCCGCCTGCCGTTCAATAGATAAGTTTCGGTGGACAACCCCAATACCGCCCTCCCTGGCAATGGCGATGGCCATGCGGGATTCGGTTACAGTATCCATACCCGCACTCATAATGGGAACATTTAACCGTATTGTGGAGGTCAACCTGGTGCTTATATCTATATCCCGGGGCATAACTTTTGAACGAGCCGGCACTAACAGTACATCGTCAAACGTTATCCCTTCTTTTATAAACCGCTCTTCCAAAAACCTGCACCCCCAATATCTATCCGGATAGAACTTTTTCTGATCATAGCAGATCAAGGCTTCCCGTGTCAATGTATGAAAAGATATTTAGTTTGAAAATAGCGCAGCGTTTTGCTGGTGGCGCAGTTCCGAGTTCGCTTGAGACAGGTTTTATGAGTAAAAAACTTGGAAAATACGGGAATTTATAGTACAATAAATGCAGCGCCGGACCGGAAACTTTTCCCCACGTTCTGAAATAAGCCTTTCCGGTCTACATTTATCATATCGCAAAGGAGTGTTACCCTTGCTTTGGAAAAAAAGCGGGCCGTCTAATACCGTTCCTACTGCAGAAGCAGCCCTGAAACGGGCTAAAGAGCTGGGTATTAAATACATCGTCATAGCCTCCAATAGCGGAAAAACCGCAGAAAAATTCCTGGAAAAAGATATTCAGGTCGTCTGCGTCACTCACCACGTAGGGTTTGCAAATCCCGGCGAAAGTGAAATCACCCCGGAAATGAAACAATACCTCCTGCAAAAAGGTGCCCAGGTTCTTACTACCACCCATCTTCTGGCAGGTGTGGACAGGGCGGTAAGGTTGAAATTCGGCGGGCTATACCCGGCGGAAATTATCGCAGCCTCCCTGCGCATGCTGGGGCAGGGTGTTAAAGTATGTGTTGAGGTAGCCGGCATGGCCCTGGATGCCGGTCTCATACCCTATGGGGAGGAGATCATCTCTGTGGCAGGGAGCGGGAAAGGAGCCGATACAGCCTGCGTTATACTCCCTGCACATTCCAACAACTTCTTTGATACCGTAGTTAAAGAAATTATCTGCATGCCACGGGAAAAATAACAATCAACAAATAAGGGCAGCTAAACCGCTAACCACAGCACGGCGCCACCCTTATTAAAAGACTGGATTGTTTGAATGCTTTTGCCATTCGGATCTGCCCCGCTGAAACATATAGAGAGCAAGTAATAAATATTGTCTATCTTACTCCGATAAAGTGCTGGGTAAACATTTTTCCGTATGGCCCGCCATCTACAATACCGATTCCTAGATGCGTAAAGTTAGGGTTCAATATATTGGCACGGTGCCCCGGACTGTTCATTAGAGCTGTGTGGGCGCGGGAAACAGTAGGCGCACCGGCAAGGTTCTCTCCCGCATAGCTAAATGAAATCCCTGCTCTGCGCATCATATCAAAGGGAGAACCATATGTGGGTGATTGGTGAGCGAAATAGCCTAAATCGATCATGTCCTTGCTTTTCAGACGTGCTAGCTTTACAAGGCCCTCATGAATTTTAAGTTCGTTTAAACCCATTTTTACGCGCTCCTGATTTACCAGGTTGAACATCTGTGCTTCTTCAGCCGTTAGTAACGGTGAAGGTGACGGCTGGGGTGCCGGCGGCTGGGGTGCCGGTGGCTGGGGTGCCGGCGGCTGGGGTGCCGGCGGCTGGGGTGCCGGCGGCTGGGGTGTTGGCGACGTGCCAGGATAGATTGCCTGTAAATTAATTCGGTAAAGGATAATAATTCTCCTGTTACCTTGGGCATCCTGCCAGGGTATTTCTATCCTGTATAAGGGTTGTCCCCCCCCCCCTTCTTGAACAATGTTTACAGGAATCCTCTCACCGTTAAAAATCACAGTTCCTGTCATCTGGCTTGCAGCTGCAGTAGAAACGAGGGAAAAGACGAGAAGTAAAACCAGAGGCACAATAATCAGCAGACGTCTTCGTACAAGCATAACCTTAAATTCTCCTTTCTTACATATCTGTTAATTTATGTTATAATTATAATCTTATTTACATTTTATACTCAAACTGTATATTAGACCTTGTCCTTCCTTTTAACAGCTTCATGCTTAAGGATGTTTTATTAAATGCCTCTGGAGTTTTTTTCAAAATTTATGTAAAATAATCCTACCTGATAACATATTATGCCAATTTTTTTAACTGCAAAAAAGAAGAGAACCGGTTTTTATTAAACCAGCCCCTTCTTACCACTTAGGGTTTTCTTCCCCGGCCTTTCCAGTTTGGACAACAATAAGTATTTATTTATCCCCTTTTAAGGGATAAATACGATATCTCCCGGGAATATCAGGTTGGGATCCTTAATCTGAGGATTGGCCCTGATCAGCGCATCCAGGGATACCCCAAAACGCTTGGCAAT
>JAGVAS010000015.1 GCA_020060185.1 Desulfovibrio sp. | reverse complement strand
CTGAATATTCGAATTTGCAGTACTTTGCGCTGCCCCTCTTAAAACCCCTTACCACGTCCATTTGCTACGATTTTAAGTTATTGGTTTGCGGAATGCCTGGTGCTTCGATGTGCTTCGAAGGCTTAACCCTAATCCCCTACAAAAAAAATTATTTCTCCCGGGCGCACCATTCCCAGATGCTTACGAGCCTGAATCTCCAGGTACTCCTTGTCCTGTAAAAGTATAATTTCCTCCTTTAAACGTTCATTATCTGCCTCGATCATTTCCACGCTGGACTTTAAATCTTTAATTTCCTTTTTAACCTGCAGGTAAGCGCAGGTTTGTCCAATAAATAAGTATAAAGAAACTAAAATACAGATTATAAAAAAAATAATTGCAAATTTCCTCGTTAAATCTTTCCTGGAACGATCAGGATAGTTCACAATTTTACCGGTCATGCTGTTTTTCCTTTCGCAAAAATTTTTTAAAATTTTTATAGCTTTCCATACAGTTAATTCTTTTTTTGTTCAGATAATCCTGCAAAGCCTTATTTACCTTTAATATTTTTAAAATAAACTTTTTTATAGTTTTAAAGAACTTTAAAAAAAAGTTATACAGATACCGGCTGAATAAGACATAATATAGAATAAGACCCAGGAGTAATGCCAGGAAAACGTAAAATCTTACTTCACCCCAGTTAGTTAAAAAAAGGACCTGATATACGATAAGAGTAGCTGCTAAACAGATGAAAAGATCGATGGCAAAAAAAGTTTTCCTGGAAAAGTGAAAAATCTTTCCCCAGGCTTTAACAAAATCGAAGACCACTCCGATCATAACTCCCGCAGTACTTAAATATAAAAAAACTATAAATTGCTGTTCAACAGTTACGGTAAGCATTATTTAAAAAGTCGCTCCAAGAAGCTTTTACCCCTGTCTTTTAACCTTGAGCTTCTTTCTTCCGAATAGGCCAACTCCAGGAGGAAACCTTCAATGACCAGTTCCCCCTGTTCCAGGTTCAGGTGTTTTATATGCAGTTCTTCGCCTCGCATCGCCAGCAGGCCCTGTTCGGTTTCCAGGATAATTTCCTGATCGTCGAAGCTGTCAACGTTCAAAACCCCCGAAACCTCAACTTTTTCCCTGTTATCAACCACCAGCTTGTGGCGTCCCTGCTGTCTGGAAGAATATTTACTCTCCTCCATGGCATACCTCTCCTTCTTATATCATTATACTGGAGAGGTAAACAAAATATGCCTGCTGCTAATCCCATAAAGACACGATATTAATATCTTTATAAAAATAATCTACGATTTCCTCCGGTGATCTTCCCTCTTCAGCCATGGCACGGGCACCCCACTGGCACATTCCCACGCCATGCCCGTAACCGGTTCCCGACATATGCAGCCTGCCTCCATTAATATTCATTTCCTCCACAAAAGTAGAGCGCATTTCCGTGCTTCCCAGGCTTAAACGCAAACCCGGGGCAGAAATCTTCTGGTTATTTACCAGAAAAGAAGCGGCGCGTCCGGAAGGGCCATACTTGGCTATTTTGACCCTCCGTACAGGCCCCGGATCTTTCCCAGTTGCCTGTCTCACAGCATTTCTTACCTGTTCCAGCGTAAAACTGGCCGACCATTTGCCTTCCTCCGGGGGAATGATTTCCTGACCGGGACTCTCCACAATTTGGATATACGGTGGATTGGTCTTAAAAGCAAGGCCTTCGTCAGCATGGGCTGTTCTCGGCCCGGCGTAAGCGTTGAACCAGGCCCTGATAAACTGGTTGTTATGGCAGGCTACTTCCCCCCTGGTTATCCTTACGGCTTCCCTGACTTGATCGGTAATATCCTCTGCACTGTAAGCCTGAAACTCTTCAATATCTGTGGAAGCATGTGCATTGCGGTGGGGAACTCCCCCGGTCTCGACAATTTTCTGCAGGGTAAAAGTCCTGGCGAGAATGGCCTGGGCAGCCAGTGCTGCCAGGGGCCAATTCGGATCCATCTCTCCGGCCACCACCCCGGCTATATAATCTTCGATACCCATCTGTTCTACGGCACCTTTTTCCGCAATATATACGGAAATAACAGGTTCCTCCCTTTCTCCCGCTGCTATCTCCGGAGGTATGGACGGAGGTTCCTGGCGGCCGCCAAAAGGAGGTTCGGCAGGCCTGAAATAACTCGTCTGGCAACTGGCTACATATACTGCGATCAAAATGAAGGCTGCGATAAAAGGGCTAAATTTTTTAATCAAATTCCGGTAGTAAGACATTTTTTATTACCCCTTTGGTCTAGATAATCTAGTGATTTTTGTTAAGCATCCCTAGTTTAACACTTGATGGATAATTTATTCAGTCAACCTCTTCGTGAGTCACTTTTAAGCCAGTAAAGGAATAGGATAAACAAATATTTTAACTCTTAAAAAGGAGAGGAGCAGTTTTGAAAAGAGAAAAGATACATAATGGATGGGACCTGGATATTTATTTTCCCCTGCAAGACAGGACCATAGCCAAACCCCGTTTCAGGGGTATTACTATGATCATTGATAAAGGTACAGGTTTAAGGGAAACTTTCGACATCCTGGAGATGTGTGCAGAGTACATAGACTTCTGGAAATTAAGTTTTGGCTCTTCTGCTCTCTATAACCAAGAAATTCTCCGGAAAAAAATCGAGATGGTACATTCCTTTAATGTTATTGTTTACCCTGGAGGCACCTTTCTGGAAATTGCGCATATCCAGGGAAAACTTAAACCTTACCTGCACCGGGCCTGTGAGCTGGGTTTTTCAGCTGTAGAAATTTCCGATGGAACCATTGAACTACCCGCCTGGAAAAGGAGTCAAATTATAAAAATGGCCCGGGATAATGATTTGCTGGTCTTGACAGAAATAGGAAAAAAAGAAGCGGGTGAGATTTTTTATCCTGAACTCATGGCCGAACAGGTAAAAAGGGATCTGGAGGATGGTGCTTTCAAGGTTATCCTAGAAGCCAGGGAATCAGGAAAGAATGTTACCATCTTTAACGAGCAGGGAAACATCGAGCGCGAAAAAATGAACAAACTACTATTGTCCATTACCGGACAAGAGCAAATTATCTGGGAAGCCCCTCTAAAAAATCAACAGGTAGACTTTATCACCATGTTTGGACCCAATGTAAATCTGGGAAATATTCCCCCTGAAGATGTTCTCTCCCTGGAATCGCTCCGAAACGGACTGAGAGCTGATACTTTTAAACTGTCACTGGCAGAAAAAGAAAAACAACAAGTACATTCTTAAATTTATAAAGAGCAGGTACAATTATTATGTTCGTAGATCTTATCCTAACCCACCAGCAAATAAAAACTGACGCTGTAAGAGGTAAAATATGCATTGTAATCGATACCCTGAGGGCCACCAGCACAATTATAACCGCCTTAAGCAGGGGGTGTCTGGAAATAATCCCCGTGTCTTCGGTTCAGGAGGCGCTGGAATTAAAAAAACAGAAATATAAAAATTACCTCCTGGGAGGTGAAATAGAAGGGCAGTACCTGGAAAACTTTCACCTGGGAAATTCCCCGCTGGAATATTGCCATGAAATCTTGAAGAATAAAGGATTAATCCTCACCACTACAAATGGTACCAAAACACTGCAAAAGGTTAAATCTGCCGGCATAATCCTTATCTGCGCGTTGTTAAATACAAAAACTGTAGGAGAATGGCTATCCGGTCAAAAAACAGATATCGTCATCTGTTGTTCGGGAACGAGGGGAAATTATTCCCTTGAAGATTTTTTAACAGCCGGCCGCCTGGTAACGGATCTAAAGGAACGTGAAAACATTTTTTCCTTTTCAGATCTGGCCTGCACAGCGGCATATTTCTATGATTATGCCAGAAAAATTAAAAGGCAGGAAAATGCCATAGCCGATTTGCTTAAAACAACTGCCAATGGCCAGAGGCTCCTTAAAGCAGGGTTGAAGGCAGATATCGACTACTGCAGCCAGGAAGATATTTTTCCTCTTTTGCCCTTCTACAAAAACGGTTCCATAAAAACGGATAAAATCCCTAATGTCTTAGATTCTACACCTTACCCCTCCCACATATAATTTGGATATACATATATTACAAGGGAGCAGAAATGTGAACGGGTTTATGTTGATCATAACAATCTTTATCCTGGGATTAGTAGCCCGGTCCAATTCCCTCACCATAGCCGCCGGACTTTTATTGCTCATAAAACTGCTCAGAATCAGGAGCCTGCTTCCCCTGCTGGAGGAACGAGGAGTAGAACTGGGGTTACTTTTCTTAATGATAGCCGTCCTGGTTCCTCTGGCTTTAGAAAGGGTAGGGATAAAAGAAATCCTCCTTACATTTAGTTCCCTGTCAGGGATACTGGCCATTGCCGGAGGGATTATTGCCACGAGATTAAACGGCATGGGACTTAACCTGCTGGAAAGCCAGCCACAAATTATCCTGGGGCTGGTTATCGGTTCCATTATCGGCATCGTATTTTTGAAAGGTGTACCGGTAGGACCTCTCATGGCCGGAGGAGTTGCCGCCTTTTTCCTGTACTTAATTGAACTTTTTTCCCGCTAGTATGAAAATGGGCTGGGAGTCTGGTTGTTGTTATGTTTATAAAGTTAATTTTCTACCTTTTTATAATAAACCTTTTGTGGCTGATTATATCCGAACCTGTTTTTTCACTGAACAAGTTCGATAACTACAGCTATTTTTTTAATAAGCTCTCGCGTTTATCCGGAAAAAAGCAGGCAAAGTAAGCGCAGCTTTTGCTATGGCTTAAGCTCAGAGTTCCGCTTAAGAAAGCTCTACGTTTCAGCTTGAGTCTACGATGACCTTCCCAGGAGAGTTCGTATCCTACTCTTACCCTCTTGTTTAAATAAACAGGGGGTAATTTTTTTACAAATGACTACGAATTTTAAAAAATAAAGTTTTTCTTTCACCTTCAAACTAGAAGCGCCATAAAATAAAAAAGCCGTTACTCTTAGCGGGATCAGAATCGGCAGGCCTTTTACAGCTGCTTCTGATAACTGGAAAATATTAAACTATGTATCCGGAGGAGGTTATTGTATGAAAAGCCTGGTTCTAAGCAGGGCAACAAGCAAATGGTTTGCATTAAACTGGTCGCCTTTGTGGAAAGCAGAAGATTGGTGGACGGTGTGGCTGGCTACAACATTAATCTTCGCTGCTATTTTAAAACTCATCAATAAAATTCCTGTACCGGGAAAGTGGACTGCAAACCCTCTGGCAGCGCTAACGGGAGCTTCCGCATGGCAGCTTCTGCTCCTTGGTTGCGGCCTGGGTTTCATCACATTTATCGCGGTAGCCATCATGGAACAGAATGCTAAAAAGTACGTTACCGGTTTTCCCTTCCTTTTTGGCCTTTCCTTCCTGGCATTTTTACTGGGCAACCAGGTTACATTTAACAGATACCAGCTGGATAATGTAATCTGGGCACTGGTAATAGGGCTTGTTATCAGCAACACGGTGGGAAGGCCGAAATGGCTGGCAGAAACAACACGTACAGAGCTCTTCATTAAGACCGGCCTGGTCTTGCTGGGAGCAGAGATTCTTTTTAACCGCATTATGGTTTTGGGTACATACGGCCTGGGAGTTGCCTGGCTTGTAACTCCGGTGGTTTTTCTCTTTATGTTCTTTCTTGGTACAAAAATATTGAAGATAAACAGCAAAGCCCTTGTAGCAACCATCAGCGCAGCAACATCGGTATGCGGCGTTTCCGCTGCCATTGCCGCCGGATCCGCCACCAGGGCCAGGAAAGAGGAGATCAGCTATGCCATTTCACTCTCCCTCATTTTCACAGTATTAATGATGATCGGCCTGCCTTATCTGATCAACCTGGCGGGCCTGGACCAGGTTGTAGGTGGTGCCTTAATCGGCGGCACCGTAGACTCTACCGGTGCTGTGGTCGTTTCCGGCTCAATCCTGGGAGAAAAAGCCATGGAAGTGGCCGCGATTATTAAAATGATCCAGAACGTGCTCATCGGCGTAATTGCCTTTTTCCTGTCACTTTTCTGGGTAACCCGGGTAGAGCGCACTGCTTATGACAGCAAACCATCGCTTCTGGAAATATGGAACAGATTTCCTAAATTTATCCTGGGCTTTGTCCTGGCTTCCGCTATTTTCTCCTTTATTCTCATTCCGGCACTGGGCACTTTGGAGGTAGGGGAAATATTAAAGGTTACCAAGGGACTGCGCGGCTGGTTTTTCTGCCTGGCTTTTATTTCTATCGGGTTAGAGACAAACTTTGCCCGCCTGCTGGAACAGGGAAAAGGGGGTAAACCCGTCTACCTGTACATAACAGGACAGCTCTTCAATATCGGGCTTACTCTCCTGGCAGCCCTGATCTTCTTTGGAGGAAAATTATTCCCTTTAACCATTTAATATGAAAATGGGGGTGGCGCAAGGTTGGTGCTCGCTCCGAGTTCCGCGTGAGATCGTTCTACGGTTCAGCTCGGGCCTCCGACAGCCTCCCCGGCAGAGCTCCCTTCCATGGTCGCCTGCCGGCAGCTGACGTCCTGTCAGCTGGGCTGTCTCCAGCCCTCGCTTCGCTGAACCTGTAAACTCAAGCTGCACATTCCGCTCGCCACAACCTTGCGCCACCCTGGGGGATCACGGTACGGGCTCTAAGCGAGATCATTTTCATCCATTTCTGTGACCCTTATGGTCATGGCAGTTAATATGAAAATGAGGGTGCGGTACGGGAGCTAAAACAGGTCATTTTCACCTATTGAAACGGTGAGCTTGTAGCTCCTCACCTTGAAAACTTCTTTTCCTGTTTTTTTGCTTCTTCCCACCAGCAGTCCAGTTCTTCCAGGGAAAGACCGGAATAATCGCCGCCCCGGAGCTGTACCTGTTCATCAATGTATTTAAACCGGCGGATAAATTTGTCTACTGTAAAATGAAGTGCTATCTCTGCTTCCACCCCCAAAAAGCGGGCCATATTTACCAGGGCAAAAAACAGGTCCCCCACTTCTTCTTCTATTTTTTGCCTGTGTCCTGTGGCATATGCGTCCAGGAGTTCTCTTATTTCTTCGTACAATTTCTCAACGGCACCGCTGATATCAGGCCAGTCAAAACCTACATCCGCAGCCTTTTTTTGGACCTTTTGCGCCTTCATAAGGGCGGGCAATTCCGCCGGCATGGCAAACCTTTCCGCCTTTTCCTGACCTTTTTCCTGCTGTTTAATCTCCTGCCATTTCAATCTAACCTCTGTAGCGTTGGATGCTTCCTCATTCTGAAAAACATGAGGATGACGCCGGTAGATTTTAGTCGTTATACCGTCTATCACCTGCCAGAGGGAAAAATCCTCATTTTCCCGGGCCAGCTGGCTGTGAAAAATAACCTGCAGCAGGAGGTCCCCCAGTTCTTCACAAAGTTCACGGGGGACTCCCCTGTTAATGGCCCCCACGACCTCATAAGCTTCCTCCAGAACATATGGCCTCAACGAAAAATGATCCTGCTGCCTGTCCCAGGGACAACCTTCCGGAGAACGCAGCTGCTCCATCAAGCAGGCCATATCACCCAGGGTGTAATATGGTGAAGGTGTGAGGTGGAAAAAGGTCCAGCAATTAAATATTCCTGCTTCCTCTATTTTTCCCAGGGGCTGTACCTCTAAAAGGGATAGAGAGCCTTTGCTGTTGAACTGCAGGATATTAACATTATGTTCCGGTGGGTAAAAACTTAAGAGACGCTTCTTGATACTGGAGATAAGATATTTGTTGCAGGGGTGGGTTATGACGAGCTGGCTCCGCGGAGGTTCCCTTAACTCTTCCAGAAAATGAGCGTCATAAAAGGAAACGCCCCTGGAAAAATCTACAGCCATTTCCCTGCCTAAAAAATCCATGGTGTAACCCCAAATATCCTCACCGCTTACCACATGCAAAAATCCTTGTATACCGGGCAATTGCAAAGAAAGCTCGCTGACTATTGCTTCACCGGGCCAGGGCCTGCCGGGCAGGAAAAATATAACTTTACTTTCTTTTTTGATGATTTCCAGGACCAGACGTACTGTTTCTCTGTAAAGGTCTTTTAAAGAATTACCGGGTTTTATTTCCACGGCTTCTGAGCTATTGATAAACCTCAGGCCCTTTTTTTCCACCAGTTCCTTTAAATGAGAGGGAGCTGAATGGAAGAGACAGGTACAGGCCCCGGAAAACTTTTGCTCTTCAAGTATCTTAAGTGAGTTTTCATCGCCCTTACCAAGTCCAACTAGATATAATTCAGGCATAAACTCCCTCCAAAATGGGGTTAAACATTACCTTCCCAGCAGATTAAGCCTGCGCGCCAGTTTAAAAAGAGGATATCCCAGGCGGGGTATGGCTTTAAGATCCGCTTCACGGACACCTCCCACTAGGAACAGTACCAGAACAAAAATAATCATACCCGACAAGATCGCCAGGAATAAGGCTGTCGCCTGGGCTAACCTCAGGGGAAATGCCGGTACAAACAATTCTGCAGCAATCCTGTAAATGACATGCACCCCCCAGGACATGAAAAATGCCGCTGCCAGAGGCTTGAACAGCAGCTCATTAAAATTAAAACGCCACCTGGTAACCTCGCTGACTTTTCTGATGTTCAGGAGAGAGGCGATAAAGAAACTTATAACCGTAGCCAGCGCCGCTCCGCCGATATGCAAACGGGGGTCCGCCGTAAAAACCCAGCTTAAAACAAATTTTATAAAGGTACCCAGGATCATGTATTTAACGGGTTCCAGCACGTACCCCAATCCCTGCAAAATACCGGAAGTGGAAGTATAAAGGGAGAGAAAGATAAGTCCAAAAGCCATCAGCGAAAGAGGATACGCTGCCGCGGCATTTTCAAAAAGGACAAGCGTTGTGGGCTTTGCCAAAACAAAAAGGCCAAATGATGCCGGGATACTGAAAAATAATGTAAAGCGCATGGCCAGCTCGGTTCTTCCCTTAACAAGAGAGCTGTTTTGCAAGGCCTGCGCCTCTGATATCGCCGGGACAAGACTCATAGCCAGGGCAATAGTTAAAATAAGGGGAAACTGGATAACGGAGCTGGCCATTCCCGTAAGCTGCCCGTAAAGTGCCGTAGCCTCTTCCGTGGAGTATCCCGCTTCGTGAAGCCTTAAGGGAACTACGCTGAGATCGACCATATTTACCAGAGGAATAACCAGGCTTCCCAGGGTAATGGGGATAGACAGGGCAATTATGTGGTAAAGTACTTGGCGGGAACTAAAATCCCGCCGGACTACTTGTCGTTTTAACCTTCTTGTATATTCCCCGCGGTTTTTAAAAAATAAATATAAAAGAAGAAGCAACCCTAAAAAGGCACCCGCAACCGCTCCAAAAGCAGCCCCTGCGGCGGCAAACTCCAGCCCTCTAGGCAGGAGCAAAAAAACTAAAATAATAACTACGACTACTCTACCAAGCTGCTCGATAATTTGCGAGATGGCTGTAGGCATCATTTCCTGAAAGCCCTGAAAGTATCCGCGAAAGGCTGACAGTACCGTTACAAGCAAAATCGCCGGTGAAATGCTGACCAGCGGGTAATAAGCGCGGGGATCTTTCACAATATTTTGCACGAAAAATCCCGCACCGAAATACAACAGCAAAGAAAACAGGCCCCCCAGAAAGGTCAGGATTACGAGAGATATTATGAAAACACGGTGTGCTCCCCGGTAGTCTTTATGGGCAAGGTTTTCGGCAACCAGCTTGGAAATAGCAATAGGGATACCGGCAGTGGAAACTGCCAGCAGTGTTGTATAGATAGGGTAGGCCATCTGGTAAAGGCCTATACCCTCATCTCCCATAATAGCCGCCAAAAAAATGCGTAACCCGGCTCCGATTACGCGGACAAAAAGTCCGGCTAGAGTAAGAATTAACGCTCCCTTTATAAATGATTGGCCCCGGTACAATACTTCCCCGGCCCCCTCTTAAGAAATCTCCTCCAATTATAACACATTGCCCCTACAAAAAAAGCAGTAACAAAGATGATCGTTACTACTTTTAGTCAAAAAACCTTAAAGCTATTTTAAAGATATTTTTTACCCATGGTCCAGTACGAAGAATGTTTACTGCTCCATTTGCTTGGCTAAAAAGCCCGCTGCGGTTTCCACTAATTTTAACTCCAGATCGGTCATTTTGACGTCTCTGGTCCTGGTACCCATTAGGACTGCACCGATGGGGTCACCTTCAGAAATAATAGGGGCAATAACTTCGGCGTAAAATTTGGAAAGATTTTCTTCGTCGCTTTCCCGGTAGTATTCGTGCTGGGCAGTATCATTAATGAGAACGCTCTTGCGAGTTTCCATAACCCGTTCAATGGCCGCACTTAGCGGGCGATTAAGGAATTCCTTTTTAGGAGCACCCGACACGGCTATTATCGTATCCCTATCCGCAATACAAGCGATATGTCCCATTACCTCGTGTAAAGAGTCGGCATACTCCTGTGCAAAATCGCCCAGTTCACCGATAGGAGAATATTTCTTTAAAATAACCTCCCCATCACGATCCACAAAGATCTCAAGAGGATCGCCCTCACGGATTTTTAAAGTTCGCCTGATTTCCTTGGGAATAACAACCCTGCCAAGATCATCAATTCTACGTACAATGCCTGTTGCTTTCACTTTTTCCCCTCCTTTTACTGTATTCACATTAAAAGGTTCTCTTTTATTATTTATCTTGGAAAGGGGTTTTATTCATTTATTTTTTTTTCAAAGGTTTCAATATCAGCTTCTTCCATGAGTTTTTGAAAATACTGGTCAAAATATTCACGTTTTTTTACTTCCATGACTTCTTCTCTAACTTCATCAAAAGTGAGAGCTCTTGCTTCCTCTTTTTCCGTAATTTTTATGATATGAAATCCATATGCTGTTTCTACCGGTTGGCTTATCTCCCCGGGCTCCAGGTCAAAAGCCGCCTCTAAAAAAACGGGATCGAGCATATCCTGTGAACTGATATTCCCCAACTCCACAAATTTATCCAGGGAATATTCCTGACCCACTTCCATAAAGTCAGCACCTTCTTGTAAAAGTTTAAGCACGTCAAGTGCTCTTTCACGATTTTCCAGTAAAATATGAAAGGCATAGACCTGGGCCGGTTTCTCTAAAAAAAGAGGATTATCGTCTGCAAAGGCTCTGGCGTCTTCTTCGGTGACATCCTTACTGACATGCTCGTAAAGCACTTCTGTTAAAAGTGACTTGCGGTGAAAATTTTTAATAGACTCTTCCTTAATCCCCAGTTCCTTCAATCGCGCCTGGTAGTTCTCTTCAGAACCATAAATATCCTTAACCAGTTCTTCCCTGGCTTGCAGGAAATCCTGGTCTACTTTCCCCTCGTCAACCTTAAGCCCCAGTTTGTTTACCTCATGCTCGATAACCTTGTTCTCAACTAAAAACCACAATATTTCTTCCTTCAGGAAACTTGCATATTCTTCCTGGGAATATGTTTCCTGTGAATTCGGCATATGCAAATAGACTAGTTTTAAAAAGTCTTCAATATCTTTTTCTTCAATATCCTCACCGTAAACCGTAGCTACTACCTCTTTCTCCGCAATGTTTCCACAACCAGACAACGCACCGCTTAACATTAAGGCAATAATAAAAAAATAAACGGTGAGACGTTTCACCTTTTCGCACATTTTTTTAATAATCTCCTTTCTTTGTACACTTGTCACCGTTGATAATATTATAACATTTATCTAAGCAATGTAAATGAAACAAATTAATGTAAAACGGAACAAGAAGGAAATCAGCTTCCTGGAGGAGAAAATGCTTAAAGAAAAAATATCCTTAAAAAGAGAATACAGGGGAGGCAAACTTATATGTATAAAAAAATAACGCCGGAGATCGCAGCCCGCCTGGAAAAGATCGTTGGACCACGAAACATCTACTATAACGATCAGGAAAAAATGGAACCATACAGCCATGATGAGATTTTTGAAAGAGGTTACTCCAGTATGCCTGAAGCCGTATTAAAACCGGTTACGGCAGAAGAAATCTCCCGAATTATGCAACTGGCCAACGAAGAAATGATCCCGGTTACCCCCCGTGGCGCCGGAAGCGGCCTCTCAGGCGGTGCTGTTCCCGTTTTTGGCGGCATAGTCCTCTCCCTGGAACGAATGAACAAAATACTGGAAATTGACAAGGATAATTTGGTGGTAGTCGTGGAACCGGGGGTTATAACCAACGACATAAACCGGGCTTTGCAGGCGGAAGGCCTTTTTTACGCCGGTTATCCCATGAGCCTGGAAAGCTGCTTTATTGGGGGGAACGTGGCTGAAAACGCGGGGGGAGCGAGAGCAGTTAAATACGGGGTTACCGGCAGGTACGTCTGTGGCCTGGAGATCGTCCTCCCAACCGGAGAAATTATTAATGCCGGCGGCAAGCGGTTAAAAGATGTCACAGGCTATGACCTTCTGCACCTTATGGTTGGTTCGGAAGGCACTCTGGGTATTTTCAGCAAAATTACTCTCCGGATCCTTCCGCTTCCCGGGGCCTCCGTATCGCTCTTCGTCCCCTTTAAGGACATTAAAACAGCAGTAAAAACTGCACCCTTGGTAATGATCGAAACAGGTATAGTCCCCGCAGCCATGGAACTGATGGATCAAAAAAGCATTGAGATGAGCACCAGGCTGCTTAAAGAAAAAGTTCCCTGCCAGGATGAAGCAGGAAGTTTCCTTTTACTGGAAATAGACGGCAGCCCGGAACAGGTAGAGCATGAATACAATGCCGTAGCAGATCACTTTCTTAAATATGAAGCCCTGGATGTATACGTAGCCAATACACCCTCTGTCAAGGAGCGCTTCTGGAGTGTCAGGCGCGGCATATCAGATGCCCTTAAAGCTTATTACCCGGGTAATATCGCCGAGGATATCGTTGTGCCTCCTGCCACCATTCCCCAGTTGATCGAAGAAGTTGAACGCCTGTCCCGGGAGCATAATCTGGAAAGTACCAGCTTTGGCCATCTTGGCGACGGAAATATCCATGTACACCTCTTACCAAACAAAGAAATAACACTGGAACAATGGTATAAGGCAACTACCTCTGTGCTGGAAAAACTCTATAAAACGGCCAACTCCCTGGGTGGTACCTTGAGTGGGGAGCATGGAATCGGGCATAAAAGAAAAAAATACATGCCCTTTTTTATGAGCGAAAAGGAAATCTCTCTTATGAAAAAGATTAAAGGTGTCTTTGACCCGAACAATATTCTTAACCCGGGGAAAATTTTCGACTGATTTCGAGCATTTTCCCTAATATATGATAAATTACGACACGCTCAGGAGTACTTCCCTCCTGAGTAGGAGGGACGATTGGTCGCCCGATGTCAATACAATTGTCAATAATCAAAATATAATGTGTGTAATCTGGCATAATTACATCTTCTTCTAAGAACACGTTGGAATATATTCCTTTTCAATATTTACAATGCCATTTCATTCAATTTTCCAACCCCTACTGGCGACTACTGGTCGCCCCTACTTATCAAAAATGCTCAAATCAATGAAAAGCGGAGCAAAATTGAGGAAGTCACAGGATACAAAGTAATACCTGATATTGTCTTTTTCCCCCTGGAAAACTCTTTGCCCCTCCGCCCCGTGCAGGTGGCCGTAAAGGCATATTTTTACACCGAATTCCCGCATGATCTCGATAAACCCCGTCTCTTTTCCCTGGGGGGTAAACGGCGGGTAATGCAGTGTCACAACAAACTCCCTGCAGCCATCTTTCTGTGCCTGAGTTAAAGACAGCTCCAGGCGCGTTAATTCTCTTCTGTAAATTTTCTCATCCTGTTCCCCATAGTTTTCCGCTCCTGGTGCCATCCAGCCGCGTGTTCCGCAAAGGGCGATCCTGCCTTCATAAAGAAAATAGTTGTTTTGGACTGCATAAACACTTTCAGGCAAAGCTTTGTTAACTTTGGCATAACTCTGCCACCAGTAATCATGATTCCCCTTAAACAAAACTTTTTTGCCTGGAAGACTGTGTATAAAGTTAAAATCTTCCTCTGCTTCTTCCAGTTTTAGAGCCCAGGACAGATCTCCTCCCAAAATTACAGTATCATTCTCCTTCACAATATTGCCCCAGTTATTCTTAATCTTCAAATGGTGGTCCTCCCACTGCTCCCCAAAAATATCCATTGGTTTTTCTCCCCCGAGAGACAAATGTAAGTCACTTATGGCAAAAAGCATTGCTGCTCCACCTTCCCGGTATAAAAAATCTTTTCTTTAATATTCCACTAATTCCTATCTTTTCCTTCCTGGAGATATTAATTCCCGCATGACAAATGCAACAAGCTGATTTTTCTAAGAAAAACAGGAGCATGTTGAAAGATAAACTCAAATATGTTATATTTAATGGCAGGCGGGCGTGGCGGAACTGGCAGACGCGCAGGACTTAGGATCCTGTGGGGCGACCCGTGGGGGTTCAAATCCCTTCGCCCGCACCAGGAATGCCCATAAATACGTCCCTTATAAGAATCCAGTGTAGTAATTACTCTGGATTCTTTTTTACAGGTTTCTGATAAGTTTTGGAGCTATCCATGATCGAATAGCACATTTTTTATAGGAAAAACTAAAACAAAGCCTATAACATTTAAAATGAAAGGTTGTTTTAAAAATACACATGGGAGCCGGTATTATAGGGCTTGATGAAGCAATTAAATTCCACAGGAGGTTTTAAATTGTTAAAAATGAAAACTGCACCGCAACTTGATACCCAGGAAGCCTTTAACCTCTGGGATATGCTCAGGGGTAGATATGATGGAATAGAACTGCTGAAAATCGTTTTAAACTTTATTCACGATAAAGATTTTAAAATTCTTCTCCATCAAACGATGGCAAAATCAATCAAACAACAAATCACTGAACTGGAAAAGACAATGAACCAGCTAAAAATCAACCTTCCCCGCAGACCTCCCAAAAGTGTCCGTACTCCTGCTAATGCAGAAGCCATGCATGATCGATTTTTATTGAGGTTGATCATGACCCTGCTTCAAGAAAATATTGATATGCACCTGCGCGCCATTCAAACGTCGCTAACAAATGAAAAAATACGCGCTATGTTCCGCCAGTTCCTCAATGAAGAGCTGTCTCTTTACGATCAAGCTTTAAAGTACAGTAAGTTAAAAGGTTGGATCGGTTCACCACCCAGTTACCCCCAGAGCCCACCTGGTACTGTGGAAAGAATAACCTCCGGGGAAGCTTTTCACCTCTGGAACCACCTGTCTATCCGGTACGATACCCTGGAAATCAGCCAGATATATGAACACTACGCCAAAGACCCGGATTTTGTACTTGTTTTACAGACTGGAATACAAAAAACACTGGAAAAGCAGATTAATACCCTGGAAAAAGAAATGGATCACTTCGGACTTCCATTACCCGAAAGACCTCCTAAAAATATCAGGCCGCCTGAAAATGCCGAAATTATAGAAGATAACCTGATGTTTCGAGATATGTTTACGGGTATACAGTTTATGTTTCAGTTGCATGCTACCGCTTTAAAACAAAACACTACCAATGACCGGCTTCGTACCATTTTTTCCAGGTTTTTGCATGAAGAGCTGGACATTTTTGATAAACTTGTCAAGTACGGGAAGCTAAAAGGATGGCTGCGTCCAACCCCTCTTTATCTCAGTACTTAACTGTTTAATATGTTGAAGGGGTAATTATTTTGTAATTTGTCCATTCCGGGACACCTTTCTTTTCCGGTTACGGAGGTAACCGGTTTTTCTTTTTAATATCAAATATTTAAAATTTTTTTAACGGCCCATAAAGCCGGAGTTGTGTTATAATGTTGAAGGGCAAAAGCTCAAAAAGTGCTTTAATACAAATTACTCCGAAACAAAACCGTAACTTATTCTTAAAGGGGATGTTTTTAATGGAGCTTCTGGAAGGCGAAAGAGAAATTATCGTTGAACATGTGGATGCAATACTGAAAAATTACCGGAATGATCGCGAAAACCTGATACCCATTTTGCAGGAAGTCCAGGGCAGGCTTGGTTATCTACCCGGCCTGGCCATGGAAAAAATTGCCAAAGCCATAAACATTCCGGCCGTTGACGTCTTTGGCCTGGCTACTTTTTACAACCAGTTCCGTTTGAATCCCCCAGGCAAACATCAAATCAAAGTGTGTATGGGCACCGCCTGTTACATGGTTGGAGGGCAGATAGCCCTTGATTCCTTTGAAAGGCGGCTAAACATTAAAGAAGGAGAAACAACCTGTGACCGGAATTTTAGCCTGGAAAGGGTTGCCTGTGTCGGCTGCTGTTCCATTGCCCCGGTAGTCGTGGTAGATGATATTATTGAAGGCAAGGTGACACCTACCCGTGTTGACGGGATCATGCTTTCTTTTGAAACAGACAGCCAGAAAAAGAAAAATGAAAAGGAAAAATGTGAAGAGGAAGGGAATCAGTTATGGGTGCAGTTTCTACAGAAAGATGCTATGAAAAACTAAAATCAAAGGCAACAGAGAAAATAGAATCTTTGAAGCAAAAACCTGTAGTGTGGATAGGTACAGCGACTTGTGGCAAAGCTGCAGGAGCCGTTAAGATAAGGGAAGCTTTTAAAGAAGAAATAACAGGCAAAGGCTTGGATGCCCGGGTAATAGAGGTAGGCTGCATGGGATATTGCTATGCGGAACCGCTGGCCATAATATCCAAACCGGGGTTCCCCACCCTTTGTTACGGCCACCTGGATGAAGGCCTGGTAAAACGTTTAGTTGAAGATTTCCTGGTTAACGATGATCCATGTTTTGAATTTGCCATGGTTGCGCTGGAATCCAATGACTTTTTCCCAACCTTTACTGATTTTCCCAGGGGTGTTTATGAACAAAAAATAATCCTTGAACACTGCGGGTTTATTGATCCTGAAGATATAGATCACTACATTGACAGGGAAGGCTATGCCGCCCTGGCCAAGGTATTAACCATGAAACCGGAAGAAGTTTTAGCTGAAATCAAGGCTTCCAACCTGCGGGGCCGCGGTGGAGCAGGTTTTCCCGCCGGCACCAAGTGGGAAGCATGTAAAAAAGCAAAAGGCAGCGTTAAATATGTTATCTGCAATGCTGATGAAGGTGACCCCGGGGCTTTCATGGACCGGAGCATCCTGGAATCCAATCCCCATCAAGTTATCGAGGGTCTTGTAATCTGCGCTTATGCCGTGGGGGCTACCGGGGGTTACTTTTATATCCGCTCCGAATACCCCCAGGCAATCCGCAGGGTTAAAACTGCCCTCCAGCAGGCCCGGGAAAAAGGATTGCTGGGGAATTCCATCCTGGGGAGCAGTTTTGATTTTGACATCGAAGTCTTCCAGGGTTCAGGGGCTTTTGTCTGCGGCGAGGGAACCGCCCTGGTTAATTCCATGGAAGGTAAAATGGGTATTCCCGAACACCGTCCTCCCCGCCTGTCTACTTCCGGTTTCCGCGGCAAGCCCACTGTTCTTAATAATGTCAAAACCTTTTGCTATGTTCCGGTAATAATGAGAAAGGGAGCGGACTGGTTTAAAAGTACAGGCACTCCAAGCAGCCCCGGGACAGCCGTTTTCGCCCTGGTAGGTAAAGTGGCAAACGCCGGGCTGGTAGAAGTCCCCATGGGAACAACTCTCCGGCAATTGATTTATGACGTGGGAGAAGGTATCCCCGGGGAAAAAAAATTCAAGGCTGTACAGATAGGCGGCCCTTCCGGTGGCTGCCTGCCGAAATCGGCCCTGGATGTCCCTATCGATTTCGATTCCCTGCAGGAGGCTGGAGCGATGATGGGTTCAGGCGGGCTGGTCGTCCTGGACGAGGATGACTGCATGGTGGGAATTGCCCGGTATTTTTTGGAATTTACCCAGAAAGAATCCTGCGGCAAGTGTACATTCTGCCGGCTGGGAACAAAACACATGCTGGAGATACTGAACGATATTACGAAAGGACAGGAAAACGAACTGGCCTCCCTTAATATTCTCTGGGAGCTGGCAGAAGATATAAAGGCCGGTTCCCTCTGCAACCTGGGGAAAACAGCCCCCAACCCCGTGCTTACGACTCTAAGATATTTCAGGGACGAATATGAGGCGCATATCAAGGAAGGATGCTGCCCGGCTCTAACGTGCAAGCACCTGATCACTTACTTCATTGCGCCGGAAAAATGTAGCAAGCTTTGCAACGTGTGTGTGGGAAGCTGCCCTACAGAAGCAATTTATACAAGGGAAGACGGGCTCAAGGCTATTGGCCAGGAAAAATGCGTTAAATGTAACAACTGTTTAAAAGCCTGCCCCCCCCAGTATAACGCCGTGGTAAAATTATCTCCACCTGAACTGCTGAAAGAAAAGGAAAGTGAATTAAAATGAGCAAAATGATCACTTTAACCATCGACAATCGTAAAATTATCGCTCCTGAAGGTGAAAAAATACTATGGGTCGCCCTGGAGAACGATATTTATATTCCCAACCTGTGTGCTATTAAAGAGATCAGTAGGCCCCCGGCAAGCTGCCGCCTTTGCTTCGTAGAGGTAGAGGGCTTTCGGGAGCCCGTTACAGCATGTACCCAGCCTGTTAGTGAAGGTATGGTGGTTAAGACCAGGACCCCGGCAGTAGACCGCCTGGTTAAAACCGCTTTTGAGCTGTTACTATCCGACCACCGCCTTAAATGTGCCCAATGTCCCCAAAATAAATCCTGTGAACTGCAAAAAATCGCCCGGGAAAGAGGTTTAAAGTTTAGATTAACCAGATTAAAACATCTTGAAAAAAATATACCTATCGATGAAAGCCAGGAACTCTTTACCTTTGACCGGAGCCGGTGCGTCCTCTGCGGCCGTTGTGTGTGGGTTGACCACCAGGTGGCAAAAGTGGGGGCTATCGGATTCTCCCGCCGGGGAATAAAGCGGATGGTAACAACTTTCCAGGATACGGATTTGGCTGACTCTCCCTGTACCGGGTGCGGCCTTTGCGTAGAAGCCTGCCCGGTGGGAGCTTTAAGCTTTAAAAAAAAGAGAACCGAAGATTTATTGTAGTAAATACCTCTTTTAAAAATACGTAATAACAAAAAACCACTTCCCTTTTCGTTTGGGGAAAGCGGTTTATTCTATTAAAATCGTGTCTAAATGCGATCACTTTTATCAGCAAACGAAAAAATCAACCAAAAAACAACCCTGGTGAGCCATGGAGGCTTCGAACCTCCAACCGCCTGATTAAGAGTCAGGTGCTCTGCCAGTTGAGCTAATGGCCCTTTTCCGTTAAAAATTAAAATGGCTGGGGCGGTAGGATTCGAACCTACGGATGCGGGATCCAAAGTCCCGTGCCTTACCGCTTGGCTACACCCCAGCAATAAAACCTTATTTTAGGGTTATTTTGGGGTGAGTGATGGGACTCGAACCCACGACCTCCAGGGCCACAACCTGGCGCTCTAACCTGCTGAGCTACACCCACCGCAAAAAAAATTAATACTCAAAGTGTGGCGAGAAATATTATAACACAACCACCTTTCATTGTCAAAAAAAAAGAAAAACGCTCAGTGCTGACGCATGAAATTATTTTTAAATCTTGCGGGATCTGAAATTGACGTTTTTTCAGCTATTGCCTATCGGTTTTTCCGAAAAATTACCGGT
>JAGVAS010000113.1 GCA_020060185.1 Desulfovibrio sp. | reverse complement strand
GTGACTTTGAAAAATATGTACCAGCTCGAGTTGCTGTGCTGTTTCGTAAAAGAGCTGTACAGCACCATGGGAAGCTGAACGAATTTTTTTCTCCAGAGGTCCCTCCTTTAGTTTATACAAGAGCTGTTCAGCGGTTCCCAGGTGGGCGAGTAAAACAGGCCTCGGCTTGCCATCAATTCTTTTAGACTCAATGATCTGCCAGTAAGTGTACTTTCCGACCTTTTGTTTGCGAATGGTTGCCATATTTAGTTTATACACTATTTCTTAAAGCTTGTCAATACCAATGAATACTCGCTTTTTTTGCCACCGTTCCCACTTTACGTCTTTCTTATGCCATACGAAGAAGTTCAAAAAGCAAACAGCGGACAATTGAAAGCTGATTTTTATAAAGAAGCTTTAAAAGACTCGCAAAAATCAAGAGATGAATATGACAATCGTAAAGGTGTTGTTAAGGCTGAAGAGATGCCATGGGAGGATTCTCCCCAGGGCAAGCTGAAGCATGTTATCAATGAGAAGCTTAATACCAGGGAGTATGCTGTTGGATATATATATGCAGTTTATACCGCCTGGCAGCAGATCAGGAAAGCACCGACATATGTCCGAGGAGGTCTTTTATGTTCTCTAAGGCAGGGGATACGACCTGCACGGGGACATGAGCTTTGACTGCAAGGAAGAATTTATCTGGGAATGGAGTGAAGAACCCAGGAAATTTGAGTGGGAAGAAGGGGATTTTGTCTATATACCTCCCTACACAACTCACCAGCATTTCAATGGCGATCCTGAAAAACCGGCCCGCCTGCTCAACGCAACAAGCCGCATGATCAAGGCTCTGGGGTTCAATTGGCTGGAGCAGGTGGAAAACGCACCCGAATATGAAAAATAGGGCATATTGTATATCTTTCAGGCTGCCCCTTTCTTTTTTGTGAGCTCCAATGCATGTTAAAGAACTTACAGGAAGTCTTGTTCGGATCCTTATAAATAAATTGCAAAGTAAAAATATTTCAAATAAACGACAAGATAATTCATTGTGCCAGGTCTGAAACAAGTATAAACTTATTTTAAGGTACAGGATATTATCTTCACAGGAAGGAGACAACAAAATGGCTTACAATGATTTACGCCAGCATTTACAAGCATTAGAGCAAAAAGGTTTGTTAGTACGGGTAAAACGTTCCATCAATAAAGATACTGAACTGCATCCTTTGGTACGCTGGCAATACCGGGGTGGGCTTAAAGATGAACAACGCCGGGCCTTTTTATTTGAAAATGTTACAGACTCCAGGGGGCGGCAGTATAATTCTTCTGTAACTGTAGGGGCCCTAGCCGGGTCCAAAGAAGTATATACCACCGGCCTGCAGTGCAAATTAGAAGACATTCCCAATATTTGGGAACGGGCATTGAACCATCCCATTAAACCAGAAATTGTGGATTCGGGTCCCGTTCATGAAGAAATTCATCAAGGGGAGGATCTTTACAAAGATGGTGGTGGTTTGGAAGAGTTTCCCATTCCCATATCTACCCCTGGATGGGATAATGCACCCTATACCACCTGTTCCCATTGGTTAACCCGTGATATGGAAACGAGAGTACAAAACATTGGCAATTACAGGGGAATGGTTAAAGCCAGGGACAAAATAGGGCTTTATCCAATGACAGGGCAGCATATTCACCTTCACATCGAAAAGGTAAAAAAAGCGGGCAAGCCCTTAGAAGCTGCTTTAATTATCGGGGCACCGCCCGCGGTCTCATATACGGCCGTCTCCAAAATACCAGCAGGTGTGGATGAAATAACGGTAGCAGGCGGACTCGTGGGTGAGCCGATTCGCCTGGTCCACTGTAAGACTGTTGATCTGCATGTACCGGCGGAAGCGGAAATTGTAATCGAAGGTCTTATTTCCACAGAGTACCTCGAACCGGAAGGTCCTTTTGGTGAATCGCATGGCTACATGCACCCGCGCCAGTACAATTATTTTATGGAAGTAAAATGTATTACCCATCGTAAGGATGCTATCTGGACTTCTTTTATCAGCCAGGTAACTCCCAGTGAGAGCAGCATTATTAAGCGTCTCGGATATGAACCCATGTTCTACAACTATTTACATAATACTCTTAGTATTAGAAGCGTAAAAAGAGTGGTTATGCATGAGCCGTTAACAAACTTGCGAAAGCTGATTATCATTCAAATGGATCGTCCAAATGTCACCGAGGTTTGGCGAGCACTGCATTCTGCCGCAACTTTTCACCATGGCGTTGGGAAAATAATTATTGCCGTGGACAGCGATATTGATCCGGAAAACCTGGATGCCGTGATGTGGGCTGCCTCTTATCGTATGAAGCCGCATAAAGATGTACAAATTGTATCTGGAATGGACAAGGGACATGGACCTCCATTCGCCGGTATCAGTGACAGCGAGGATATTGCTTCTTATCATGGAACAGGTAATGACTCCGCATTATTAATCAATGCAATCTTAAAAGAGCCTTTCCCACCAATTTCCCTGCCCAAGAAAGAGTATATGGAAAGAGCAAAAGTAATCTGGGAAGAACTGGGATTGCCAGAACTGGAACCCTGTGAGCCCTGGTACGGTTATTCATTGGGACAATGGGACGAGGAGCTAGAAGAAGAGGCCAGATTGGCTGTAGAAGGAGAGTATTTTCTTACCGGGCAAAAACTAAATGAAAGAAAAAGAAAAATTTAAAGGTAAATGATTAAAGAATATTTTATTTCTAACATCTTGCTTTGTATGGCTAATAATACAATTCTTTAAAATACAGAAAAAACTAAAAAGTTGTATTTATTGGTAGGTAATGATGAAATCCCTTTTCATTTAGACATGTTGTATCTATCAGCCGCGGTATAGCATATAAGGAGGTATAAGTATAAGTAATGCTTCAAGCAATTGGGAATGCATTAATGGCCATGATGAACATTAATATTCTTTTTTACCTTACCTTAGGAACATCGATTGGATTAATTATCGGAGTTATTCCAGGGCTTGGCGGTTTGTTTGCTCTTTCCATACTAATACCTTTCGCCCTAATTATGGATCTTTACGAAGGAATTGCATTTTTATTATCCGCCCATGCTGTAATTAATACAAGCGGTTCCATTACGTCCATTTTATTTGGTACGCCTGGTTCACCGGGAACGGCAGCTACAGTATTTGATGGTTATCCCATGTGCCAAAAAGGCGAAGCGGGAAGAGCTCTGGGAGCAAATATAGCTGCTTCGGTTTTAGGGGGAGTATTTGGTGGAATTTTTCTGGCACTGCTTGTTCCCTTTGTAAGGCCGTTAGTCCTTAGCCTGGGGGCACCGGAAATGTTTATGCTGGCCATGGTAGGAATTTCCTTAATGTCCGTTGTTGGATCCGGGTCTCCGGTGAAAGCTTTGATGTCCGGGTTTTTAGGTTTCTTAATAGCAACTATAGGCCTGGATCCAATTTTGGCCAGGCCTCGCTATACTTTTGGCCTGCTCGAGTTGTGGGATGGGATAGGAATGATACCGGTAGCCATTGGTTTGTTTGCCTTAGCTGAAATGTTGGATTTAACAGTAAAAGGCGCTGTTGCCATTTCCGAAGTTAAACAAAGACAAATAGACGTTTGGTATGGCATTTTAGAAACTTTTCGACACTGGTGGCTGGTTCTAAGATGTGGCATATTGGGGGCTGTAGTTGGGGCGATTCCGGGTTTAGGCGGGGATGTTGCTAACTTTGTTGCCTATGGCCATGCCAAACAAACCTCAAAACACCCGGAAGAGTTTGGTCAGGGAAATATCGAGGGAGTTATCGGTCCGGAAAGTGCCAATAATGCTAAAGAAGGGGGAGCGTTACTTCCCACTCTCGGTTTTGGTATTCCTGGTTCCGCAGCTATGGCTATTCTGTTAGGGGTATTTATGATCTGGGGAGTTCAGCCTGGACCAGCAATGTTAGCTGAAACCAAAGGGCTCACCCTTGTATTTTTCATGGTATACGTGGTTATGTTTTCTAACATTTTGGGAGGGATTGGATGTCATTTTCTTTCTTATATTTCGCTGCAGCTTACCAACCTGCGTGCCTCATTAATGATACCGTCTATCATTATCCTGGGTACTTTAGGGGCATTTGCTTTTAGAAACAGTCTAGTTGATGTAATGATCGCCTATATTTTTGCAGCTTTGGGTTATGCCATGAAAAAGGTAGATTTTTCTCGAGGGGTTTTGCTAATTGGAATGGTGCTAGGAAGTATAGCGGAACGCTATTTTAGTCTTTCCTTCAGGCTTTACTCCTGGGGGTTTTTAATCCGCCCGATTGTAATTGTTCTAATTATTGTAATAATTGTCACGTTGTTAACTCCTTATTTGAACAAGGCTATGATGCCTCGACGAAGGGGGGTAAAAGAAAAAGGGTAAAAATATCTACTTGGAGTCTGTAATTAAAGGGTTGGTATATTCCTTACAATATTAAAAATATTTTGTCAGAAGTATGGCGCAAGTGTTATTTGTTGAATTGTTGGCCCGAAAATTAAAAAAGTAAGACGTCTAAACTCTGTTTAAAACGATCTCCTATTAGAGAGGTGATGCAGGTCATGGAAAGAAAAATGGAAAATATCTTTAGCCTGGTACTGGTAGTAGTTTTTGCCTTGGCCATTTATTTGGCGTTTGGATTACCTGTAGCAGCCAGGAGTATGCCTTTGCTATTTGGTACGTGTGGTCTTATCGCAGCCCTTATTCAGCTGACAGCAGGTTTTAAAAAGAATGTCTCAGCAAGCTGCAGCGGAAAGGAGAGAAAAGAAACCAGGTCTTTTAAAGAGATAATTTCAAATAAAGAAATTAATTTCTTTGCCTGGTTGTTTTTGTTCTATTTTCTCATCTATTTATTGGGATTTACACTGGCAATTCCCTTATTTCTTTTTTTAATACTTTTAATTAAGTATCGGGAAAAGTTATTGTTAGTTTTTTTAATGTCTTTAGGCTTCTGTTCGGCTTATTATATTCTCTTTATACGTATCATGAAAATAGCTGTTTATGAAGGTTTGTTGTTTAATATTTTAAGGGTACCGTACTTTTAATTAAAACTAAAAAAGGGGGTTTTAAAATGAAAACGAGGCTTTGGTTAATGACCTTATATATCTTTCTAGTCATGGCTTTGGGAATATCAGCGTGCACAACTGCTGCACCTGAAAAAAAAGCAGAAGAAAAAACAACTATTACGGAAAAAGACGAAGCGTTGGAGTTTTATAAAGGAAAGACAGTTAGATTTGTTGTTCCTTATAGCCCTGGTGGAGGTTATGATGTTATTGCCCGCTCACTGGTTCCTTACCTGGAAAAATACACGGAAGCTCATTTTATCGTAGAAAACATTCCAGGCGCTGGAGGAAATGTTGGAGCCGAAAATGTATTCAAAAGCAAACCGGATGGATTAACAATTGGCATATTAAATAATCAGGGAATGATCATGACTCAGCTGTTTGATCCCACATTAATCAGGTTTAACATAGTAGAATATTCAAATATCGGAAGGGTTACTGCTGAACCCGTAATCATGTATGCCAAAGCCGGTGGGAATCTTCAATCAATGGAGGATGTTTTAAAAAGTGAGAGCGTACTAAAAGTAGGGATGCTTGGCCCGGGGGACAATCTTTTCTTAACTGCTGCTGGAATAATAGAGGCACTGGATATGCCTGCAGAATTAATATCAGGTTATCCGGGTCAGACCGATGTTGAATTGGCTGTAATTCGTCAGGAAGTGGATTTGGCTTTTGGTTCTGTCGGCAGCAGGTATCCTATGGTGGAAGCAGGAGAAATTAAGCCTCTAATATTTATTGGCGGAGAAATACCCAAATTTCTTAAGGAAAAAATTGGAGATGTTCCCTCCGCCAAGAATTATGTTACTACTAAAGACGGAGAAATAATTATAAAAGCCTTAAGTAATTTACAAAATGCACAACGCGGTATCATGGGACCGCCTGGTATACCGGAAGATAGAAGGTTATTTTTAGAAAATGCTCTGTTGAATAGTTTGTCCGAACCCAAACTGATTGAAGAGTGGGAAAAAGCCGCCAGGATTATTTCTTTTTTGCCTGGAAATGAGTATAAAAATTTGATTAAAGAACTTATGAATGTGCCAGAAGTATTATCAAAAGCTTATAACGATGCGGTCAAAGCGCTGGAATAATAAATATTACTTCCCCAAAAAGATGTTTATATTTTTTAGAGCTTGAGTGCAAATGAAAGTGGGGAAACCTATCCTACTTAAATTTGCACTGTTATTTTAGGATTCGCGATAATAATTAAAAGTTGTAAAAGGGAGCTATAGTAATGCTTAGAACAATGCTTTTTATCGATTTGACTACCCGGAGGACTACCAGAAAAGAATTAGATGAAAAGCAGGTTAATGCTTTTCTTGGTGGTAGAGGACTTGGTATATCATTATTATACAGTAATCTAAAAAAAGGGATTGACCCTCAGGATGAAAGTAACCCCCTTATTTTTACCACTGGTCCCCTTCAAGGATATAATTTTCCTTTCAGTTCTAAAACTATGCTAACAACAAAATCTTACCAAACAGGTCTGTGTGCTTATAGTGTAGCCAGCACCAAAATGGGTCACTTTTTGAGAAGAAGCGGGATAGATGTATTATTTATTACGGGGAAATCAAGTAACTGGGTATATTTATCAATTATAAACGGTGAGGTAGAATTCAGGGATGCCGTCAGCTTAAAAGGTTATCCGGCCGGTAAAACACAGCAAAAAATGATTAATGAGGTTGGTATTCGCGGCGCAGAAGCTGTTGTTATCGGTCCTGCCGGTGAAAATCAGGTAGGGATTGCAGCTGTTGTTACAGGTGGTGACAAGCTGAGAACTTTTGCCCGATGTGGAGTAGGGGCGGTGATGGGTGGAAAAAAACTAAAAGGTTTAGTTGTATATGGAGATGGAAATGTTTCATTGGTAAACCGGCATAACTATAAAGAGGCTTATAATTTTGTTAGAAAAGTTCTTAAAGAAAAAAACGATTGGGTTACAAAAATGCGTTTATTTGGTAGTTCGGCTGATATGCTGACACTTAATTATCTGGGGCTGCTGCCCACCAGAAACTGGAAGTATGGCACTTTTGCAGATGTGGAAAACATTTCACCACACTCTTCTTTATTAAGTAAGTGGAAAGTTGCTCCCTGTTCTCTATATTGTCCAGCTCCCTGTGGGCATATTTCCAAGGTAGAAGATGGTAAATTCAAAGGTGCCAAATGTGAAGGTCCTGAGTATGAAACTTTATATGCTCTGGGTTCCAATCTTTGTATTTCTGACCCGGAATTTATTGTCGCTGCAAATCAACTTTGTGATGAACTCGGACTTGATACAATGAGCACAGGTGCTGTTATAGGTTTCGCTATGGAATGCTATGAAAAAGGGATTATAAATAATGAAGTTAGTAAGATAGAATTGATTTTTGGGAAAACAGAAAGACTTTTAGAGCTGATTGAAGATATAGCATACAAGAGGAACTTGGGTGAAATCCTCAGTGGAGGAGTAAAAGCGGCAGCTTATCATTTTGGAAAAGAGTCTGAAGCTTTTGCCGTTCACTCCAAGGGTTTAGAGTTTGGGGGGTATGAGTGCAGGGGTTCATTTGGTCAAGCCCTGCAGTATGCCTTAAGCAATCGCGGTGGATGTCATCACGATATAGGTGCTCCATGTAGAAATGAGATTGCAAATAATACCCGCTTTGATATTCAGGGTAAAGGGAAACTATTACTTGTAGCAGCAGGTTCAAGAATAATATATGACTGTTCTATTTTATGTTCCTTTGTCCGAAGTACCCTGGGTTATGAAGTAATATGTAAGGCCGTGAGTGCTGTAACAGGAGCTGAAATAAGCATATCCGAGCTGCAATTAATTGCGGCCAGAGTATTAAATTTAGAGCGTATTTTTAATGTACGTGAAGGAATAACGAGAACTGATGATCACCTTCCGAATAGACTGGTTAGTGAGGCAATGCCGGATGGTCCCACAAAAGGAAGGACTGTCCCTTTAAATGATTTACTGAACGATTTTTACATAACAGCAGGGTGGGACCCGAAAAATGGTGTACCTACAGATCAAACTCTTGTCAGGCTTGGAATTAAGGATTTTATTGATAAATTTAATTAAAAGGTAAGGGGACACACCCCAGGGTGAAGTAAGCAAAAATTTAAATAGTAACGCAGGTTTTGTGATCTTAGGGAGATGATAAACAGGTGAAGGGTGCAGAAGCCCTGGTACAGACGTTAATTTCATTCCGGATCAGGCATATATTTAACATTCCCGGGACAGGAATGTTCCCATTATTAAAAGAGTTATACAGGCATAAAAATTCCTTTCAATTCATAACCGCCCTGAACGAGACATCATTAACAGCAATGGGCGATGGATATGCGCGTGCCTCGGGACGTCCTGCCTTTGTAAATGTATTCCAGTTTTGAACAATAAAGGTTGGCGCAATTTTAAGTTCGAAGGCGAAGAAGTATTTGGCTTTAAATTCGACGATCCTGCTATAGATTATGCTGCTTTAGCCAGGAGTATGGGGGTTTTTGCATTACGGATAGAACTTCCACAGGATATTAATCCAGCTCTTGAAAAAGTAAAAACGATGAGTGCGCCAGCCTTAATTGATGTAGTTGTAGATGTTTGACGAGTAATTGACATTTCATCTTTTATAAGGATTTTTTGCAGCAGCACAATAATTCTGGTCCTATAGAGAAATTATCAGGGAGGAAGAAATAATTTTGCTTGGATCCTGTAACTTTTAAGTAAATATTTTTTGGAGGTATTGAAGGTGGAAATACATAAGCTGGCACAGGGTGTCTATGTAATTCTAACGGATATTGGAGACCCGAGGGGTGATAGTAATTTTGGCCTTGTAACTGGAGCCGGTGGAGCTGTGCTTATCGATGCGGATATCAGGCGCTGGGAGGAAACCTGACGGTTTATTAAAAGTGTTACTGAGCAGCCGGTACGCTATTTAATCAATACCCACGATAATTTTGACCATACCTCAGCCAACACCATGCTGGCCCGGAAAGGGGCAGCCATTATTGCCAGTGAAGCCTGCCGGTCAATTATGGCTACTACCGGAACCAAAGAGTTCAGTATAAAAATTGCTGAGGATAATGAACTAAGGGAGAAATTCAAGCTTGATGTACTAAGTCTACCCGAAATAACAACCGATGAGCGGCTGTATCTTAATCTGGGAGAACATACCCTGGAAATAATTTTTGTGGGCCATGCCCATACCCCCGGTGACATGGTGGTTTACCTTGCTGAGGAAGAGATTTTATTCGCAGGTGATGTCCTTTTTAACGGCTGCCATCCTGTAACTCGAAACACAGATACGGCCAACTGGCTTAAAATTTTAGCTGATTTAGGCCAAAAGCCAATTCGGTTGACTGTCCCCGGACATGGTGAACCGGACAGCGGAAAAAGGAACCTGGAAAATCTTCCAGAGTTACTTTAAGCTTTTCCGCTCTCGCCTGGGAGAATTAAAGCTCCAGGGGCTTTCTGCCGAAGAGGCGGAAAAGCAGTTTACATTTCCCGAATTTGAAAACTGGGGCAAAAAAACCTGGTTGCCGGTAAGCATAAGAAAAATTTATGATGAACTGGACCGGTAAAAAAAGGGGCAGCTTTAATCATGTAGGGAGAATAAGGCAGGGCAGGAAGGGATAATGCAGTAAAAGCGGCTGTTAAATAAGGAGAAATTGGAATGATCACTAGTTTATTAGGGGATATTTTATTGTTGTTTTCCCTGGGGCTTTGCGGGTGGGCCTTGTTCAGAGCTCTTCACGTTCCTGTTCCGGCACTACTGGGTACAATAGCCGTTATTGGAACTTTAAGAGCGATACCATTTTCACTGCCAATACCTCCCGGTTTTCTTCACCCCCTTGTTCAATTGATGCTTGGTCTTTTTGTAGGTTCAAGGGTAACGCGGGAAGCATCCCGCCAATTCAAGGGGATGATAGTACCGGTTATAATAATTCTCATCTGGGCGATTACGATACTTTTTGCCTTGGGTATCTTTCTTTCACGTATAACTTATCTGGACCTGTATACGGCTATACTGTCCTCCAGCGTAGCCGGACTTCCGGAAATGACCGTGATAGCACTGGCAACAAGCGCTGATGTAACGGTGGTTGTTATTGCCCAAACATTTCGGATGATTATAACTATTATAACTTTCCCCATAATTTTCAGATACTGGATTATTAACGATAAAACCAAAAAAAAGGACAGTACTAAAAAGAAACACTTTAAAAAGCCGGCTCTTTTTCTTGTCTTGAAGAAAAAAGTAATAATGTTTGTTAATTCTATAAAAAAATTTGATTTAATGAAAAATACGTGTAAACCCCTGTTAAATTATTTCCAAGATAAAAACTCATTTAAATCCTTAAAACAAGTTTTATTTACACTGGTAATAGCCCTGGCAGGGGGTTCGCTGTTTTGGTATTTAGGTATCCCTGCCGGTGCCATGGTGGGAGCAATGTTTTTTGTAGCGGGTGCGTCCTTATTAGGAGTTAGTATCAAGACTCCTCCACCATTTGTCTTTGTTTTAATTCATATAGGCATAGGTATCCAGGTTTCCAGCAGCATTTCTTCAAAAACAGTAGAAGCTTTAATGTCCGGTAAATTATTTTTGCCTATCCTTATTGTTACATTAATCATATTCCTGTCTTCATTTTTCATTGCTTATCTTATTAGTAAATGGGTTAAGTGGGATTTTTCCACCTGTTTTTTAGCTGCTGCTCCAGCAGGTTTTACGGTAATGACGGCGTTGGCTGTTGATTTTAATAAAAACCCTTTAAATGTTTCCATGTTACACCTCTGCCGGTTACTGGCTGTAAAAACAATTATTCCATTTGTCTTTATGTATTTATTATAAGTGAAACTCATCCCGGGGAAGAGCTTTAACTTATCTACAGGTAAGCCTTTATGATGGCCGGGAAGTAGCACGGGGCGAAATAGGCACACTTTGGATCAAGAACGACGGTACAACTCCTTTTTATTGGAACAAGCATAATAAAACAAAGGAAAGCATATGCGGCGAATGGTTTAATACCGGTGATAAATTTTACCAGGATGATGACGGTTTTTACTGGTATAACGGGCGTGCGGACGACATGATCAAGGTCGAAGGCCTTTGGGTTTCTCCTCTGGAAATAGAGGGTATATTACTTCAGCATCCGGCTGTAATGGAGTGTGCTGTTATAGGGGCACCGGATAGTTCAAACTTGGAGAAGACTTTAGCTTTTGTAGTTACACGTGAGGGTTATGAACCTTCTCCTGAGCTTGAAGGTGAATTACAAGAGTTTGTCCGCAGCAAAACTGCTCATTACAAGTATCCGCGCTAGATTCGTTTTATCAAGGAACTACCGCGTACTGCCAGCGGTAAAGTGCAAAGGTACAGGCTTCGGGATGCTATAAAGTAGCAATAATCTCTAATATTAAACGGGATTTGGCAAAAAGTTTGCTATTTTAAACATAACGAGATGTTGTAAGCTGCAGCTGCATTATGTTTTAGAAACAATTATTAAGCTGGGTTCAGGTAAATTTAAACTGTAATACAGAAATGGAGGAACTGAAACCATGGCTAAAGATATGCGCACATGGATAACACAGCTGGAAGCTGCCGGGGAGATATTAAAAATCAACCGCCCGGTAAATCCCCTTACGGAAATGGGGGCCCTGCTCTGGCAGTCCAGGGAAAAAGCTCTTTTATTCAACAATTTGGAGGGTTACCCGGGCTGGCGTGCCCTGGGGCAGGCTCCTGCCAACCTGCGGCATGCGGCCCTTGCTTTTGAAACTGATCTGGAAAACTTGGTCCCTACTGTAGCCCGGAGGATGAAAAACAGGTATATTTCTGAATCCGTAGAAACAGGCCCGGTAAAGGATGTCATTCTTCGTGGAAAAGATGTTGATTTATTCCAATTCCCTGCCCATATAGCAGGGACCAGAGATGCCGGAGCTTTTATTACGGCGGGGTTATGCATTACCAGGGATCCGGATACAGGAATAAGAAATATGAGTTTCCATCGCCTGCAAGTAAAAGGCCGCAACAAAACCGGAATTCTCCTTGTCCCCAGGCATACCAGTATCAACCTGCAGAAATACGAATCTAAAGATGAGCCCATGCCTATTGCTATTTTTATAGGTCATCATCCCCTTTACTACATGGCTGCGGCAACTACCGGTCCCTATGAAATGGATGAACTGGAACTTGCCGGGGGACTGCTGGGGGAACCGGTGAAAACAGTGAGGTGTGAGACCATTGATCTGGAAGTTCCCTGTGATGCGGAAATCGTCTTGGAGGGGCATGTTTTACCAGGCTACCGTGAAGAGGAGGGTCCTTTTTCAGAATTCCAGGATTATTATATTTCAGGAACGGGGAAAAACCCGGTAATCGAGTTTCAGGCTATAACCAGGCGTAAAGATGCCATTTATAAAAATTTACAAAACGGTTCAGAGATGGAAGGCTGTATTTTCCACAAAGTGCCCATGGGAGCGGCTATTTATGATCGTATCCGGACTGTAGGCGGTTTTGCGGATATAAAAAATGTGCTGGTATTACCCGGCATTTTCGGTGTTGTTGTCCAGATGACCCCCCGCTTTTACGGGGAGGCTAAAAATGTTCTCATGGCGGCCTTATCCAGTGAGTACCTCCATCCCAAAGTAGTCATTGCTGTCGATGATGATGTGAATATCTTTAACTACTGGGAGATCCTCTGGGCTATAAATACACGGGTTAACCCGCAGGAGGATATTATCACCCTGCCGGGCAGCAGGATCCATTCTATGGATCCTACGGCAAAGGAACTGTTTCCTCCGGGCACTCCCTCCTGGCAGCGGGTAGGTGGAAAGGTGATCATCGATGCCACCAAACCTCCTGTTTCCGATCCGGAGGCGCGCAGTGTTTTTGAACGTATTGTTCCCATGGGTTATGATCATGTTCACCTTAAAGACTTCCTTGATTAAATGGTCCCTGAATAGCGGTATTTAATTTAATAATCTTATTATTAAAAACACTAGAGGAGAGCATATTTTACAATGACAAAATACTTCGATAAATAGGAAAAATTTTTCATTGTTATAGCGTTAATTAAAATTTATAATAAACTAATAATAAATTTTTAATTAAAAAAAAGTCAAAAAATATTGTAAAGAAAAGAAAAGAAAAGGAGTGTCTAGAATCCAATGGCCTATCAGGATTTAAGAGAATATTTGCAAGCTTTAGAGAAGGCAGGCAAGCTGAAGCGCATTTCCAGGGAGGTAGATAAGGATTGGGAGATCAGCGCTGTTGCCAGGGTTGCCTTTCAAAATATACCGGAGAAAGAACGCCCGGCATTGATGTTTGAAAATGTCAGAGGATATGATATTCCTGTTGTTGTAGGAGTTTTGGGAGGTTCGAGAGCTATTTACGCCCTTGCACTGAATACCCGTATTGAAGAAATAGCTTCAAAGTGGGCGCAGGCCCAGAAAAATCCACTTGACCCAGTCATTGTAAACACAGGACCTTGTAAGGAAAACATCTTAACAGGAAATGATGTTAATATCTTTCAATTTCCCGTACCCGTTTGGACAGTAGGAGAAGACCCCGGACCATATCTTACTGCTCCTTTTGTTGTTACTAAAGATCCGGAGACAGGTATCAGGAATGTTGGAACATACCGGTGCCAATTAAAAGAACGAGATAAGTTGGGGGTTTGGATAAACTTTGTCCAGCACGGCAGGCGACATGTGGAAATGAACAATGCCAGAAATCGGCCTACGCCAGTGGCTATTGTTTTGGGCGCGGATCCTACAGTAGGACTTACTTCCGTTTCGAGGATGGCTTATGGACTGGATGAGTTTGCTGTAGCCGGTTCTTTGCGGGGGAAGCCTTTAGAACTGGTCAAATGTGAGACCTGCGATCTAGAAGTACCTGCTCATGCTGAAATAATTATTGAAGGGGAATTTTTAGCTAATACCCTTGAGAAGGAAGGCCCTTTTGGAGAGTATCCCGGCTACATGGGGGCCGAAGCAGATTCATATGTCATGAAGATTAAATGTATCACATACCGGCATAAGCCCATATACCAGGCATTTTTAAGCCAGATGCCGCCCAGTGAAAGCAGCTGTATACGCGGTATTGGCCGGGAAATGGGCATTTATAAGCATTTGGTCCATGATTTGCGCCTTCCGGTAAAAGATGTCTACCTTCTTGAGAGCGGGGGATCTTCTGCCTACCTGGCTATTTCCATTAAACAGGAACATGAGGGGCAGGCAAAACATGTGATGTGGGCGGCATGGTCGGTAGATCCCACACTGGGGAAATTTACTGTGGTTGTAGATGATGATATTGATATAAGAGACCCCTTTGCTCTGAACTGGGCTCTTTCGTACCGGGTACAACCGCATAAGGATGTGCAGATCATACATGGTACACCCGCTGTCCGGCTTGATCCCTCCCAGGCTTCTGAAGAAGTACCACAGCTGGATACTTCCCGGAGGTTATCATCCAAAATGGGTATTGATGCCACTAAAAAGCATCGCTACCCTCTGGTGGCCCTTCCGCCAAAGGAACACCTGCTAAAAGTAAGAGAGCAGTGGAAAGAATACGGGTTTTAACAGGAGGTGATAGTGTAAAAAAAATTTCAATCTATCTAAGGTTTCTTTATATAATAAAATATAACAAAATATGAAAAAATATTCAAAAATTCGGGGTAATTCTAAGGAATTTAATAGACTAAATAGTTTGTATGTAGATATTTAAAACTTTATTCCAGAGCTAGATAATTTAAAGGGGGTGCATACACCTTGAAAAAAAGGAAGTGTTTTTTCTCACTTATAGTTTTCTTGATTGTTTTAAGTTTAATTGTTTTTGCTGTTGGGTGCCAGCAAGCTGAAAAGGTTGCCGAAGAGAAAACAGAGGTAAAGGCAGTTGAATTTCCGACAAAAAACATAACTCTGGTAGTCCCGGTAGTGCCCGGAGGGGGCTTTGACAGGTGTGCGCGTATTTTTGCGCCGTATTTTGAAAAGTATTTACCCAGGAAAGTTACCGTGGTTGTAGAAAATGTGCCGGGCGCCTCATGGGTAATAGGCATAGATAAGGTTTACAGGGCAAAGCCCGATGGACACACCATTGGTATTTTTAATATTCCCGGAAACGTAGTCACTCAACTTGTCATGGATGTAAAATTTGATTTGAATAAATTTACCTGGGTAGGTCGTATCGCGGAGGATATATATGTAATGGCAATATCGCCTTCTTCGACACATCGAACAGTGGATGAACTAATCAAAGCGGAAAAGGTAAAAATCGCCACTGACGGGTTGGCCAGCACCTCAGGTCTGGGTGTCCTTATTACTACGGACCGGATGGGTATTAATCAGCATTTCATTCTTCATGATGGCAGCACCGAATCAATACTGGCGGCGGTCCGCGGCGATGCTGAGCTGGTACAGTATCCTTACGGGAGTTTAAAACCCTATATTAAGGACTCCAATGAACTCATACCGCTGATTGTTTTTGCCGATAACAGGCTTCCCGATTTGCCTGATGTACCAACTATCGTTGAACTTGGATACCCGGAACTACTGGACGTGGTTAAACTCCAGCGTTTGATAGCTACTACTCCCGGTGTTCCCGAGGATGTTGCTCAAATTCTAAACGATGCTTTTCTTCAGACAATGAACGATCCTGAATTCCAGCATAAGTTAAAAGAAGCAAAGATCGATTTAGCCGCTACCGGTGCCGAAGAGGCTGCCAAAATTATAAAAAACGCAGTGGAGCAATTTACAGCGTATAAGCCTTTATTATTAGAACATGTTAAATAGCGTTTGTGAAGCACCGCCGGCAAAGATATTACTTTGCCGGCGGTTTGCTAACTCATATTTTTGCACAGGGAGTTGGATTTAATGAATTTGATGGAATTGATTATACCAACTTTTATTGATTTTTTCGAGTGGCCCGGCCCTTTATACCTTGTTCTTGGTGCCAGTGTAGGGATGCTTTTCGGTATCTTGCCGGGCCTGGGAGGGCCGCAAGCCGTGGTATTATTACTGCCGCTGACTTTTGGTTTAGAGCCGAGGCTTGCCATTACCACCCTTATCGGAGCCAGCGGTGCAACTGCCTTCAGCGGTTCTGTCACTGCCATTCTCATTAATACGCCGGGAACTGCAGTAAATGCTGCCACGTGTTTTGACGGTTTTCCCCTGGCGCGACAGGGAAAGGCAGGCATGGCCTTAGGTGCTTCAGCCACCAGTTCCGCTTTGGGAGCGATTTTTGGGGCCATAATTCTGACATTGGTTCTTCCCATAGGGCGTAAATTAGTTTTAGCTTTTTCCTATCCGGAATATTTTATGCTGGCCATCTTGGGTTTAAGTATAATTGTTGTGATTTCCCGTGAAACTTTGTTAAAAGGCTTTATCGCTGCTATACTTGGACTGCTGTTCTCATCATTCGGTTACTGTGGTATTACGGGTTCAGTAAGGTTCACTTTCGGCCTTATTTATCTGTGGGACGGCATTAAACTTGTGCCGGCTTTAATTGGGCTGTTCGCTATAGCAGAGGCTGTAGATCTTTTTATAGGGAGAGGAACTATTGCCAGGACAGAAAGATTTGAAGGGGCCATAACAGGTGTGTTTGAAGGTGTCAAATCGGTATTCAAGCACTTCCGGGTTTTTTTACGCAGTGCCATAATCGGCACTATAATTGGAATAATTCCCGGAGTAGGAGGATCGGTATCTAATTTTATTGCTTATGCCCATATTGTGCAATCATCTAAGGATAAAGAGAAGTTTGGGCACGGTGATATCAGGGGGGTAATTGCTCCTGAAGCCGCAAATGATGCCAAGGATGGAGGCGCTTTAATTCCTACACTAATCTTTGGTATTCCGGGAAGCATTGTAATGGCCGTTTTACTGGGAGCTTTAATGATTCACGGCATAGAACCGGGGCCGAGAATGATGTTAGATTACCCTGAACTAATCCTTATCTTAATTTGGGCGCTGGTTTTTTCCAACCTGTTTACATCAACGGTTGGACTGCTTCTAAGCCTGCAATTAAGCAAAATTACACTTATCCCTACTACCATAGTGGCACCAGTTATATTTGTCCTATCAATATTAGGTACGTACGCCTTGAATAAAATGTTTGCTGATGTTGTCGTAGTTCTGATTTTTGGGCTTCTCGGTTTTGCTATGAAACGTTTTGATTATCCGCGTATTTCCCTTGTAATTGCTCTGGTCTTGGGTGGATTGGCACAAAAGTCCTTTCACCAGACGATTATGGCTCTGGGCATAAAGGGATTTATTATCAGGCCTATCTCTTTGGGATTGTTAATTGCGACAATTGTCTTGCTGGTTTTTTCGCTTGCTAAGAGCAAAAGGGAAGGTGAAGCGGTATGAGGTTCAAGGGGGATTCTGTCTTTAGCCTGTGCCTGTTACTTTTTACAGCAGTACTTGTGTTTTTGTGCTTTTCATATAACCCTACAGCAAGATTAATTCCATTGGTGTTGGGTCTGCTTGGATTATTGTTATTAAGTGTACAGTTATTGCTGGAAATTTCGCCGGCAGGTTCAAAGAATTTAATGTTTTTAAAAGATAAAGGTGATATTTTTTCTGTTCAGGGAAAAGCACAGTTTTATCCATCTCAAACCAGTACTTTTGTAAAAATAAATTGGCTCCAGGTTTTACGCATTTTTACGTGGCTGGCTGTTTTTGTGTTCTTTCTGTATATTACATATCCCTTAGTGGTTATTCCCCTGTTTATTTTTTTCTTTCTTAGCGTAGAAGGGCGGGAAAACTGGCGCCGTTCATTGGGGCTGGCCGCAGGAACAGGAGTTTTTATGTACCTTCTTTTCTCGCTTTTATTGGGAATTTTTTAATACACCAACCATTATTGTTATTGATCCGCTACGGGCATTCACTGCAAACATGCCAATTTTTAGTTATATTTTCGTCAATTATTCACTAAGAAAGGAAGAGCAAAATGATTGAAAAAAGTCAGTTACTGCAGAAAATCACGGAGTTGATTATGCAGGATCCTGGTAATTATCTGGAGGGAAATATCCGTATTTTTGATTCTCCCTTGATCGGTTTTGGCCGATCTGATGACCCCCTTTTCGCAGAGATGAAAAAGGAGCAAATTATCGGCAATCTTTTTCGACTTCCTGAAGAGTGGCTGGCAGGAGCAGCTACTGTGATCTCTTACTTCATCCCTTTCAGTGAGGAGCTGCGCCGTTCCAACTATCCGGAAGGGACTATTTCTGTAGAATGGCAGCATGGCAGGTTTAAAGGAGAAGACTTTAACAAGAAATTGCGCCGGCTGCTTGTCCAGGAACTGGAAGCATCAGGTGGGCGAGCTCTTGCCCCAGCGCTGGAGAATGATATGGTTATCGATCACAAAATGTTTCGCAGCAACTGGTCTGAGCGCCACGTGGCCTATGCTGCCGGGTTGGGCACCTTTGGTTTAAACAGGGGGCTGATTACCGAGAAAGGAATGGCAGGGCGCTTAGGAAGTATAATTACCGATTTAGAGTTTTCACCTACACTTCATAAGTACAATGGCCCTTTCGATTACTGCCGCGGTAAAAGGACCGGTTCGTGCGGAGTTTGCATTGATCGTTGCCCCCCCGGGGCTATTACAGAGGCAGGGATGGAAAAGGCTATCTGTCGTCGCTATGCGCACGTTGACGACTGCTTGAAGGAAACCAGGCAAAAATTTGGCTACCCTTACAGCGCTTGCGGCAAGTGCCAGACCAGTGTTCCTTGCGAGGCAGGGATTCCTTAATAAACTTTAACAGGCAGGAAACTGCCAGTCGGAATCGGTATATGTTGTCTTAAAAAATCTTTTTGGAGGGTAAAATATGAATTTTGATGCCATCTTTTTATTTACTTTACCTACCAGGATTTATTACGGTTACAACAGCATCAACTTGGCAGGGGGGGAAGCAAAAAAGTGTGGCATGCAAAAAATTTTGATAGTTACGGATAAAGGTGTTCAAAGTGCAGGTGTTATAACACCCTTATTACAGGTACTGGAAGCTGCAGGATTAGCGTATGATATTTTCGATGATATACCTGAAGATCCCGGTACACAGGTCGTTGATAAAGGAGTCGAATTGCTTAAGCGAACCGGTTGTAACGGCGTTGTTATCATTGGTGGCGGCAGCCCTCTTTGTGCGGGAAAGGGTATCGCTTTGCTTGCAGCAAACGGGGGCAGTATTTGTGACTATGAAGGTATAGAAAAGTATAAAATACCGCCCCTCCCGGTTGTGGCCATACCCACCACGGCCGGTTCAGGGAGCGAGGTTTCGGCTTCCTTTATAATCAGCGATGAATCCCGGAACAGCTATAAAATGACCATTAGGGGCTATCATTGCCATCCTGACGTTGCTATATTAGATCCTTTGCTGCTGCGCACTCTTCCGCCTCACCAGTTTATTATATCAGGGATGGATGCTCTAACCCATGCCATAGAGACTATGTGCACCAATCAGGCTACCTTTTTGACTGATACTATTGCCTGTGAAGCAATCCGCTTAATAATGAAAAATATTGCTGCAGCAGCCTATACTGACAATCTTGAGGCCAAGGGCGAACAGCTGTTGGCCAGCACCATAGCTAATATTGCCTGTGGCAGTGCCAAACTGGGCCTTGTTCACGCCATGTCCCAGCCTTTGGGGTCTTATCACCTGGCTCATGGGCTGGCTAATGGTATCCTGCTGCCCTACGTTATGGAATATAACCTGCCTGCCTGCGAAGGGAAGCTGTCCAGAATGGCTGAGGTGATGAATACAGCAAAACCCGGGATGAATTCTTCAGAAAGGGCCATGGCTGCAGTAGCTGCTGTCAAGGAACTTTTAAGAAAAATAGATTTCCCCGATCGTTTGCCGCATGATGTAGTACCGAAAACAGAAATATCCAGAATGGCCCGGATTGCTTTGGGCCGGCCCCAGGTGAAATTTAACTTGAGGAAAGCTGGCGAACGGGAGATAGCAGCCATCTATGAACGTGCTTACCAGGGTTGGCGTTATTAAGCATTAGAGCCTGTTGAAAGGAGAAAAGATTATGAACAGGTTACTGGTGGTCGATTTAACAGATCATCGTTATGACGTTGAAACGATCCCGGAAGATGTCCTGGGCAAATATCTTGGAGGCCGGGGGTTGGGAGCGTTCCTGCTTTTTAACAGTATACAAGCGAAAGTTGATCCCCTTTCTCCCGAGAACATTCTCATTTTCAGCAGTGGCCCCCTTCAGGGAACAAGCGCTTATTACAGCTCCAGGGCTGTATTAAATACCAAATCTCCTCTTACCGGTATTTTTCTTTGCAGCGTAGCCAGCGGCAGCTTTGGGCATCAGATAAAGAGGGCCGGGTACACTGCCATTATAATAAAAGGACGTTCGGAAGAACCGGTGTACCTGTTAATTCACGACAACAAAGTCCAATTCCGTTCAGCCAAAAATTTTTGGGGTTTAAAAACCATTGAGGCACAGGAGTTATTGTTAAAAGACGCAGAAATCTCCAGGGCATCATGTATATGCATCGGCCCGGCGGGAGAAAGACTTCTCAGCATGGCCGCAATAATTACCGAGGGGGCAAAAGCCAGGACTTTTGGACGTGGTGGTTCTGGAGCGGTTATGGGCTCCAAGAATCTTAAAGGTATTGTCCTCTACGGTTCTCGGGAAGTAGGTATAGCTGATAGGGAAGCCTTTAAAGAAGCAAAGAAAACAATCCGTATCAATGCTAAAAATAACCCGAAGTGGGTGGAGGGGCGCCGCCGGTTTGGTTCAGGTTCAGATATGATGGCCATGAACGAACTGGGTATTATACCTGCGTACAACTGGCAGTCAGGGGTATTTGAGCACGTTAAAGATATCGCCCCTACCGAGATAGAAGAGATCTGGCCGCGCCAGAACGTCAGCTGTGGTCCTTATTGTATCAATCCCTGTGCCCATATTACCCGGATTGAGCGGGGGCCATGGAAAGGAGCCATGACAGAGGGGCCGGAATACGAAACTATTTACGCTTTTGGCTCGAATTGTGGTATAAGCCAGTTTGATGCTATTGTAGCGGCTGAACAAATTTGTAACGAATATGGCCTTGACACTATAAGTTGTGGTGCAACGATAGCCTTTGCCATGGAATGTTTCCAAAAAGGACTGCTAAACAAAGATGATACAGAAGGGCTGGAGCTCAAATTTGGTAATGCCAACGCTATGTTTCAGGCAGTAAAAATGATCTCTAAAGGCGAGGGTTTTGGTACTCTTCTCGGACAGGGGGTGAGAAAGGTTTCTGAAAAAATCCCTTCTTCGGATCGGTTTGCCATGCACTGCAAAGGGCTCGAGTTTGGAGGGTACGAGTGCAGAAGTATGTGGGGGCAGGCTTTACAATATGCTCTTAACAGCCGTGGTGGTTGTCACCACGGCTATGGCCTGCCGGCCAGGACGCCTGCGGATCAAGAAACCGGGACACAGCTGGGTGGGAAAGGAGAACTGGTGAAGAAAGTTGCCATTGAAAGGATACTGTTTGATAGTGCTATCAGCTGTACTTTTGCCCGGAAGGCTGTCAGGATTGAAAATATCAGCAGCATTGTCAACTCTATTACCGGCAGGAACTATACGGTTAAAGAGCTTGAGAAAGTTGGCCTGCGTATCTTAAACCTGGAACGCATGTTTAACGTACGTGAGGGGCTGCGACGAAAGGATGATTATCTTCCTAAAAGGTTAACTGAAGACCCCCTCCCCACAGGACCCCGCAGCGGTAGTGTCGTTCCAATGGATGAATTGCTTGATGAGGGTTATCAGGCGCTGGGTTGGGATAAGGACACAGGAATACCCCTAAAAGGGACTTTGTCTGCCCTTGACCTTACCTTTAGTATGTTTTAGGCATTTTTTAGTATTCACTTATTACTACCCGGCCCTTTGATTGCCAGTTTTTTAGGACAGACAAGGTGTAAACTTGCCGAGACTACAGTTCTTTCAGGGCAGACGGTTTTACATTAGAGATGTCAAAATACTACGATAAAAACAAAAAATCGTACATTGTATGTGATGTAAATGAAAATTATAATAAATCAAAAAATAGCCAGAGTATCTCATGGGGTAATAATATTGGTTAAAAAAAGGGAATGTTTCCAAAACATTAAAATATTTGACATGCCTGAAAAAACTCTAAGGAGGGGTTTATATGCTAAAAAAAAGGCGGGTTTTATCTCTTAGTATTATAGTTATCAGTATAATACTTTTTATTAGCGGTTGTCAGGCCAATGTACCGAAAGAATCCGTAAAAGAGGATGTATCAAAAGAGGAAAAAATTGTATTTCCAACAAAAGATATTGAAATAATAATTCCCTTAGCTCCGGGTGGTGGTTTCGATATTAACGCCCGCGTTTTGGCACATCATCTTTCAAAGCATTTGCCACGGAAAGTTAACGTGGTTGTAAAAAATATTCCGGGAGGTGAATACAGGACAGGAATTAATGCCATGCTCAAAGCAAAACCTGACGGACATACCCTGTGCATTTTTAATATTCCTGGAAACGTTATGGGCCAGATCACAGGAGATGCAGATTACGACTTAAATAAAATTACCTGGTTGGGGCGGATTTCCAGCGATATTTACGTTGGTGCCAGGTCCATACAATCCAGTTATCAAACTCTTGAAGAATTCAGGAAGGCAGAAATGGTAAATGCCGGGGTAGTGGGACTGGCATCTACGGCGGGTGTGGGTCTGGTAATAACTGCTGACACCTTGGGGATGAATGTAAATCCTGTCCCCCACGGCGGTTCTTCGGAAGTATTAATGTCAGCACTCCGTGGTGATATTGATTGGCTCCAGTATCCTTTTGATTTTCTTATGCCTTATATCAAAAATAATGAAGTGATACCCCTGCTCATATTTTCAACTGAAAGGAACCCGGAACTTCCCGATGTTCCCACTGTTGCTGAGCTCGGTTACCCCGAATTGGCAGAAATCGTACAATTACACCGTGTAATGGGTATTTCGCCGGATGTTCCTGAAAATATCGTCCAAATTTTGCGTGATGCTTTTCAACAAACAGTTAAAGACCCTGACTTTCAAAAGGATCTTAAAACAGCTGGCTACACTCCGACCCCCTTGAGCGGTGAAGAAACGGCAGCAGTTGTGGCGCAGCACCTGGAGCAATTCGCAAAGTATAAAGATTTAATATTACAATATCGCTAAAAGAAAAACAACTTATAGTGTACGGCACACAGGAATTCCGCAAATGTTTTCTTAAAACAGGCTCCTGTTTTGGATAAGGTTGTTCAGGAGCCCTAAAAAATGTTAAGCGATAAAAGGGTAAAACACT
>JAGVAS010000014.1 GCA_020060185.1 Desulfovibrio sp. | reverse complement strand
GCACTTCAGGTCACAATAATGGATGAAAATGCCGGGTTTGTTTCCATGGGTCGTCGGAAGCTCGAGGTGAGTAGTAGAACTTGCCGAGCTGAACCCGGAGCTCCGCCAACAGCAAACGCTGCGCTATTTTCATACTAAAAAGGAGGCTGATAGCTTGAATCAAATCAAAAAAAAGGTCGGTATTACCGATACTACGTTAAGAGATGCCCACCAGTCGTTAATGGCGACACGCATGCGTACTGCAGAGATGCTTCCCATTGCTGCTGAAATCGATGCGGTAGGCTATCATTCCCTGGAGGTGTGGGGAGGGGCTACATTTGATTCCTGCATGCGTTTTCTTGACGAGGACCCCTGGGAAAGACTTCGCCTCTTGCGGGAGCACTTTAAAAAGTCAAAATTGCAAATGCTTTTACGGGGACAGAATCTGGTGGGTTACCGTCATTACCCGGACGATGTCGTAGAAGCGTTTGTTAATTGTGCTGTGAAAAACGGCATTGATATAATCCGTATTTTTGATGCGCTGAACGATATCCGCAATATGGAGACGGCCATGAAAGCCACGAAGAAAGCAGGGGCTCATGTTCAGGCAACAATAAGCTATACGATCAGCCCGCTGCATAATATTGCTCACTTTGTAGATCTGGCTGTTGAGCTGGAAAAAAGAGGAGCAGATTCCATTTGCATCAAGGATATGGCCGGCCTTATTTCCCCTTATGACGCTTTTGAGCTGGTGGCCAGGCTTAAAGAAAAGCTGAAAGTTCCTGTACAGCTTCACTCGCACTTTACCAGCGGTATGGCGGCCATGTCTTACCTTAAAGCGATAGAGGCCGGCTGTGATGTGGTGGATACGGCTATTTCCTCTCTTTCCCTGGGCTCATCTCAACCAGCAACCGACAGCATGGTAGCAGCCCTGAAAGGGACTCCTTATGATACGGAACTGGATCTGGAGCGTATTGCCCGCATTGGTGATTACTTCAAAAAAGTCCGCGCCAACTATGATATTCCCCTGGATTTAGTCATGGGGGTGGATACCGCCGTATTAAGTTACCAGATTCCCGGTGGGATGATTTCCAACCTGACTTCCCAGCTGGCCGGTCAGAATGCCTCACACCTGCTGGGGAAAGTTCTTGAGGAGGTGCCCCGGGTGCGGGAGGAACTGGGTTACCCTCCGCTGGTGACCCCTTCAAGCCAGATTGTAGGAACACAGGCTGTTATGAACGTTCTTACCGGTGAGCGCTACAAGGTAATCCTGACAGAAGTTAAGAACTACCTGAAAGGACTTTACGGCCAACCCCCGGGGGAAATAGATCCGGACCTTTTAAAGAAAGTATTAAGAGATGAGGAACCTTTCAGGGGGAGGCCTGCCGATTTGCTGGAGCCCCAGCTGGAAAAAACGAGGGAGGAAATGAAAAACGAAATTAATAATGAGGAAGATCTTCTCTCTTACATTCTTTTCCCGCAGGTAGCCCAGGCATTTTTTAAAGGGAGACATGAGCATACAAAATCTTACGGGCAAAAAGCAGCCCCACGTCAAAAGCAGGCCGATAATACCCCGCAAAAGGCTCCTCCGGATGCTACTGCTCCTTTACAGCTTGATAAAATTTATACGGTCGATGAGACGCTTTTGTACTGCGAGGGGCCGAAGGAGCACAAATATTTTACATACCCCAGTGCATAAAGGAGGGAACAAGATGTCAGGGAAAGCTGTACTCGTTATCGATATGCTCAATGATTTTGTCAAGGGGGAGCTAAAATGCGAGCGGGCCTCCAGCATAATTTCTCCTCTGGAAAAGCTTGTCAAAGAGGCCCGTGGGCGTGGAATACCGGTAATTTATTGCAATGACGTCCATCTTAAGGGTATCGACAGGGAATTACTTTTATGGGGCGATCATGCCCTGGCCGGTACGGAAGGAGCAGGGGTAATTGAAGAGCTAAAACCGGCAGCAGGAGATTACGTTGTTCCCAAGCGCAGGTACAGCGGCTTTTTCCAAACAGATCTTCACTTGCTGCTGGATGAACTTGAGGTTGATACTTTAATTGTAACGGGCCTGCTTGTTAATATATGTGTACGCCACACGGTAGCGGATGCTTATTACTGGGGCTACCGCATTGTTATTCCCGGTGATGCCACCGAAGATTTAACGGAAGAAGAGTATAAGAGCGGCTTGGATTATATGGCCAAGATATACGGAGCGCAATTAACGTCTGTGGACGAAGTAATAAAAGAGTTTTAGAAGTGTTCTTTCAGAGTGGCTGTCCCAAAAGTTCAAAATGAACTTAGGTTCGGCCCCTTTTTTATTACTTACCTTAAATAGCTTAGATGCTCTGGAGGGTAGCCATCTTGGCCAGGTTATAGGCAATACACAATAGGCCCTACTCGACCTTCACTTTTTCTAATTCCTTCTCTCTTTTGAAAAATACCGTCAAAAATCGTAAACCTGCAATTTACACAAAACCTGCAATTTATGATTGACAAAAAAACCTCAGGCATATATAATAAAAAACAATAATTTCCCGCTGTATTACCATTTCCGTAAAATAGGGGACTGAAAACGGAGTTCTTCTCTGAGGCTCATTCCCGTAAAATAGGGGATTTAAGTTTTAAATAAATTAAATATTTGTTAAAGCAATGACGGGGACATAAGGAGACATTCCTCTACTGCAGAGAGCCGGCGGTGCTGGAAAGCCGGTGAAGGGGGCGTCATCCCAGTCACCCCGGAGTTCCTCCCTGAAAAATCAGCTAATCATCCCGTAAAATAGGGGACTGAATAGAGAAAAGGTAGGGGAGGGCGGTAATACCGTTACAAGGATAGGTTTTACACTTGAAGAGGCCCTGCTTAAAAACAGGGCAACAAGGGTGGTACCGCGGAGCCGGCTCCTTCGTCCCTTGCCAAAGGATGAAGGGGCTTTTTTATAATAAGAGGTAAGGGACACACCTCGTTTTTTCAAGGTAAGGGGACACACCTCTTTCAGAGGAATGTCCCCGATGGAATGTCCCCGATGGAATGTCCCCGATGGAATGTCTCCAGGGAGAAGAAACAAGAGGGGAGGTGAAAGTCTGGTTTTCGGTTTGCCGGGGATCAGACTTAAGATGAGCATTCAGATTTATCTTGACGGTGTATTCCGGCCAAAGGAAGAGGCCAAAGTTTCAGTTTTCGATCACGGTTATCTCTATGGTGACGGGGTGTTTGAAGGGACCAGGGCTTACAACGGCCGCATTTTTAAATTAGAGGAGCACCTGGAAAGGCTTTATGAATCTGCCCGCCACATCTTGCTTGATATTCCTCTTTCCATGGAGGAAATGAAAGAGGCTACCCTGGAAACGGTACGCAGGAATAACCTGCGTGATGCCTATATCAGGACCGTAGTTTCCCGTGGCGCGGGAGACCTGGGGTTAGATCCCAGAAAATGTCCCCGGGCCAGTGTGGTAATTATTGCTGATAAAATTTCCCTTTTTCCCCAGGAGCTTTATGACAGGGGATTGGAAGTTGTTACAGCCGTTACGCGCCAGCGTACTGCTGATACCCTGGAACCGCGCATAAAATCCCTGAACTACCTGAACAATATCCTCGTTAAGATCGAGGCGGCCCATGCGGGTGTAATGGAAGCCCTGGTGTTAAATACACAGGGCTATGTGGTGGAAGGTTCCGGGTGCAATATTTTTATTGTAAACAAGAACGGAGAACTTATAACCCCTCCTCCTTATTTAGGGATCCTGGAAGGTATTACACGTAATACGGTCCTAGAAATTGCCGGGCAGGAAGGTCTGACCGTTAAGGAGCTTCCCTTTACTCGCCATGATCTCTACATTTCCCGGGAGTGTTTTTTAACGGGAACAGCAGCCGAACTTATACCGGTCATTTCCATTGACAGGCGTACCGTCGGTACAGGAATACCCGGGGCCGTTACCAGGAATCTGATGAAGAAATTCCATGATTACGTCCAGAATAACGGTACTCCCGTGTACCCGTATTAAATGCAAAAAGGAGGCAGAAAAAATTGCGCAGCGAGCTGGTTAAAAAAGGATTGGAAAAAGCTCCCCATCGCTCTCTTTTTTATGCCATGGGGTACCTCCCCTCGGAGCTTGAGAAGCCCCTTATCGGTGTAGTAAATTCAGCCAATGAGATTATTCCCGGCCATGTTCACCTAGATAGAATTGCTAAAGCGGTAAAGGCCGGAGTATATGCCGCTGGCGGCGTGCCGGTGGAGTTTTCAACGATCGGCATCTGTGACGGTATTGCCATGGGCCATACAGGAATGAAATATTCCCTGGCCAGCAGGGAGCTTATTGCTGACTCCGTGGAGGCCATGGTGCAGGCCCATGGTTTCGATGCCCTTGTCTTTATCCCGAACTGCGACAAGATCATCCCGGGAATGCTCATGGCCGCAGGGCGCCTGGATCTGCCTGCCGTCTTTATAAGCGGGGGGCCCATGCTCGCCGGCGAGTTCCAGGGACGGCCGGTGGATCTCAGCAACGTTTTTGAAGCCGTGGGAGCCGTTAAGGCCGGGCGTCTTGCGGAGGAGGAGCTCAGTGAACTGGAGATGGCTGCTTGCCCGGGCTGCGGGTCCTGTGCGGGAATGTTTACAGCAAACTCCATGAACTGTATGACTGAAGCCCTGGGTATGGCCCTTCCCGGAAACGGCACCGTGCCGGCTGTAATGGCCAGGCGTCTGAGGATGGCCAAGGAAGCGGGAATGAAAGTAATGGATCTCTGGAAAAAGGATCTCCGGCCATCTAAAATTATGACCCCTCAGGCCTTTCGTAACGCCCTGGCCGTGGATATGGCCCTGGGGTGCTCTACCAACACCATCTTACACCTTCCTGCTATTGCCAGTGAACTGGGGATTAGCTGGGATCTGAACGAGATTAATACCATCAGCCAGCGCACCCCCCAGCTTTGCCTTTTAAGTCCCGCAGGCCCGGATCATATTGAAAACCTGGATAAAGCCGGCGGCATCCAGGCCGTAATGAAAGAGCTGGCTAAAAACGGGCTTATCGATACAGAGCTTGTAACTGTCACCACTGCAAAGGTCGGTGTTAACTTTGCCAGTGCGCCCTCGCCTGACGGCAGGGTAATACGTTTCCTGGAAGCTCCCTACCGCCCCGAAGGAGGGCTGGCGGTCCTTTTCGGTAACCTTGCTCCCGGGGGCGGGGTGGTTAAGCAAGGCGCTGTAGCCCCGGAAATGCAGCAGCGGACCTTGAGGGCGCGGGTTTTTGATGGCGAAGAGGCGGCAGTGGAGGCCGTGCTGGAAGGAAAAATTGCCCCGGGGGATGTTATCGTGATACGTTTTGAGGGCCCCAAAGGCGGCCCGGGGATGAGGGAAATGCTGGCAGCTACCTCGGCAGTAGCGGGCATGGGACTGGACAAGGATGTGGCGCTTATCACTGACGGCCGCTTTTCCGGTGCCACCAGGGGCGCCTCTATAGGGCATATCTCTCCGGAAGCCATGGAAAGAGGCCCCCTGGCCATAGTTCAGGAAGGGGACACCATCGAAATAGATATTCCCGGAAGACGCCTGGATTTGTTGATTTCACCGCAAGAATGGGAAAAGCGCATGGAAAACCTGAAGCTCCCCGAGCCCAAAATTAAAACCGGTTATCTCCTGCGCTATGCTGCCCAGGTTAGTTCAGCGGGAAAAGGGGCCATCCTGGAGCCGGAAAAGGAGAGGAAAGGAAAATGCGATTAACAGGTGCGCAGATGGTCCTGGCCTGCCTGGAAGCTGAAAACGTCGAGGTAATTTTTGGCTTTCCCGGCGGGGCTGTCTTAACCCTTTATGACGAGATTTTTAAAAAAGGCATCAGGCATATTTTAACTCGCCATGAGCAGGGAGCGGCACATGCAGCAGATGGTTATGCCAGGGCCAGTGGTAAACCTGGTGTGGTTATCGCTACATCAGGGCCGGGGGCCACAAACCTGGTGACAGGAATAGCAACGGCTTATATGGATTCGATCCCCATAGTCGCTATTACCGGCCAGGTGGCCACACCTTTGATCGGAACCGATGCCTTTCAGGAAGCCGATATTACCGGCATTACCATGCCCATCACCAAGCATAATTACCTTGTTAAGGATATTAATGAGCTTCCCTACGTTTTAAAAGAGGCTTTTCATGTGGCCTGTACCGGGCGTAAGGGACCGGTGCTCATCGATTTGCCCAAGGATTTACAGGTCCAGGAAGGAGAATTTGCCTACCCGGCACAGGTGGAAATGTCTACCTACAGGCCGACGTACGAAGGCCATACGGGGCAGATTACCAGGGCGGCAAATGCCATTAAAAAAGCCAAAAGGCCTCTTCTTTACACCGGGGGAGGAGTTATCAGTTCAGGAGCCCATGAAGAGCTCCTGGAACTCTCCAGGAGAGTCTCCATCCCCGTAACAACAACCCTGACAGGTATGGGGGGTGTTCCCTGTGACTACGATTTTTTCCTGGGGATGCCGGGGATGCACGGCACTTATGCTGCCAACAATGCCATTAACGAATCCGATCTACTCATTGCCGTGGGTGTGCGCTTTGATGATCGTGTCACGGGAAAACTGGAGACCTTTGCCCCTCAGGCGCAGATTATCCATATCGATATAGACCCGGCGGAAATAGGTAAAAATGTTGTAGCCCATATACCTATTGTCGGAGATGTCAGGCTGGTACTAAAAGAGCTGCTTAAGCGCCTCCAATCTGCTGAGACGCACGATACCCGGGAATGGTGCGCAAAAGTTCTGGAATGGAAAACCGCTAAACCCCTGCGTTACAGGCAGGAGCCTGGAAGCTGCCTGAAGCCGCAGTTTGTTATCGAGGAGCTTTACCGCCTGACCCGGGGAGAAGCAATTGTAACTACCGACGTAGGCCAGCACCAGATGTGGGCAGCGCAGTATTACCGTGTCAAAAGACCCCGCGCCCTTATCTCTTCAGGCGGGTTGGGGACCATGGGCTTCGGTTTTCCTGCCGCCATAGGAGCACAGATGGCCTTTCCCGAAAAACAGGTTATCTGTATTGCCGGGGACGGCAGTTTTCAGATGAATTCTCAGGAACTGGCCACGGCAGTCTGCTATAACATCCCTGTAAAAGTGGCTATTATCAATAACCAGTACCTGGGAATGGTGCGGCAGTGGCAGAAATTTTTCTACGGAGGCCGTTATGCACATAGTTCTCTCGCCGGAAGCCCTGATTTCGTCAAGCTGGCAGAGGCTTATGGAGCCAGAGGCTTTCGCGTTACCAGGCCGGAAGAGACAGCTGCCGCCATTGATACCGCTCTGAATACACCGGGCCCGGTAGTGATCGATTTTCAGGTGGACCCCGAAGAGAATGTCCTGCCCATGGTGGCGCCCAACACCTCTATTGTAGAAATGATCGGGGGTGAATAAAAGTGAAAAGAATGCTGGCCATACTGGTGGAAGACCGTCCCGGGGTACTGACCAGAGTTTCAGGGCTTTTCAGCCGCAGGGGATATAATATTCAAAATATTGCCGTGGGACGGACAATGGAGCCGGGGATCTCCCGTATGACCGTTACCGTGGAAGCAGATCCCCTTACCGTGGAGCAAATTGTCAAACAGCTGAACAAGCTGGTTAATGTCCTTAAAGTAAGCGATATGACAGATGAACCCTCGGTGGGACGTGAGCTGATGCTGGTCAAAGTTAAAGCGGAGCCTGGCAGGCGCAGTGAAATTCAACAGATGGCAGCTACCTTCCGTGCCAAAATTATTGACTTGTCTCCCGATTCCATGATTATTGAGGTGACAGGAGACGAACAGAAACTGCAAGCTTTTCTGATGATGATGCAGGAGTTTGGTATCAAGGAGATCGCTTCTACCGGAAAAATTTCCCTATTAAGAGGCAGCAAAATTACCCGGGATGCGAAGGCCTTAAGCTGAGCTGTAAAACCTGTCTGTGCGAACCCGTTAGCGAACCAACCTTCGCCACCTCATTTTCATTTAACCGCCTGTTTCCCCGGGCGGCTATTTATCTTTAAGGGTTCTGGAAGCGAAAATATATACAAGGGAAAATTTTTATAGTAGAATGAAGACTGTAGAGTTTTTAAAGGGGGAGAAAGTATGGGGCAGACTATGGCGGAAAAAATCCTGGCTAAAGCTGCAGGAAAAAAAGAAGTTTTTCCCGGTGAATTAATTAATGCCAGAATAGATATGGCCCTGGGAAACGATATCACTGCGCCGGTGGCTATAAGCGAATTCGGGAAAATCGGGGTTAAAAGGGTTTTTGATAAGGAGCGTATTGCCCTTATCCCGGACCATTTTACCCCTAATAAAGATATTCAATCGGCGGAGCAGGTAAAGCTGATGCGCCGGTTTGCCCGCCAGCAGGAAATTGTTCACTATTATGAAGTTGGGCGCATGGGCGTGGAACATGCCCTCTTGCCGGAATTGGGGCTGGTTTTGCCGGGGGAAGTAGTAGTGGGAGCCGATTCGCATACCTGTACTTACGGCGCTCTGGGCGCCTTTGCAACCGGGGTGGGGAGTACGGATCTTGCGGCCGTGATGGCTACGGGGGAACTCTGGTTTAAAGTCCCCCCTACGATCAGGATTGTTTTTCAGGGCAGGCTGTCGCCATGGGTAAGCGGTAAAGACCTTATTTTATACACCATCGGGCAGCTGGGAGTGGATGGGGCGCGCTACGCAGCGCTGGAATTCACCGGCCCGGTAATATCCGAACTGAATATGGATGCCCGCTTTTCTATTTCCAACATGGCGATAGAGGCCGGAGCCAAAGCCGGCCTTATACCTCCTGACGATGTAACCCGCCAATATCTTGAAGGTAGGGCCAGCAGGTCTTACGAAATTGTACTAGGTGATGAGGACGCTCCTGTATTACAGGAATTTAACTGGGACGTGGAAAACCTGGAGCCCCAGGTTTCTGCTCCTTTCAGCCCGGCTAATGCCCGGCCTGTTTCCCACGTGGCCGGAACGGAGATAGACCAGGTAGTGATCGGGTCCTGTACTAACGGCAGGATAGAAGATTTACGCCAGGCAGCGGCGCTCTTAAAAGGCAGGAAGGTTCACCCGCGGGTGCGACTTATTATTATTCCGGCCACTCAGGCCGTTTACCTGCAGGCTATGCGTGAGGGGCTCCTGGAAATTTTTGCCGAAGCAGAAGCAGCCATCAGCACGCCGACGTGCGGCCCCTGCCTTGGAGGGCATATGGGTATACTGGCAGAGGGAGAAGTGGCCGTGGCTACTACCAACCGCAATTTTGTAGGGCGGATGGGTCATCGCCAGAGCCAGGTATACCTGGCAGGACCCGCCGTAGCGGCCGCTTCAGCAGTAGCTGGGGTTATAGCCCACCCCCGTGAGCTTGGGGAGGTGAAATAAAATGAGTATATTAAAAGGTAAAGTATGGATTTTTGGAAATGATATTGATACAGACGCAATAATACCGGCCCGCTATCTTAATACCTCTGATCCCTCAGAGCTGGCCTTGCACTGTATGGAGGATGCAGATCCCTCCTTTCCCGGGAAAGTATCACCCGGTGATATTATCGTGGCCGGAAAAAATTTCGGCTGCGGAAGTTCCCGTGAGCATGCACCGCTAGCGATCAAGGAAGCAGGTATCGCCTGTGTAATTGCCGAGAGTTTTGCCCGCATCTTTTACCGTAACGCCATAAATATCGGCCTTCCCATCCTGGAATCTGCAGAGGCGGCCGCATTTCTAAAGGAGGGGCACCAGGTGGAAGTAAACCTGGATAAAGGGGAGATTATGGAAATTTCCAGCGGGCGCAGGTTTTCCGCTGTTCCCTTTCCTCCTTTTATGCAGGAAATTATGGCCAAAGGGGGGCTCATTAACTTTGTTAAGGAAAAGGTGAAAAAGAGTGAATAAACCCTTTTCAGGAGGTGAATATTGTGTCTGTATGGCGTTGTCCTGTTTGTGGTTATGAAGTAGAAAACCGTTGTAAACCACGCAAGTGCCCCAAATGTAATGACAAAAGAGATTTTGAAAAAGCAGGGGAAAAAAGAGGTTTCACCAAAATAGTTTCTAAAGGGTAAGAATAAACTTATTAGAGCGAAGCCATGGGGACGATTTTAAGGTAGAAGACGATGGAACCGTCTCTGTAAGGTAAGGGGACACACCTTATCCCTCAAGGAAAGGGGACACACCTCTTTCAGAGGAATGTCCCCGATGGAATGTCCCCGATGGAATGTCCCCATGCGTAGCGGAACTGATGAAGAAGGAGGTGTTAGCCTGGTTCTTGGAACTTTATGTTCTTTTTCAGGAACCAGGTAAAGATGAAGGGTTTCAGCACCGAACAAATTCGTAATGTGGCTCTTATTTCACATGGAGGCGCGGGTAAAACCTCCCTTGCGGAAGCGATGCTTTATACCTCGGGAGCAATTAACCGCCTGGGCAGGGTGGACGCGGGCAATACTACCACCGATTTCGATCCTGATGAAATTAAACGTCAGGTAACTATTAGTACGTCCCTGGCTCCCCTGGAATGGAAGGGGGTAAAAGTCAACCTTCTTGATACACCCGGTTTTTTTGACTTTATTGGAGAGGTCCAGGGAGCGCTGCGCGTGGCAGATAGCGCTATTCTTGTCGTATGCGCTGTCTCCGGGGTAGAAGTGGGAACGGAAAAAGTCTGGAGTTATGCGGATAACCATAACCTGCCGCGCCTTGTTTTTATTAACAAAATCGACAGGGAAAATGCCAATTTTGATGCCGTCCTGGAACAGCTGCGCAAATTTTTCGGAATCAAGGTTTTCCCCCTGCAATTTCCCCTGGGGCAGGAAAATTCTTTCAAGGGTGTAATCGACCTGGTAAAGATGAAAGCTCTTGTTTATACCGATGGAACCGGGCTTTCTATGCAGGAAGGGGAGATACCGGCAGAACTGCAGGAAAAAGCACAAAACCTGCGGGAAAAGCTTGTGGAGGCTGCTGCGGAAGCGGATGACGAGCTGATGGAAAAATACCTGGAAGAGGAATCTTTAAGCGAGGAAGAAATCAGGAAAGCTTTACGCAAGGGCATCCTGGAGGGCAAGATAGTTCCTGTTCTCTGCGGTTCCGGGACGATGAATTACGGTATCCAGCCCCTCCTGGACCTGCTGACAAGCGCACTGCCTTCCCCGGCAGACAGGCCCCCGGTAATAGGCAGCCTGCCCAACAAGGGTGATGAGGCAGCCAGGAAAGCTGATAAGGATGAACCCCTTTCAGTCCTAGTTTTTAAGACCCTTGCTGACCCCTATGTAGGCAGGGTGAACTATTTTCGCGTTTATTCCGGAACGCTGAAGGCGGATTCCCAGGTTTTTAATTTTAACAAGGAGAAAGCGGAACGTATCGGGAGCCTGTTCTTTATGCGGGGTAAAACCCAGATCCAAACGGACCAGGTTATTGCCGGCGATATCGGAGCTGTAGCCAAGCTGGCCGTAACTGCTACCGGGGATACCCTCGGTGATAAAAATAACCCTATTGTTTTCCCGCCCATAGAATTTCCCGATCCCGTAATCTCCTTTGCCGTGGAGCCCAAATCCAAAGGAGACGAAGAAAAGGTCAGCGCCGGTTTGGCCCGCTTCCTGGAGGAAGACCCCACATTCCGCGTGGAAAGAAATACGGAAACCAAGCAGATTATTATTTCCGGCATGGGAGATACGCACCTGGATGTTATCGTGGAGCGTCTTGCCAAAAAATTTGGCGTCGAAGTTAACCTCAAAACTCCCAAGGTGCCTTATAAAGAAACTATTCGCGGATCTGCCAGAAAGGAAGGGAAGTACAAGAAACAAAGTGGGGGGCGCGGCCAGTACGGGCATGTATTCCTGGAGATATCCCCCCTGCCGCGGGGAGAGGGCTTTGTTTTTGAAGATAAAATTGTGGGGGGCGTTGTTCCCCGCCAATATATTCCTGCAGTGGAAAAAGGCGTGGTGGAGGCCATGGAAGAAGGAAACCTGGCCAAGTTTCAGGTTGTCGATTTAAAAGTTTCCCTTTATGACGGTTCTTACCACACGGTGGATTCTTCAGAGATGGCTTTTAAGATCGCGGCTTCCATGGCTTTGCGCGGAGCAATGGATCAGGCTGATCCCGTACTCCTGGAGCCTATTATGAACGTGGAGGTAACGATTCCGGACAATTTCATGGGGGATATAATGGGCGATCTGAACAGCAGGAGGGGACGCATTCAGGGAATGGTGCCCGGTCAGGGCTTGCAGGTAATAAAGGCACAGGTTCCCCTTGCTGAAATGTTCGACTATGCCATAGATTTGCGTTCCATGACCCAGGGTAGGGGCTTCTTTTCGATGAAATTTTCCCATTATGAGGAAGTTCCCTTCCAGGAGGCTGAAAAAATTATCGCCGCCACCAAAGCAGAAAAAGAAGGAAACTAGAGCACGACAAGAGAAGCTCCTCGCGGAGAACGGGGAGCTTCCTTAGTATAACTTATAAAAAGTTAAAGGGGCTGAAGAGCTTTGGGAAAAAAGTTAAAGGTGGGCATCCTTTTTGGGGGGCGTTCGGGTGAACATGCTGTTTCCCTACTCTCTGCAGCTTCGGTAATGTCTGCCATGGATAAAAATAAATACGAGATTATCCCTGTGGGCATAACTGAAGATGGCCGGTGGCTGGCCGGGGGAAACCCCATGAGAGCTTTACAGGAAAAAGATATTCCGGGAGATTGTTATTTTGCTTCCCTGGTTACCGATCCTTATGCCCCCGGTTTAATCCTCCTGGATAAGGAGGCGTCCAGCCACGGATTTCTACCCCTTGATGCAGTTTTTCCAGTACTGCACGGCCCGTACGGGGAAGATGGTACGGTACAGGGATTACTGGAGCTGGCAGGTATACCTTATGTAGGCGCGGGAGTTCTTTCCTCCGCTGTAGGGATGGATAAAGCCGTTATGAAGATACTTTTCCGGCATAGGGGCCTTCCTGTTGGTGATTTCCTTTATTTTAACTCCTTCGAATGGAGCAGGAACAAGTTTTCCCTGGTTAAAAGCATAGAAGAAAGGCTGGGCTACCCCTGTTTTGTCAAACCTGCCAATCTGGGTTCCAGTGTTGGCATAAACAAGGCGGCCAGTCAGGAAGCGCTGATAAAGAGTATCGAAGAGGCGTTGCGCTATGACCACAAGGTTATTGTAGAGGCTTTTATCCGCGGCCGTGAAATTGAGTGCAGTGTCCTCGGACATGATGAACCCGTATCATCTGTTCCGGGAGAAATTGTCCCCGGTGCTGAATTTTATGACTATCGTGCCAAGTATATCGATGCTAGTTCACGCCTTGTTATTCCGGCTCCTTTAAAGCCGGAGGTGCAGGAGAAATTAAAAGCTTATGCCGTAGAGGCTTTTCTGGCCGTAGAATGCAGTGGGTTGGGTCGAATCGACTTTTTTTACCAGGAAGAAGAAGACAATATCTACGTAAGCGAGATCAATACCATTCCCGGTTTTACAAATATCAGTATGTATCCGAAACTGTGGGAAGCCAGCGGAATCCCCTATGCCGGGCTTATTGACAGGCTCATACAGATTGCCCTGGAAAGGCACCGCCTGAAAAGTATGCTTTTAACCAGGTATTCACCTAATTTCTCATACTAACCGCCACGACCCTGCGGGTCACAAAAGCGGATGAAAATGGCCGGGTTTAGATCCCGCCATTGTTCCATAGAAGCAGCGCTTTGCTGTTGGCGGAGTGACTTGTGCAGCGAGGAAACAAGTTCACTGCGAAACGAGAGCTGGAGACGACCCAGCTGGCAGGATGTCAGCTGCCGGTGATGACGAATAAGGTATGGGGACACACCTCTTGCAGAGGAATGTCCCCATGGAATACATATTTACGTCCACGGCACTTCAGGTCACAATAATGGAT
>JAGVAS010000136.1 GCA_020060185.1 Desulfovibrio sp. | reverse complement strand
ATATTCGGTATGGGGTAGAAAAAACCTTTCTTTTCGCTATTTAGTGCGGCTTTATCATATTTCAAATAGCAAAGCAGCCGTGCTGCTTTGAACCTTGGGTTGACCCTGGCCGTCTCCATTCGGAGCGAGGAATAGCCGGCTAACTGATAGAGCCGGCCCGAACAAGCGACCCTTTCCGCGCGAACGGCAGTGAGCGTAGATAAAAGTTCGAGCGTAGCCAGGGGCAGCCCGGCGCCTGCGGCCCTTTTTCGTTAAAAGTATCTGAAAAAGAAGCATATATTACCAACACTGAACAGCTGAGACCAAAAACCTTTTTGGTTCTGGCTTGTCCAGGTTAGGAGGGAGGGTGTACACAGAAAAAAAGCCCGGGGAATGCCCCGTCAGCCTGTTGGTCGCGACCATTCTGATCCACCTGTCCACCTCGTCCTCAAGTCCTTTGCTGGAACGCTCCAGCAAATAACGGCGCAGGGATACTATCTCCGCCTCTGTTGGGGATGATAAAACATGGAAAGGTCTATTTCCGCCCTGGCAGCGCAGTCCACGGGAATGGAAAAGAGCCTTTCCTGAACCTGCCGGAAGTCCGGAAGATTCAGCCGCGGCTCTGTCAAAATCCTGCTCAGGGGATTGATATCGTTGCCGATAACCCTTCTGTCTAAAAGGGCCGCCTCCACCGGGGTGGTCCCCCGCCCCATAAAGGGATCGTAGACAATATCTCCGGCTTTGGTCATGAGCTGGATGAAAAACCCGGGGAGCTGGGGCTTAAAGCAGGCCCTGTATGAAATCTCATGGAGGGGAGAAGCCTGTCTCTGCCCCGAGGTCCAGAATTCGTTTATGTAAATCAGGAAAACAATAGCTAACATAACGCCGGCAGAAAAGCCCAGCATGATCCCCAGCAGCTTATCCGTTGGCCTTTTTACACACCCAAAACCAGTATGCCCCCTGCGCCCGTTCCCAGGGTACCGGCCATAGTCCCTATAAATGTTATTTCTAGCCAGTCCATAAATAACCGCTGCCCTCCTCTTGTTAAGGGCTGCCCCCGTCTGATTTCACTATTTTTCTGGCAAAAACCTCCCCGCAGAGGAAAGCCTTCTTCAAGTTTTGCGGATCATCGCCGATACTTCCTTTCGCATCATAGCCGCGAAAACAGAGGCTGCCCTGGCTTTTCAGGTTGACCACGTTGAAAAAAACCTCCACCGCTTTTTCTGCGCTTTCGCAGTATTCCTTTTTTTTCAAGGCTCCGACGCAGATAAAAAAAGAGGGCCTCTCTTCTGCGGAGGAGATAAAAGGTCTATTTAGCCTGTATTTTGCATGCCACCAGCACTGGAAGCGGTCAATGAACATCTTTAACTGCGCCGAAATGGTGCCAAAAAAGATGGGGGTGGAGAGGATAAGGCCATCACAAGTGGCTACCTTGGGATAAAGAAGCTGCATATCGTCTTTAATAACGCACTTTCCCGTATCTCTGCACCGGTCACAGGCCTGGCAGGGGTGGAAGTTAAGCTCGTTTAAGCGGATAAACTCCGTCTCGCACCCCTTTTTCGCCGCCCCTTCCAGAAAAGAAAAGAGCACCTCTTCGCTGTTGCCGCCGCGGCGCGGGCTGCCAGAGATACCCAGTAAAGTCAAAAAAGCACCCCCTTTTCCCCCAGGCGTTAATCCACCGGCTGAAACTCTTCTTTACCGGCACCACATTTAGTTATATAAAAAACGGTTATTCTAAATTTTTTATTTCTCCTTCAAAAATTGAAAAGAATTAAAATATCTTATAATCCCCAAAAAATTCCACTGCAATATTGTACCGCTAAAAAAAATAACTTCTTATCACCGGGCATCGTGATAAAGAGGATGCTGCCCTTTGCAAAGGCAAGCACAAAAGAAACCACGAGGACAATTAGGACCACTAAGAGTTTTTTTCAAGAAATGAAATCATCACCTTTCCAACCTGTCGTGTGGCTGTTTTTATATTCCTCCTCTTAGACGTCCAGTACGGGCTAAAAGTATTAAAAATTCCCTACTGAAATCATTTGCAATTAGCTTTAGCAAAAAGTTTGTTTCATCCTTCATTTTCTTTCTTTACTTTACTTTTAAATTCTTCTACCAGGTCGAGTACTTTGCCGTAAATCTGGTCCCTTACCTTACGAAACACCGCTAAAACTTCTTCTTTGTTCCCTTCTGCTTTTGCTGGATCGTTCAAGGACCAGTGGCGTTTTTCTGCTTTACCCGGCACTACCGGGCAGCTTTCACGGGCATCTCCGCAAAGGGTAATAATGAGATGAGCATCCTGGAGCAGGTTAAGGTCAATTGGATCTGAAGTCTGTTTTGAAATATCTATACCGGCTTCCTGCATTACCTGTACAGCAAGGGGATTTACCCCTGCAGGCGAGATCCCTGCGCTGTAAACATCAAAAATATCACCGCCGAAATGACGTGCAAATCCCTCAGCCATCTGGCTGCGACAGGAATTTCCGGTGCATAAAAAAAATATTTTAATCTTAGTTTTTCCTTTGTTGCAACCTTCATTATTTTTCAATTTAATACCCTTTAATATCCCTTTCTATACCAATGCGGCGTGCAATTTAAACCAACATTTTTCGCCTGTTTTCCCAGTGGTTTTTGAGCATTTCCGTGCTTAAATCTAGCAGTTGAAAAATTTGCGGATCGTTTACTCAGTAAATTACTTTTAAGCCCTCTTTGCGGCAGGAAAGTATTCCTTCCTTTTTTAAAACGTACAGGTGGCGGGAAACGTTGGGCTGCTCCATCTTTAGGGCAGGAACGATCTCGCAGACACACTTTTCCCCATTCCTTAACAGCTGCAGTATCTGCACACGTGTCGGGTGGGCGAGGGCTTTAAAAATCTCTGACTGGAAAACATGCACTTTACTGGACAAGGGTGCTCACTCCTTCACTTTAAAGGAAAGCTCTTAGTTAACTATATACTTATTTTATTATATAGTAACACGAAGAAACATTCTCTAGCAACAACTTGGGAAAATATAATTTTAGATTTTTCTGGAATTGTTTCCTGGGGATTATTCTAGAAAAGGGCGTTATTAACCTTTAAACTTGCTCAGTTCAACAATAACGAGCTGGTCATTTTTATCGGAGAAATATTTGAAAATAATTTCATCACCTGTTTTCAGTTCGAGGGTTTCGAATGTCTCCTTGATCTTCTCCTCCAGCCTGAATACTCTCGGAGCAATTTCCTCGGGGACACCGCTTATGCTTATTTCTATAAAGTTGCTGTCGATCTGGCCCACATATCTTCCAGAGTCCGTTTTAACCTGGCGTTCTTCAGCGGTGTACTCTTCTATCCCACCGAAGACAAGCTGCCTTCCGTCCTCTAAAATGCGCACGAGTATATGCGGGTAAGTAATAACCTGGGCGACTATTTCGCCTTCCCCCGGCACATGCAGCCTGGCTTTAACTTCGATCTCTTTTTCTGTAGCCACGAGTACGAGATCCTCTAAAAAGTATCCTGCCGTCGGTTTTTCCCCTGCGCTCAACAAAAGGTAGCGGTCTTTACCCCTGGTAAAAGAATGAAGACCTTCTAACTTGTAATTGTCTTCATACCACTGTCCAAAATCTCCCCGGGATAGCTTTTCAAATTCAGGTGAATACTCATCAATTACTTCGTAGTTAAGCTCTCCCATGTGCGGCTCTTCTCCTGTTAAATTCTCGTTGTATGGATTACACCCGACGGAGATAATAAAAACTGCAGCTACCAGGCAGAAAAGTGGAAACAATTGCTTTAACATAAAATCACCATCTTCTTTTTTAATATTGTTATCTTGTTGCCTCAACTTATTGACGATCAAAAGCGCTAAGAGGTTTCCGCCAGCAAACCCTAAGCTAACCCTATTTTTTTCATCCTAACTACCACGAACCTTCCGGCTCACAACAGGCGATGAAAATGGCCGGGTGCAGATTACGCACTATGTTCCGCGAGCGCAGCATTCTGCTGTTGGCGGAGCGACTTGTGCAGCAAGGCTAAAAGCTCACGTTGAAGCAGAGGGCTGGAGATGACTCTGCTGACAGGATGTCAGCAGCCAGAAGGCGAACATGGAAGTGAGCTCTGGCGAGAAAGTCATCGGAAGCCTGAGCTGAAACGTAGAGCGATCTCAAGCGGAACTCGGAGCTCCGCCTCAGCAGATGCTGCGCCATTTTTATACTAATAAATCATTCGCCCCTCTACAAAGTCCCTGGTACGGGGGTCTTCCGGGAAAGAAAAAATTTTTTCTGTATCCCCCATTTCCACGATGCGGCCCTCGTGCAGGAAGATCACCTCCTGGGCAATCCGCCTGGCCTGGAAAATGTTGTGGGTCACCATAATGATGGTCATACCTTTATCCCTGTTCAAGTCCAGGATTAGCCGTTCGATTAACTCCACGTTGGAGGGGTCCAGGTTGGCCGTGGGTTCATCCAGGAGCAGAAAGGCAGGCTCGAAGGCCACCGCCCGGGCAAGGGCCACCCGCTGGGCCTCACCTCCGGAAAGAGTGCCGGCATATCTTCCGGCGAGTTCCTTCAGGCCCACCTTTTCCAGAAGGGTTTCCACCCGTGCCTTGATCTCTTCTTTAGAAAAGCGCCGCGCCTTTAGGCCGTAAGCGACGTTTTCGCTAACGCTGGTTTTAAAAAGCAGGGGTTTCTGGAAAACCATGGTCATCTCCCGCCGCACCGGGGTGCCGGCGCGTCCGTTCATAGACATGGCCTCACCTTTAAAGTAAATGTCACCCGTTGTCGGCGGCTCCAGCAGGTTCACAAGGCGTAAAAAGGTGCTCTTGCCAGCCCCGCTGGGCCCGATAATGCCGTAGATCCTGCCCCTGCGGAAAGACAGCTGCTCGATCTTAAGGACTTCTTTGTCATAAACCTTGGAAAGGTTTTTTATTTCGAGAATAATCTCGTTATCAGGCACTGTCCCTACCTCCTCCCTGGAAGCTGTAGAGCAGGGAATTGATAACAAAGGAGATGATTAAAAGTACCAGTCCCAGCCCGACGGCCAGCTCGAAATTCCCCTTGCCGGTTTCCAGGACGATGGCCGTGGTCATGACCCGGGTACGCCCCTCGATGTTGCCCCCGACGATCATCACTGCACCAACCTCGGCAATAATCCTTCCCAGGCCGGTGACGACGGCGCCGAAGATAACAAAGCGAGATTCGCGCATCACTGTCCAGGCCGTAAACAGCCTCCCCGCCCCCAGGGTACGGGCCGTCTCCTGAACCTCTTTCCCCCGCCCCCGGATGCCGATCATGGTCAAAGCAGCGATGATCGGCAGGGCCAGGGCGAACTGGGCGATGATCATGGCTGCAGGAGTATAAAGAAGTCCCAGGACACCAAGCGGGCCCATACGTGAAAAAAGGAGGTAGAAAACAAGTCCTGCCACCACCGGTGGAAGTCCCATCAGGGTATAGAGCAGCTTGCTGATGAAATGGGTACTCTCTGCCGGTTTGAGCCCCAGGTACGCCCCCAGGGGGACACCGGCCAGAGTGCCCAGCAGCACAGCCATGCCCGAAACCTGGAGGGAGAGCAGCACGATTTTTACCAGGTAAGGATCCAGCGTAAATATTAAGTGAAACGCTTCGGCAATTCCTTTAAGCAGGGGAAGCAATGCCATCACTCCTTATCCTCCAGCCGCCTTAATCACCCACGCCTTTGCCCGGAAAAAAGAGGCTTTTCCCGCCGATCCGGAAAGAAGCGATCATCTCCTGTCCCTCCGGAGAAATCATAAAGTCGATGAACTTCGAGGCGCTTTCGTACTTGACGTGGCGGTGCCTCTCGGGATTCACGGCCATGATCCCGTACTGGTTCAAAAGGATAGGGTCGCCTTCCAGGACGATCTCCAGGTCCAAGGTGTCCTTTAAAGCAAGATAGGTGCCCCTGTCCGTCAGGGTATAAGCCTGCATTTCGCCAGCTATGCGCAGGGTATCGCCCATCCCCTGCCCTAAGGAGAGGTACCACCTGCCAAAGTCGCTCACACCGGCCTTTTCCATAAACCTTAAAAGATTTATGCACTACCGTGCATAGCGGGGGCAAAAAAATAGAGCTACCATCCAACAACTTCTCTTACCGGCATGAGCCCCTTCTAGATAAATGACAACCCCCGAGGCCTCGAACTCATTATACACAATAAAAACAAACAGTGTCAACAAGGAAGAAATGTGTCAGCTAACAAACCTTTTCCGGGACGGGTTAAACAAGATCTTTTTACAAAGGTTCTCAAAAGGTTTTCAGGCCACGTTCACCTTTGAAAACAAGGGCCTGCCGAAGTTTTCCCGTCCGAAGCTGTGAATGATCTGTTGTGCTTCCTTTTCCTTTATCCACTGGGAAAGGAGTAAGGCATCTTCACTATTGACAGATAGTATTCGCTCCGGGTTAACAAGGATCAGAGAAAAAACGTTCTCCAGTTCACCGGGCAGGACATTTCCCTCTTCCGTACCAAAGTAGGTGAAAGAAAGCCGGAATCTGAAGCTGAGAAGAAAGTCATTCAAAGCAAAACCCAGGACTGTAGGGATAATGCTGCCGTGATACTGCCTTTTTTAAGGTGTGCCAGGAAGCTATACTCACCATCGGTATGTTTAATCACAACATAATTCCCTCGAAAATCCCTAGTTCGCCAATCAATCCATTTCCTGTTATTAAGGAGTCATAAATTTTATCCTTTACTTTAACAATTACTCCATCACTGGGGGCTAGAGGTTGTATGATATTTTTATATATGTACGCGAACCAAATATTTGCTTAATAAGAGGGATTAGAAAAAATAAGGATAAAAGGCATAATAAACGTAAAATTTTTAAGGGCTGAAATAGAAATCCAATGTAACCAAATAATCCTAAATATCCTAACCAACTTAATTCAAACTGTCGCTGATTTTTAGTCATATATCAACATCCGTTTCTAAACAAACTCTAAACTTGGTTTTTAAAGCGGCACGACGCCGCTATTGGCCCGGATTAGCGGTTATGGCGTTTAACGTTTGCGGATAAAAGAGGTTGCCGAAGGCAATTTGAGCAAAATGAAATTTTGCCTTTTATCCGCTGTTATATGACCCAAAGGGCAAGGTTGCGAAGCAACCGCAGAGTTCCGAACCCCGCCCCAAAATACCTTTTTCATTTTCTCAACTTCAAACAATAATTCTTTTGCTTAGCAATTTCATCCAATATTGAATGAAGAACCTTAGATTTACTTTTAAGTTCTAACCCAGTAGAGTCCTTCCTCGCTTTAGTCAATGTCTCTTTCAATTCTTCAATCTCTAAAACCGTTGCTACAATACAATAATAGCTTTTTGAACGCCCTTCATTAAATTCTTGTAGCATCTCTTTGAGTAATTGCTCTCTAATTTTCTGTACCTTTTCAAACTCTGCTATCCCATTCTTTTGAATAAAGGCAATATCATCTTCAAGTTTTTGATAACATTTAAATGAATCGACCTTTTTCCCAGCTTCTCTATGCTTTCTCCACTTTTCACAGGTTTCATTTTCTTCACAATCCCAGCAAAATTCAATTCCTTTTTTCTTCAAGGCACAAGTGATAAAAGAGCAACCAACACATATTCTGGATTCGGTTTTACATCCACCGCACTTGCTTGCACCTTCAGTATGATAATGAGGACAAAGTCTGCAAGAAAGCCCACAAATACCAATTTCAGGGTATATAATTTTCATTGTTATCCCTTTTACCATATTATCACCCCCGTATTCAATAATCTCATTGTTTCAAAGGCGGGGTTCGGAATTTCATATAACGTTTCGCGGATATGAGACGTGTGAACGTAGTGAGCATGTCCCGTAGGGCGTAGGTTTTGCTTTGCAAAACCGAAGTCATATCCGCTGTTATCTGAAGTACACCGCATCATTTTGTACTATTTTTCTAGCGAATATATGTAAATAATATTAGCCCTATTGATGTAAAAGCGATTATGGTGGAAATAATTGCCCCTATCAGATTAATTCTTTCTTCAATCATTGTAGCTATGGTGGTTCCAAAAAGTATCAAGATTATACAGATTCCGAGTACGGTATTATATAACCATTCCGGAGTAGAATGTATGCAATCAACAATTATTAATGGATACCACGGAACCCATAGAGAGTAACCTGTCATTGTGAATAAAACATCAAATCTACCTTTACCTCCGAAATATTTACTTACAACATGGATTACTCCTGTCCCTAAAATCCACATAAGAAATACCAGAGGAATTATGTAGAAAGACTGTACTAAGTAATAATATTCTTCTGGCAGTTTGATCCAGGTCCATACAAAAGGTGTAAAACCTTTAAAATAAAGCCAAAGTGAACCCAAAACATACACCAAACAATATATCAATACAAAAATCCAACTACTACTTTGCCTCCCCATTGATATTTCTCTATAAAGAGATTTGGGTGAATAAAAGGCTTGAACAAAATCCTTGGTTAATTTTTTAAACATAAATTTCTCAACTCCTAATTTAATATCTCTTGCGGTGTATTTCAGATAACGTTTTATTACCGACGTCATGTCGTGAATACTCCAAATTAGAGAAGTATTCGCGACGTTATGTCGTGAATATTACCTATCTTAACTCTTTTTGGATTGGAAAAAACGATCCAGTAGACTTTGGATTTGTTTGAGGCTTTTTTCACTGATGCGAGTACACACCTCAGTCGTTTTGCTGTTTTTATGACCGAGCAACTCCTGTATGTATCTCAAATCGGTACCTCCTTCCAATAAATGCGTGGTAAAAGAGTGCCTGAGGGAGTAAACGGAATGCTTCTTATTGCTTAGGCAGTACTGGAAAATGTACAAGCCCAAGCATTTTTTGTTCCCAGGTATTAATACCGACAAACCTCTTGCCGCAAGAAATGTTCAACAGGTCTTAAAAAATGCTATTTGGGGGAGGGGGGAAGTATGTCTTCATATGCTGTTTTTTACTATTTTATCATCAAAGGATTGGGCGTACATAGTATTCTAGATGCTAAGATCGAACTGGCTTCATGGGTAGGAAATAATTGAATTCCCATAGTTTATTTCAACACTATAATGCTGCTGTCTTTTTTTCAGAGTCTGTCGTATAACGGCAGCTCGGGTGTATCACATTGTTATAGAAAGCTTTGCCTGGGAGTTTCCTGGGAAAAGCGTGTAAATAATTACAATATTTCGTTAAAGTAATTATTGAATCCTGCAAGAGAAGGTAACTTTATTCTAATTTTTGACAGGGCCAGCAGCATGGGGTATGTGGGTATGGGGGGCAGGGTTGCATTATTGTAATCAGTTTCTACGCTCCGGCTGCTCTTTCTTCAAAATAAAAAAGATTTATCGTAGCTTTAAAGATTGAGGAGGTTAATTAAAAAGAGATAACGTGTGAAGGCAGGAATATTCTTTTCCATACCGAGAATGGTTCTGGCCGATATTCACGGCCCCAAAACGGGAGCCTTTCTAATAGATTTTTCGCTGCCCTCACTTATCTAAACAGGTCTTTGGCGTAAGAGAGCACCGCCGGATTGCAGTAAAAATTATTGACGACCGGGGTATCGAAAGCCTTAAAATCGTTGAGGTGGATTAATGGGGCAGAAAACCATCGACCAGCTGATCATAAACTCACCATATGAAGAACCGAAGCGATACAAAACGCCCCGCGTCGTGGTCCGCGACGATGGGAAATTGATATGTCCCGTTTCTATCATATTTATAATATTCCTGATTTTCTTGTTCGAGCAAAAAAGCTGTATATTTTCAACGCTGCAACAAGCAACGCTGCCGTTAAGAGGACTATCCCCATAACAAAACCTGCCAGAACTCCTCCAACAACGGGGAGCCGTAAACGCCTCGGGGGCGAGAGTTAATTTTGCCTTTGCGCGCTGAGTCAATAATTAAAATTGCCACCTCATCGGGGCAGCGTGTCTTTGATGCCGCTGTAAAAAATCAAGGTAAAAACAAATACCAGGACAATATCCAGCCACTGAAAAATAAATTTGCTGTAACACTTCTGTAACGCCGAAGTTCTACGGTAGAAATGAGTTGACCCTCTTTAATATAAATATATATTGTTTGGCGGCTTTTGGGAGGCCGCCTTTCTTTTGCAGATTCTCAACATTAAAAAAAATTTTTATGTTTTCAGAAGGAATCGGACCCTGCATGTCGAATAAGTTAATTAGCCGCCTGCCGCCAAACTCGTGAGAAAGAGCGGGTCACAAGGAGGTATAAGTCCCGCCGCGCACTCGAGCATCATGCTCAACAGCCGCCCTCCGTTGAGTCAACGGCAGGTGGCTTTATTTTTTAATAGCGGGCAAACAGTTGGTAAAGCGTAGAGACTACGGGAGTTAAAAAAATGGCATATCAGTTCACAAAAGCTCAGCACTGTATTAAGCTAAGCTTTTTACAGATATGATAAATACCGGCTTGCACATATTTTTTATTCTATCCCCTGGACAAGGGCACTGGTACAGTTACCAACTCCTGCAAGCGCAACTTTAATGCTCATATTTTTATCCTCCCTGTGTAATAAACTTGTAACAAAAATGTTAAAACAATGTAACAACAATGTTGTATTATTTCTCATATATGGTTATGTTGGGAAACTGTCTTGGAAGAAGGGGTATTTCGTCTCTTTGCGATTTTAACGAGAAGGAGGTGAAAAAGATGAAGGTTTTGCGTCTAATTGGTATCATTTTAACTCTTATTGGCGGAATATTGATAGGCATTGGTGGAATAATAATACTTTCTGGAGCAGCGTTCTTAGGTGCTTTCTCAGGTGTTAGCTATTTAATTCTTGGTCTTGGATTACTTCTATTGATGTTATTTTTTCTTTTTGGAAAAGAAAAAGCCGCATCTTAAACTTTAGGAATAAAAACTTTATTACCGGGGACACGCCCCTTCTTCCCCTTTTTTTATTTAGCCCGCTTCTCACAGCAAGGCATCCCTCATCAACGCAACTAGAACGGGGTCAAGAATTAAATCCTCGTATATGCTTCTCTTTCTCCTCCATCCCTCCCCGCAGGTTTTTAACCCTTTCCTCCATCTGGGCCCAGCGGGCGTTCAGCTCCTTGAGGGCCTTTTCATTCATCAAGCCTTGACACGCTATCCCTGTAATCTTTTACGGCTATGCTTTCAAGTACTATCTTGTCCTTGTTATCATTTATAAACTGAAGCATTTTTGTGATATTAAATTCAAAAATGCCATTCAGGAACAACTCGTCACCTTCGTCCACCGAAGCAGGCATGTAATTAAACCAGGTGGAACCGATGAAAAATTCACCTTTTTCCTCTCCGGCCGGCGTTCAGCCTGTTTAAAATATATTGACATGTAGCATTTTAATGCTACAATAGTAATAGGAAAGATGAAAAGGAGCGAACAAGCACGTGATTAAAAAAGTTGTCCTGCGTCAAATGGGAGGATCTATAGGAACAACCCTTCCCAAGGAGATCGCCGATCGTTTCCATTTAAAGAAAGGGGACGAGGTCTATATCACGGAAACAGACAGGGGTATCTTGATAACTCCTTATGACCCTGAATTCGACAAGGCCATGGCCGTATACGAAAAAGGAGCCAAAAAGTACCGCCATGCCCTGAACGAACTGGCAAAATAGGGATAAGACATGCAAGAGCCCTTATGGTTGGAGCGTCGTCTAATTGAAGCCATGCATATGGACCAGATACGCCAGCACGGAGGCCAGTACGGGGCACGGGACGAAAAATTAATTCTCTCTGCCCTGGCCAGGCCAAAGCAGCGTTATAGGTATGACCGGAAGGCAGATTTAGCTGCCTTAGCGGCTTCCTACGGGGTTGGCTTAACTAAAAACCATGGGTTTATTGATGGCAACAAGCGGGTTGGATTTATGGCTATGTACACTTTTCTCGGCCTAAACGGTTGGGAGATAAATGCACCAGAACCGGAAATAATTGATGTAATGCTGCAGGCAGCAGAAGGAAAACTTACCGAAACGGGGCTGGCCGAGTGGCTATGCAAGCGGATAATCCCCTGGTCAGAAAAATGAGAATTATACAAGGAGTACCTTTAACATTTTTTTATTATTCTATGTATAATCTTATTTATTGCTGGTATTATTTTGCTGATATTTCGCCAAGGCAAGGCTCTTACGGAATCTATAATCCGTTACCAGGCTTCAAATCCGGGAGTGATATGTACCATTTGCTTCAGTGCTAACAGGTTAAGTATTGTTGCTTAAGCAGCTAATAGAAGATAAAATAGAATAAAAAACATGGGGAGGGTACCCTTTGCCGGGAAACCAGAAGATTGTGATCATTGAAGATGAGATTAAAATATCTCAGATGATTAAAGATTACCTGGAAAAAGAAGGATTCAATGTATTTTTAGCAGAAAACGGAAACAGGGGGATAGAACTGGTAAAAGGGGAATCTCCCGGCCTGGTTATTCTCGATCTCCTGCTGCCCGATATGAACGGCCTTGACATTTGTCGTGCCCTGCGGCAGGAGGGTAATGTCCCTATTATTATGCTTACGGCCAAGTCCCAGGAGGTAGACCGGGTAGTGGGACTGGAAATGGGAGCAGATGATTACATCACCAAGCCCTTTAGCCTGGCCGAACTGGCAGCCCGGATCAGAGCCGTTTTACGGCGTTCAGGCGGACAAGAATTGCAGCCCAAATTGCAGAAAAAAACAATCGCCGGGGGAAGGCTTTTTATCGATACCGAAAAGCACGAAGTAAAAAAAGGGTGTGAAAACATTGTCCTTACACCTACAGAATTTAATATTCTAGCCCTGATGGCCAACAATCCCGGAAGGGTTTACAGCCGCCTGCAGCTCCTGGAAGCGGCTCTCGGGGAAACATACAGCGGTTACGAGCGTTCCATAGACACTCACATCAGCAATCTGAGGAAGAAAATAGAAGACGACCCTACAAACCCGGTCTTTATTATTACGGTTTTCGGGCTGGGATATAAATTTAACGAACTGGTATAGAAAGGGGCTAAAAAGCGGCTTTCGCCGAACAAAGTATGAAACTGCGAAACAGGGTACTGGGAGCCTTTATCGTGGTCATAACTGTAGCAGTCATTGTTATGGCCTTTACTTCACATATATATATCAGGAATATTTTTGATCGTTACACTGAAGGGTACCGTAACGCCCTGACAGACCAGTGGGAATATCTTTTCCAAGCATACTATCTTCGTTATGGGAGCTGGGAGGGTGTAGAGAATGCTCTTTTCCTGCATGCCCGGGGAAGAATAACACCTCCTCCCATGGGACACGTAAGAGAAAACTTTCGCGGTATTTTGCCGGGGGACAGGCTGCTTTTGGCTGATAAAAAAGGGGAAATTATTCTCGACTCCCAGGATGAATTGGTAGGAGAAAAACTCTCCCCGGGCCAACTGGCAAGGGGAACTCCCCTGATCGTAGGAGGAGAAAAAGTGGGGACTTTACTCCTGCAACCCCGGACGGTAAGAGCTGTACAGACCCTGGAGGGACTGTTTTCCCGTTCTGTTATCCTGGCCGTTTTATGGGGTGCAGCAATAGCGCTGTTAACGGGGGCCGTTTTAAGTTTTTTAATTACCGGGCAGATTGCACGGCCCATAGCCCAGTTGACGGCATCAGCCAAAAGGTTTGCCCGCAGGGATTTCCGTCATCGGGTAAAACTCACCGGAGATAACGAAATTGGCAAGCTGGCCGAAGCATTTAACCTTATGGCTGAAAGTATCGAAAAAAACGAAAAGCTGCGCCATAACCTGATGATAGATATTGCCCATGAGCTGCGAACTCCACTTACGGTGCTGAGGGGTAACCTTGAATCCCTGCAAGCCGGAATAATTAATCCCAATCCGGAGCTTTTAACTTCTCTCCATGATGAGGTGCTCAGGTTAAGCCGTTTAATAAGCGACTTGGAAGCAGTAAACCTGGCTGAAGCGGGAAAGCTTCCCCTGCATTTCAAGGAAGTAAACCCCTGTTCCCTGCTCTCCCGTGCCGCTGCAGCCTTTCAACACGAGGTAGCTGCGCGGGAAATAAATTTTAAGGTAGAGGTTGAAAAAGGACTAAAGAACAGGGTTTTAGACGAAGACCGTATTATCCAGGTGCTGATTAATCTCCTGGCAAATGCCTTTAAATTTACACCTGATAAAGGGGAAATCTCACTTAGAGCAAAGGAAGAAAACGAAAACCTTGTTGTCGAAATCACAGATTCAGGCCCCGGCATACCGGAAGAAGATCTCCCCCTAATTTTTGAACGCTTCTATAAATCCGGCCGGGGCAGGGCCGGCGGAAGCGGACTTGGGCTTTCCATTGCTAAAAGTTTCGTCGAGGCCAGTGGGGGTAAAATAGCTGCCGCCAACAGGCCCGGAGGGGGCAGCATATTTACTTTCAGTCTACCTCCTGTTAAGGATAAAAATTAACGTGAATACTCCTTTCCTCCTTTCAGCTTGTTTTTAGAAAAGGATGCCTCCCCCTTAGGCTTTTATAGCTTTACGAAAACTGCATACTTTTTTCCAGGAGGTTGACCACCAGCAGCTTCACTATTTCATGGCCTGTCCCTCTTCTCCTGGCTATGGCGAGAAATTCTTTTTGCATTTCTTTTTTTACCAGTTCTTTATCCAGATCAAGCTCTGTTGACTATTTTAGCTCCTGACGTATATATACCGCTAATGTCAATTCTGGTATTTTAAAAAATATACTTCAGCTCAATCCTGCACGCCTTTACCCGGGAAAAAGAGGCTTTCTCCCCCGATCTGGAGAGAAGCGATCATTTCCTGTCCCTGGGGAGACATCATGAAGTCAATAAGCTTAAGCACGCTTTCGTACTTAACGTGGGGATTCCTTTGGGGATTCACGGCCATGATCCCGTACTGGTTAAAGAGGTCAGGGTCGCCTTCCAGGACGATCACCAGGTCAAGGGTGCCCTTTAAAGAAAGGTAGGTACCCCTGTCCGTGAGAGTGTAACCCTGCTTTTCGCTTGCCACACGCAGGGTGCCGCCCATACCTTGTCCTACCGACAGGTACCAGTTCCCAAAATCGCCGATACCCGCTTTTTCCCAGAAGGAAAGTTCTTTACGGTTTGTTCCCGAATCGTCCCCGCGGGAAACAAACGTATGCCCTCCCGAAGCGATGGCGGCAAAGGCTTCAATAACTTTTTTAATGCCTTTTACCCCTGCCGGGTCCGCGGAAGGACCGACAATGATAAAATCATTGTACATCACGTCCTGGCGGTCTGTAAAGTACCCCTCCTCGACCAGCTTCAATTCCGAAGCACGGTCGTGGACGAGAAGAACATCTGCGTCTCCCCTCTTGCCGGTTTCCAGCGCCTGGCCCGTCCCCTTGGAAACCACGCGGACTTCAGTACCGTATTTTTCGGTAAAAGCGGGCAGCAATACGTCCAGCAGTCCCGAATCGTAAGTGCTGGTTGTAGTGGCCAGGATAATAAAGTCATCCGCTTTAACCTCTTCCGCTTTCTCCTCCGCTGCGGGCTCATTATCATCCTGTACAGGAGCCGGCGCCTGGGCACAGCCGCTTGTGAGCAAGCTGGCAAGGAGAAAACAAGCTGCTGCGGCAAGAAGCAAAAATTTTGACCCATCCTTCTTTACTTTTTTAAGGCTTGGCAGTAATTTACTCATTTTTTATACTCCTTTCTTATTAACCGCCATGACCCTGACGGTTACAACAATGAATGAAAATAACCGGCTTTAGATCCCCCATTGTTCCATAGACGCAGCGTTTTGCTGTTGGCGGAGTGACTTGTGCAGCGAGGAAACAATATGCACGATTATGCATAGCGGGGGCAAAAAAATACCTCCTCTTCCCTTTTGCTTATTGATCTTACATCCTATCTCAATTTTTAGGTTATGCTTTATAATAATTTTAACCCACGTGAGCCAAGCTTATTATACACAATAAAAACAAGCAGTGTCAATAAGTGATATTTCCAAAAAATATATCCTGCATTTTCAGGGCTGCAGCTGGCTGATAAAATTCTCTCAAACAGCACTTACTCTGGAAAAAAAAGGCCTGCCGAAGCTTTCCTTCCCGAAACTGGAAATGATCTGCCGTGCTTCTTTTTCCTGTATCCACCGTACAAAGAGCAAGGCATCTTTAAAATTTACAGATGGTACTCGCTCGGGATTGACAAGGAGCAGCGAAAAAACGTTCTCCAGTTCCCCGGGGAGGGCACTGCCCTCTTCTGTCCCGATGAAGATGTGCATTTTATTCTGGCTGCGGGAGAGAAGGAAGGTAGCCCGGTCTACAAGGGTATAGGCCTGCTTCTCCAGGGCAAGGCGCAGGATACCCATGTTGCCGACGATCCCGGAAGATACGATGTACCACTCTCCCCCGGGGGAAATCCCTGCGGACTCCCAGATGTGGAGCTCCTTTAAATGGGTACCGGAGCGGTCGCCACGGCTGACAAAAGGTGCGCGGGAAAGAGCGATTTGGCGGAAGGCTTCCTTCACACCACCGGGACGATCAAGCATTTTTAACTTGGCCGGGTCAAGAGTAGGGCCCGCCAGGACAAAGTCATTAGCCATGACAGGGAATCTCAATTTGCCCCAGCCGCCGAGTATAAACCCTTCCTCCATTTCCGGGGCATGGGTGAGAACCATGTCCACGCGCCCTTTCCTGGCTATCTCCAGGGCACGCCCGCTGCCGAGGGCAATATGCCTGATCAGCACGCCAGTGGCCTGGAAAAAGGCCCCTTCCAAGACGTCCAGCAGGCCTGTCTCCACCGGTTCCATCGTGCTGGCCAGCAGCAGGTGCCTCTCTGAGACGTTCTTATTGCCTGCATCGCTAAAAGAAAATAGCTGCTTCCCGGGAGCCGCCCTGTTTATAAAATGTTTTAGCTGGATGTCTACCTCCTGTTTAAATGCCTTGTACTCGTCTAAAAGTTCCCGGCCCTCTCTGCTAAGGGATGCTCCCCCGCCGGCATAACCGCCTACCTGCCTGTTCACCAGCTCCAGGCCAAGGGCTTTTTCTGCAGCCCCGATCAGGCCCCAGGCATAGCGATAAGAAATACCCAGCTCAGAAGCAGCGCGGCTGATGGAGCCATATTTCATAATGTTCTCCAGCAGGTTGAAAAGATCGTTACCGGAAATACGTTTTTCCCCTTCAAGCTCAAGAGAAACTTTGAATTCGGTGGAAAAATTTTTATCCATCGTTTCACCTTTTAAATCTTACTTAAGTACCTTATATTATAGCAAAATTTAGGCACAATCTCCATACTATAAAAGCTTTTCCGCCTGCCTGGTACTTAAAAATACTCTGAGAGCCTTTTCCCCTTCTACAACTGCCAGCACGGTAATTGCTACTACGGTTATCAAAATCCAGTCCAGGATAAAGAGCGGGAAGGTCCTGAAGACAAACTGAAAGGCTGGCACATAAACGATAACAACCTGGGCCATGATCGATGCTACCACACTGAAAAAAAGAAAAGGGTTAGACAGGAGTCTCATACGCAAAATCGATATTTTTTCAGAACGCACATTGAACACGTTAAACAGCTGAAACAGGACAATAGTAGTAAGTGCCACTGTACGGGCATGCGCAAGATTATAGCCACGGCTAAGCGACCAGACAAAAGTAAAGAGAGTTCCAAGGGCAATCACTATCCCGATAATTACCAGTCGCTCGGCCATAAGACGGGAAATAACAGGTTCGTTTCTCCGCCGTGGAGGCATGTTAATAATCCCCTTCTCCCCCGGTTCAAAGGCCAGGGCTACGTCCTGCAAGCCGTTGGAAACCAGGTTCAGCCAGAGTATTTGCGCCGGCAAAAGAGGCAGTGGAATGGCCAGCAACAACGCTATAAGTATAAGGATAATCTGGGCCAGGCCGGTAGACAGCAAGAAGAGGATAACCTTGCGAATATTGTCGAAAACTACCCTTCCTTCTTTTAATGCTGCAAAAATACTGGCAAAATTATCGTCCGTTACAATCATGTCGGAAGTCTCCTTCGCTGCATCGGTACCCCCTTTACCCATGGAAACACCGATATGGGCAGCTTTCAGAGCCGGGGTATCGTTTACTCCATCCCCTGTAACCGCTACGACCTCCCCCCTCCTGATAAGCTGCTGCACGATGCGTAATTTATGCAGGGGAGTAACCCGGGCAAAAACGTTAACTTCTCCTACCCTGCGGTAAAGCTCCTCGTCTGGCATCCTCTCCAGTTCCTGTCCGGCAATTACAGGGACACTTTCACCTTCAACCATTTTTAACCTGCGGGCAATGGCCACGGCCGTAGACTGGTGGTCCCCGGTAACCATGATTACCCGTACGCCTGCTCTTTTGGCCTGGTCTATGGCCTGGAAAACTTCCTCCCGGGGGGGGTCCATCATTCCCTGTAAGCCGATCAGGGTTAAACCGCTTTCCAGCAATTCGGGATTTAATTCTGTAACTGCAGCTGGCTCACAGCGGTAGGCCAGGGCCAGTACCCGAAGCCCTTCACTTGCCATGGCGCGGTACTGATCAAGGATTATTTCCGGTTCCTCCAGGGGAGCTTCCTCCTCCCCGGAATTACTTAATACCAGTGAACACATGCGCAGCACCCGCTCCGGAGCACCTTTGACAAATACCAGGTTGTTATCTTTCCGGGTGTCCCGGCAAAGGGCAGCCATGTACATCAAATCGGATTCAAATGGAATCTCATCAAGAGTTGGATAAAGATAGGCCTGGGTATCAGGATCCAGGCCCCCTTTGAGTGCGCTTACGATCAATGATACTTCAGTGGGATCACCCTCGGGGTAATAGCCGCGCTCTTTGTCAAAGGCCAGCCGGGACTCATTGGCAAGCAGCCCTGCCAGGAGGCAGAGTTCCAGTGCCCGTGCCTCCTGCAGGTTTACTGTTTTACCATCACTATTCATAATCTTACCCTCCGGTTTGAAACCGACACCACTGACACGGTAAGTGTGGCCGCCGCACCAGATCAGCTGCACAGTCATTTCATTCTTGGTCAGTGTCCCGGTTTTGTCAGAGGCGATAACAGTAGTGGAACCAAGCGTTTCCACAGCTGGCAACCGCCGGATAATCGCGTTTTTGTCAGCCATCCGCTTGACTCCGATAGAAAAGGTAATCGTTACGACGACCGGGAGGCCTTCCGGAATAGCACCAACAGCCATGGCTATTCCAGTTAAAATCATCTCTGCCAGGGGACGGCCAAGGGCCAGGCCCAGTAAAACGGCAACAGCCGAAACAGCAAGAATGGCATAACCCAGCCACCTGCTGAAATTTGCCAGCTGCACCTGTAGAGGTGTCGGGGCTGGTTTCACCCGCCGGACTTGCTCGGAAATTTTACCCAGTTCCGTTTGCTGTCCTGTTCCGACTACCAGGCCCTTTCCTCTTCCGGAAAGAACCAGGGTGCCCATAAAGGCCATATTGTGCAAATCACCTGCAACCGGGTGCTCCTGCGTTACCAGGTTGGTATCCTTGCGTGCCCCCAGAGACTCACCGGTTAAAGCAGATTCGTTAATTTCCAGACGGTTTACTTCGAACAAGCGCAGGTCAGCCGGAACCCGTACGCCGGAAGCCAGTAAGACAACATCCCCCGGTACAAGTTCGGCGCTTTCCTGTTCGCTTACCCGGCCTTCGCGGACAACATGAGCCTGCGGGGCTGCCAGGGCCACCAGGGGCCGGATAGCCTGCTCAGCCTTTACTTCCTGGGTAAAACCGATAATAGCATTGATAATGACCACGGCAAGGATTACCCACATATCGATGAAATGACGTATAAGGGCCGTAAAGGCGGCGGCAACAAGCAGGATATAGATCAGGGGATCGGCAAACTGGCTAAGAAGAGCCTGGAGTATATTAAACTCTTCCGCTGCTTCCAGCGTATTTGCACCGTACTTTTCCAGGCGTTTTGCAGCTTCCTCCTCGGAAAGACCTGTAGGGCCGGAGCCAAGTTCCTGGAAGACTTTCTCTATCTCCATCTTGTAATACAATTAAACTTCCTCCTGTATCAAGTTAAATCAGAAAAAATTATGAATGATTCCTATCGGGGCCTTTCTGAGCATTATCAGGCTTTCAATATTTTTCCCGATAAAAGTATCATTCCATACAAGGCCATTATTTTTTTCGATTAAATAAAAAAGAGCAGATAAGTAAGAACCTGCCTTATAAACCTTTAGTAAAAACAATTTTGGCCGATAATAAATTTATAAATATTAGAAATATTTTTTTGTATTAAAATAAGGCAGGAAATTTTATCCTTGAAGAGAATCTTAATTAGTAATTTTTTATCAATAGCATTTTTTATAATTAGACTTTTAAATCCGGATATTTGTTCTTATAATAATTAAATTTTACTTATGGGAGGATATTTTGGTTAATGACGATGAAAAATCTCGTTTTTCCAAAATAGTTTCGCTTCTTTATTCTATGTCAATAAAAATTAACCGGCTTTACCAACATTACATTACAGTTAATCCTCTTTTACCCGCACATTTAAACATGTTCGCCCTTTTTATCTCAACTGTTTTGCTGGTACTTTTTACGGGAAGAAGCCAGAGTGGCTTTAAAATAATCTATTTGCTGCCGGTGATCTTTTACAGCTTAAAATTTGGGGCCAAATGGGGATATATTATTTCCACAATAAGCAGCTTCTTAATCATTTTTTTTCACTTTATAGCCTTAGAAAAAAGTGTTTTAAACCTGGAAGCGGATCTGGTTCTTATCGGAACGTTCTTTCTTTTCAGCTGGCTTATAGGAAATGTTATAACCCTTGAGCGTTCCATAAAGAGCCAGCTTTCGGAAATAATTATTAGGGACGAGCTGACAGGGCTTTACAATTACCGCTATTTTCAGCAGCAGTTAAAAAAAATGATCGAAAATTACAGCCATGACGGAAGCAAGATCGGTTTAATCATGATCGACCTGGATAACTTTAAGTTATATAACGAAATGATGGGTCATTCAACCGGGGACACCTTGCTGCAACATGTTTCAAATGTCATTAAAAGTTATTTGGATAAAGAAGATTTTGCCGCTCGTTACGGTGGGGATGAATTTGTAGTGGTTACACCCTGCCAGGAAGCGTCACAGGTGATAAACAAAGCGGAAAAAATGAGAAAAGAAATCAATACTATCAGTGAAGATGCACTGGGCAGTGACTGGAATTTATCAGCTTCTTTCGGGATTGCCCTGTTCCCGGATCATACCGGGGACAAGCAAGGTCTGTTGCAAAAAGCGGACGAAGCATTATATAAAGCCAAAATAACAAAGGGAAACAGGGTTCAACTTTATTACTCCATTTTCGATCGCCTGAGTGGTCAAATGATGAACAAGGAAAAAGAATTCCTGAGTACCATTAAAACCCTCATGTCCATTATTAATGCCAGGGATCAGTATACTTTCAACCACAGCGAAAGGGTCCTGGTTTATGTACAGGCAATCTGCAGGGAGCTACGCTTAACCTCCAAAGATATGACAGTTATTGAGTACGCTGCTTTCCTTCATGACATCGGGAAGATTGAAATTGGCAGAGATATCCTTAATAAGTCCATGCCCCTGACGGAAAAAGAACGTAAGATACTGGAGCAGCATCCCCTCTGGGGTGCAGAAATAATCAAACCCATAAAAAAGATGGAACCCGTATTGCCCGTCATTATTCACCACCACGAGAGGTTTGACGGGAAAGGATACCCCCACGGGTTAAAAGGGAATGACATACCCCTGGGTGCAAGAATTATTACTGTAGCCAATGCTTTTGACTTGTTTACCTCGGAACTTCCCTTCCAGGAAGGAAAATCAATAAAAGAAGGAATAGAATATTTGAAACAAGGTAAGGGGACCCTTTTTGATCCCTTGATTGTCGATGCCTTTGCAGCTTGTCTCAACCAGTATCAGAATGTCTACCAGCTTGTGGAGTGGCCGCGTGACCTTTGCCGGTTAGTGCCGGCAGGTTATCTTCCCGGCAGTTTTTTAATGGGATGTCAATATGTTGATTTTTATAGTGGAGATTTCCATTTCATTATTAAAACAACGGCGTACCTGGCCGCAGCTATTGTTAATAACGAAAAGTGTCTCTATTTTGTAGGTGAAAAAAATGAAGAAATACTTTTAAAGGAAGTAAAAGGGTATTATTACCACGGCACACAGGTCGATACAATATTAAGAAAAAATCAGCTGAACAGGATGGCTGAACCAGAAGATTTGCTGAAATTAATTCACCGGAGAGCTAAATTGGAGTTTGAAACCAGGAAAATTTTTAAACAGTTAAGGGACGAGGCTTTGGAGGAAGGTTTCATCTCCCTGCGGGTTATACTGGAGGGATCTTCTCTGCAGCTGTCGGAGGAGGAGTTGATCTTCTGGGAAAAAAATCTCTCCCGCTGTATAAAAGATTTGGAAATCGTAGTCATCTGTTTATACAATATTGATGAAGAAGGTACTGATATGTGCCGTTTACTTTATAACTTGCATGATAAACCACTGCTGAACGGGGAGGAAACAGGTGAAAATGCCAAAGAGGGATAAAAAAATAAATGAATTACACGTGGAAGTAGATTCCCTCAAAAAAATGCTGCAGCTTAAGGTCCAAAAATACAATAATTTTTGTCACCCTGAGGTTATTTACGTATCGAAATTGCTGGATCAGAAAATAGTAAAGCTCATGAAGTTGATGAACAACCTGGGTAAGGATAGTGTTAAGGCATAACATTCGTTCCCTCCTGCTTATAATCCCAAATTCCCGGCAAAGAAGTCTGCTACCCTTTCAGCCACTTTTTTTTCATATCCCCACCAGAAATGATCGGCCCCGGTAATTGCTTCAACATTTCCGGATACAGTCATGTTCTTTACTTCCTGCATAATCGTTGCAGGGGGTACAACATCATCCTCCGTCCCGTAGATAAGCAGTGTAGGTTTAGAACATTCCCGCAGGAGTCCGGGAGGGACAACCGGTGAAATCCCGGCCATGGCTTTGACGAGGGTGCTTTGTACACCCACGGAAAAAGCGATCATGCCCCCGAAGGAATAACCCATGATGCCGGTACGTTCCGGATCTATTTCTTCCCGGCCGGAAAAAAACAAAAGAGCAGCCCGGGCATCATCGAGCTCCCCTATTCCGTCGGCAAAGGAGCCCTGGCTGTGGCCAACACCGCGGAAATTAAACCTCAGGGTTGCCATCCCCCTAGCCGTTAACGCCAGGCTTACTGCCTTGATTATGTTATTGTCCATGTTGCCTCCATAGAGAGGATGGGGATGGCAGAGGAGCACCCCGGGACAAAATGCTGCCGTATCCGGCAGTGCCAGGCAGCCCTCCAGGGTCAAACTGTCACTATGGAAGTTAATATTTAATTCCTGCATTTTTCACTCTCCTGCTCCTGAAAACCCTTTGGGATTCCATTTTTTTTGCTGATCATTTCTTGCTGATCAGCTGATCATCTCTTGCTGATCATCTGAGGAAAGAATTCAACAAAAATCCCGTATTTCCTCTTTTAATAGCGCAGCGTTTACTGTTGGCGGAGTTCCGGGTTCAGCTCGCAAGTTCTAGATGGGCGGAAAGTTACCATTGCTTTAGGCAAGTTCAACTCATATTATGGTAGCACTCGTCGCTTAAGGAGTCGGCCAACAACTCGCTT
>JAGVAS010000070.1 GCA_020060185.1 Desulfovibrio sp. | reverse complement strand
CAAAGAGCAATATGTCATTTATTAGTAATTATGGTATAGTCTGTTAATTCGATTGAGGCTTGCCATTAACATCACCTGGAGACTTTCTGAATACACTCAGAGAAGAATACCATCTTGGATTTTGACCATATGGCGCAAAATGCAACCGGTAAAAGCTTATGGGGTGTTTTGAGGGGGGATGTTGATAACCTGGGGGATGTTTTTCAGCGTGGACTTGGCAATGACAGGAGCATATCCAGGGTGGCCGGTTTAAGCCGGGAGATCTCCTGGTTCTTCCTGGCAGCGTTAAACGAGCTTTGTTCTAAATACGGGAACCGCGTTTATCTTATTTACAGCGGCGGAGACGATTTTTTTGTAGTTGGAGGCTGGGATGTTCTCCCCTCCCTGGCCGTAACAATAAATGATTCATTCCAAAAATTTGCAGCACAAAATCCTCACCTTACATTATCATGTGGTATTTTTGTTGCTCCTGCGGCCAGGTACCCTTTAAGCAAGGCTGCCCAGGAGGCAGGGATAGAGCTGGAAGAAAAAGCCAAGAGGTATAGAGCAAATGGGACCTTGGATGAAAAAAACGCTGTGGCTTTTTTAGGGAGGGCTTTTAGTTGGGAAGAATTTAAAACCATAATTGAAGTAAAAGATATCCTTGTCACTTTAGTTGAAGAAAAAGGTTTTCCCCGGGCGCTTTTCCCCATTATTTATTCCGCCTATGCGGACTGGTGCAGGTATCTAAAGGGGGAGTATCCGCTGCACCGGGTTTGGCGCCTGCATTATAACCTGCACAGGATAGGCTCCCGGCACGAAAAAGCGCATGGTGAGCTTTATCGCCTGGAGGAATCAATAATTACACAGCATTACTGGAAGAACAATTTATTTCTGCCCCGTCCTTTGAAATGGGAATTCCCTTGGGAATCCGGGGATGATAAGGAGGCAAAAAGAAAAAAGAAGATTGCCTATTTGCCGCTGGAATACTGGCAGGTTGGAACAGAGAAATTAACCCGCTATTTTCAAAAAAACAAATTAATTCAGGAAGGAAAAATTCTTGTTTTTAAAACTTCCACGGAGCTGCCTGATTCTTTATGGCATGAATTTGAGATTCCCAGGGTAGCTCTGGACCGCCTGAACAGCAACTCAAGTATTTTTCATTTTAAAACGGTTTATTTTGAAAAAGAAGCAGGGTTATTTTTTTTAATTTATTACTCCGATACAAGCTGGGAAAGGTATCTTGAAACAGCCCTTCGCCTGTTAGGGGATGAGGGGATCGGTGGCGATCGCTCCGCAGGTTACGGGTTATTTAATCCTGATTTTGCTCTGGAGGTCAAGCTTCCTTCGTCTGGTAAGGATGCCATGTCTATGCTCCTTTCACTTTATTGCCCTAAGAAGGAAGAGGTTGCTTTCCTGCAAAATGGTAGTTACCAGTTCAGGTCGCGGTCTGGTTTTGTGTATTCACCTTATGGAACCAGGTGGCGCAAGAAGAAGCTTCATGTTTTCAGCGAGGGTTCTACTTTTTCTGGTTTGTCGACGGGGGCTGGTGCCCTGGTGGATATTACTCCGCCGGGATTTAATTTTCACAGGGTTTTTCGCTATGGCCTGGCGCTAACTGTGTCTTTACCAGGATCCGTTTCGGGGGGGAGTAATCGTGAACTATAAATACTATCTGGAAGTGATTACTCCGCTGCATATCGGAAATGGGGCTCGGTTAAAACCATTGGAGTACGTGGTTTTACCGGAAAAGAAAAAGTTTTACAGGTTAGATATGAAAAAGCTGTTTGCTTCCCCTTCTTTTAATGTGGACGGTTTTGTTCGGGGCAGCAAAAACCGTAATTTTTCCATTGAAAAAATGATAGATGGAAATATAGAAGAATTTGCAGCATATTCGTTATTCATTTCCGGCGTTGAGGCACGGCTACTGGAGCGAAATAAGGGCCAGGTTCAGGAGATGGTTAAAGAATCCGGTACCCCCTATATCCCGGGGAGTTCGCTAAAAGGAGCGCTACGAACCTCCCTGTTAAAAAGCTTTCTTGCCGAAGATTCTTTCTGCAACGAATATGAAAAGGAGATCCAAAATGCCTCCAGGGAGGCGACTGGGTTACGAGGAGAAAAAAGAGATAAAATAAAGAAATTTTTTTCCTCCGAGGCGGAAAGCAAGCTTCTAGGGACAACGAATTATTGTTTAATGAGAGCGCTGCAAATCAGCGATAGTTCAATGATCGGCTGGGGCGATGTGGCGGTTTATGTTGTAAAGGTTGCTTCTAAAACAAGAGATGGGTATGCCTGGAAAATACTTGGCAGAAACGGTGGCGTAACAGATAACTCTGACCAGGCTACGCCTTCCTTTATTGAAGCCTTGATCCCGGGTACTAGAGTCGAAGGCACACTTAAAATTGATGAATTTCTGCTTCAAGACGAAATTGGCGGCATCCTGGGATTTAAAGGCAAAAATTTTCTTGCTGATCTAGTGGGATGTTGCCGCAGGGCTTGCGAGGGTCTCCTTCGCAACGAAGCGCTTTATTATCGAAATTTGGGCTTACATCCCCTGGTTTTAGCCTACGAACAGTTATTAAAGTTTTCTAAAAGCTTGACGCCCAACCAGTTTTTCTGGCAAATCTCCTGGGGAACCGATTATGGGGCTAAAGGTGTAGGAAAGGCAATTAACAGCGATATATTTGAAGCAGTACGCGAAACTTTTAGAATGGGCTATAGAAACCAGGAGTTTCCTAAAACCCGGAAGATTGTTTTTCAAAATGGCCGTCCCCTGACGGTTCCCGGGTGGGTAAAAGTAACGTTAGAGGGAGAGTGAGAACTTTGCCAAAAGTGCTCATTAATACGGTAGGGACTTCCATTCTGGAGGGCTTTTTACCATCAGAAGAAATTAGAACCCTGCTTAACTCCGCAGGCTCCTCAGAGAAGGATAAAAATATTCTTTTCAGCCGGGCACAGGAGTTTGTGAATAACAAAATTCAAAATTCAGCAAAGAATATTGGGGACATCTCTGCTGAGATAAACTGCCTGAATAAAATCGGGGTCCAACCTGGGGATTATCTTTATTTTCTTGTATCTGATACTATAGATGGGGAATTATGCGGTAACCTGGTAACAAAATTTTGCCGTGACTACTTTCAAACCGAATGTTTCGTAAAGATAATTCCGGGTCTGCAGGTTCACGATGCCAGGCTTTTTGAAAGGGAAGGCCTGAATAATTTTGTAGAGGAGGTAATACGGATATATGAGCGCTACCGGGGATACGAGGTTATCCTCAATACCACCGGAGGCTTCAAGGCGGTAGTACCCTATACAACACTACTTGGTCTTGTTTTTGGGCTTTCAACTTATTATATTTTTGAGCGTTCAAACCAACTTATCAAACTGCCTGCTGCCCCTATCAACTTTGATATGGATATTTTGAAGAGCCTGGAACCGGTGATCGGTGAAATAAAAGACGATTATATGAAACTCCCGCGCTTTTTAGAGGTCACAGGGTTACAATACAATGATCTAGAAAAACTATCCGGAGCTATAGTTAATGAAGATGGATTTGTTACTCTTTCTCCGCTGGGCAATTTAATTTACATGCGCTACCTATTTAAAAAAGGCTATAGGGTTGAGCTTTCACGGCAGGTTAGAAAAAAGTTACAATCGGGGAAATATGACGTTTCAACTTTTAGAAGTATTTTTTCTAGAATGGAGGATCCAGTTCACTTAAAGAGCAAGCTGCATAACGAGGTGCAGGGGAAAAACGTGGACTGTGACTGTTATAAAGGGGGAAATACAGGTGAGCGGGTTTTTTATTTCCTGGAAGGCAATACCGTAAAAATTTGTGATATATTCATGCATGACGAATATGATCATATTCTTCAAAAAGGAAATGTGTTAAGAAAAAATTATTTTTTTGAAGAGATTTAACAAAAATGTGGCCAGGGTATTACCCCGTACTTTTTAAAAAAATAATATAGAATATAGTGAAATATATTTTCTTTCAGGAGGTCTCCATGAACCTGGTCATCAACAACTACGGCTCCTTTATCGGCAAAAAAAGCGAGCGGCTGGTGGTCAAGGAAAACGGCAAGGTGGTGCAGGAAGTGCCTTTCTTTGATCTTACCCAGGTTACTGTAACTACGAGCGGTGCAACCCTTTCCAGTGACGCCATCAAAATGTGCATGGAGCATGGAGTGCAGATCAATTTCCTCTCCAGCTCCGGCCAGCCGTATGCCAAAATCAGCTCTCCGCAGCTGACTGCCACGGTGCAGACCAGGCGCGAACAGCTCATGGCCTACCTGGATCAAAGGGGTGTTGTTCTGGCCAGGGCATTTGTTGCCGGGAAAATTAAAAACCAGCTCAACACCCTCAAGTATTTCTCCAAGCACCGCAAGGAAGCCCAAAGAGAAACCTATGCGCAGATTATGGCAGCCGTTAAAAAAATGGAGGAGATTTGCAGTGAATTAGACACTTACCAGGGTGAAAAAATCGACGAGCTGCGTGGTCAATTTCTTTCCGTCGAGGGAAGAGTTTCAGCGATATACTGGGATCAGGTGGCCTTGATCCTGGAAGGGAAAGTAGATTTTTCCGGTAGGGAGCACCGCGGTGCAGCAGATCCCTTTAATGCCATGCTTAATTACGGCTACGGCATTCTTTACTCTCAAATTTGGAGCGCAATCATCCTGGCCGGGCTGGAGCCTTTTGCCGGCT
>JAGVAS010000175.1 GCA_020060185.1 Desulfovibrio sp. | reverse complement strand
TTACGTCCACGGCACTTCAGGTTACAATCATGGATAAAAATCCGAGTTTGTTTCCAGAGGTCGTCGGAAGCTCGAGGTGAGTAGTAGAACTTGCCGAGCGAACCCGGAACTACGCCACCAGCAAACGCTGCGCTATTTTCAATGGGGACATTCCTCTGAAAGAGGTGTGTCCCCTTACCTTTTCAAGGCTTTTTTCTTTTTGTTATAAAAAAATTTCTAACGAGAATAATAAAAAAAGAAACTACTGGGGGGGAAGTTATGTGATTAAAAATACTTATTATTTTATTATTTTAATCATGATTATTATTCTTTTAATGACGGTCTTTACTTTCATCTTAACCTTTTCCTTTTTTCCCCATGAAGAGCCGGTTCCGCGACGCTCCAGGCCTGTAAGCGTTCAGGAAATAAGAATTTACCCTGGTGATGAGCAACCGTTGTCTTATAAGTTTCCTGTCTGAAACAGGAGCATAGAAGGACAGTAAAAGAGGCAAACTATCATTGGTTAAATTCAATAATCTAAAAGCAAAAGGAGAATTAATGATGGGAGTAGCCAAAGTAATTGAATTAATCGGCGAGTCAAATTTAGGGTGGGAAGATGCTGTCAAAGATGCGGTTAGCAGAGCCTCCAAAACTGTGGACAATATCACAGGAATAGAGGTATTGAATCTTACGGCAAATATTGACAACGGTGAGGTTGTGGAATACAAGGCAAATATCAAGCTGGCTTTCGGTGTACGGGATTAGCGTTAATACCAGGAGAAAAAAGGAGGGTATGGTCCGATTAGTTCTAAAAAAAAGGCCAAGGATATTTTAGTAGATCAAAACTGGGTAAAAAACTGGAACCGGCTGAGACAGCCTAAACCCCCTCTTGTAAAAAATATTTTAAGCGCTTTCTTTTTTGGAGGAATCATTTGCATGCTGGGGCAAGCGATTCTCAATCTGTTTATTGCCCTGGGCGTACCGGAACAACAGGCAGGAAACCCTACCGTAGCAACAGTTATCTTAATTGCAGCGGTTATGACCGGGTTTGGAATTTTTGATGACATTGCCCGGGTGGCCGGGGCAGGAATAGCGGTGCCGGTAACGGGTTTTGCCAATTCTGTTACTTCTATGGCTATTGAGTTTCGAAGAGAAGGGCTGGTTCTGGGTACCGGTGCCAAAATGTTTGCCCTGGCAGGATCTATTATAGTTTTCGGAGTAGTGACCGCGTTTATTATCGGGCTAATTTCCGCTCTGATTTAGAGTGTGGTTAAAGAGAGGAAGGGGGGCTTAACAAGCAAATTGCAGAGTTATACTGTGGAAAGAAAAATAGGCAAACAAAGTGTTCTTCTGGAAAAAACTGTAACGCTGTTATCTTCAGCAACTGTAGCCGGCCCCAAAGAAAGTTTGGGGCCTTTGTCAGCCTTTTTTGATCGTCATTACGACGATACCATCCTAAAGGAAAAAAGTTTTGAACGAGCTGAGTGCCATATGCTGGAGGAAGCGTGTCATTTAGCGCTGGGAAAAGCCGGCCTTTCCCCCGAGGATATGGACTATTTTATTGCCGGTGATCTTTTAAACCAGGTTATCAGCGCTTCTTTCTGTGCCAGGGGACTTGCCATACCTTTCCTTGGTATTTACGGTGCCTGTTCCACCCTAACAGAAGGTTTATCAATAGGAGGAATGCTTGTTCAGGGTGGTTTTGCCAGGAATGTTCTTGTGGCCACTTCCAGTCATAACTGTACTGCTGAGAGGCAATATCGCTATCCTACGGAATATGGTTACCAGAGACCTGGATATGCACAGTGGACCGTTACGGGGGCCGGTGCAGTGATTTTAAGTTCAGAAGGGGAAGGACCGCGTCTAGAATCTATCACAACCGGTAAAGTCGTCGATGCGGGTGTTAAAGACCCTTTTGATCTCGGTGTAGCTATGGCTCCGGCCGCAGCTGATACAATTTATAACCATTTTATAGACCTGGAAAGAGAACCTTCCTACTATAACCTTATTCTTACCGGTGATCTTGGAGGAATGGGAAAGAAGTTAAACGAGGATATTTTGGCAAGTAAGGGATTCAATATTGAGCCTAATTATTCTGACTGCGGAGTCTTACTGTATTACCCTCATCAGAAAGTGGATGCCGGGGGCAGTGGCTGTGCCTGTTCAGCCCTGGTTTTCCTGGGACATTTTTACAAAAAAATGATGGAAAAAGAATTGCATAAAGTATTGCTTGTTGCAACCGGTGCCCTCCATAGTCCCACTACCTATTTGCAAAGAGAAAGTATTCCTGCTATAGCTCATGCAGTATCCCTGGAAATTTAACTTGAAGAAGGAAAAAAGAAGGTGTTTCTTTGGGTAATTATTTAACGGCATTTTTAATCGGTGGGCTTATTTGTGTTATTGGACAGCTGTTATTTGATTTGACGCCCTTTACCCCCGGGCATATATTAACCGGTTTTACCGTAGCAGGGGGCATTTTAGGGGGGTTGGGTATCTACGACCGCCTGATAGATTTTGCCGGTGCCGGTGCTTTGCTGCCTATTTCAAGCTTTGGCAATGCCCTGGCAAAAGGTGCCGTGGCTGAAGCAGCCCGTACTGGAATCCTGGGAGTTTTAACGGGAATGTTTGAGTTGACTTCCACAGGGATAACCGCCGCCATACTTTTTGGCTTTATTATGGCCATAATCTTTAAACCGAAAGGTTAAAATAGTATTAAATATAGCACAGCGTTTGCTGGTGGCGTAGTTCCGAGTTCGCCCGGCAAGTTTTACTACTCATCCAACGACCTCCCCGGCGGAATTCCCGTCCATGGTCATCACCGGCAGCTGACATCCTGTCAGCTGGGTCGTCTCCAGCTCTCGTTTCGTAGTGAACTCGCTTCACAAGTCACTCCGCCAACCAGCAAAACGCTTAAGTCTATAGAACAATAGCGGGATCTAAACCCGGTCATCTTAATCCATTGTTATGATCCGTAGGGTCGTGTCGGTTAGATGCTATTGAAATTAGGTGGCGAGGAAAAACGGAACAAAAAATATTAATATCTCCTAAAATTGAGCACAACATCGCTTATTTTACCCGGGAACTGGGAATAGATATAAGTTTTGATGTTATTTTAAGGGAATTTAAGATTGGGCGTAAGAAGGCTGCTTTTATTTTTATAGACGGCTTTGCCAATTCTGAGATCATTACACTGATCATGCAATCCCTCCTGGGGGTAAAGCAGGAAGAAATCGTCCCCAATACTCTGGAAAAAATTACTTCAAAATTATTGCCTTTCGGGGAAATATCAATAGTAGATAATCTCGAAGAAGCTGTTAAAGAGGTTTTGGCCGGCCCACTTCTTTTTCTTATTGACGGTGAGCATGAAGTTATCGTAGTAGACACCAGGCAATATCCATCCCGGCAACCCGAGGAGGCAGACATTGAAAAAGTGACCCGCGGTTCCAGGGATGGCTTTGTGGAAACGTTAGTTTTTAACGTTAGTTTGATCAGGAGAAGAATAAGGGATCCAAAGTTAAGGACGGAAAACTTTAAGCTGGGGCGGCGTTCTTTAACGGAAGTAGCCCTGGTATACATTGAAGATATTGTTAACCCTGAAATTTTAGAGAAGATAAGGGATAAGCTTTTAAAAATTGATGTTGACGGTTTACCCATGGCCGAAAAATCAGTGGAGGAATTTATTACGGAAGGTTTCTGGAACCCTTTCCCGGAAGTCCGCTATACAGAAAGGCCGGATGTAGCCGCCGTACATCTTTTAGAAGGACATGTGTGCATTATTGTTGATACATCTCCATCCGTTATGATTGCCCCGGTAACCCTGTTCCATCATATACAGCACGCTGAGGAGTTTCGTCATAATCCCATTGTAGGGGTTTATATCCGCTGGATCCGTATACTGGGAGTTTTTATTTCAGTATTTCTTGTACCTATCTGGCTCATGCTGGTGGAATACAAGCATTTGTTACCCGAGACCCTGCAATTTATCGGCCCAAGAGAATCGCCCACTATCCCTCTCTTTATACAGTTTATCCTGGCCAACCTGGGTCTTGATTTATTACGTATGGCCAGTATTCATACGCCATCTCCCCTTGCTACGGCACTGGGTCTGGTCGGCGCCTTGTTAATTGGTGATATAGCCGTGACTGTTGGTTTTTTTGTCCCCGAGGTTTTACTATATATAAGCCTGGTGGCCATTGGTGTATTCTCTACTCCAAGCTGGGAACTCAGCCTGGCTAACAGGCTGGTACAATTTTTCCTACTGATTATCACGGGATTGTTTAGAATTTATGGTTTTATGGCGGGTATTTTGATTATCTTTATAAGACTGGCAAGCACCCGTTCTTTCGGGATTCCCTACTTATGGCCTTTATTCCCCTTTGATGGGGCGGCTTTGCTTAACGTGCTGTTAAGAAAACCAGTTCCCATAAAAGGATTCAGGCCATCCTTTTTAAAAACCCGGGATTCCGATACTGCACCGCCCGGTGAGGAATAAAAAATGGAGGAAAAGGATATGGGATTAAAAATCGGTATACCGCGTGCTCTTTTATATTATGATTATTTTCTGCTCTGGAACACTTTTTTAGAAAGCCTGGGTGTAGAAATAGTCCTTTCTCAAAAAACAAACAAGGATATTGTAAATAACGGAATTAAATCTGCTGTAGAGGAAACATGTCTACCTGTCAAGGTTTTTTTGGGACACGTCCACAATTTAGCCCAAAAAAAAGTTGATTATCTTTTTATTCCTCGATATATCAGCGTTGAGCCCCGCAGGTTTCTATGCCCAAAATTTATGGGTTTGCCATACATGATTAAACATTTAATTCCGGGAATTCCCCCGGTCTTGAACGTTGATATTGATATGCGGAAACAAAAAGGGGAACTTCCTGTAGAAATGTACAGGCTGGGGAGGCTCTTCACTTTTAATCCCTGGAAAATTCGCATGGCTTACAGGTTAGCCAGAGAAAATCAAAAGAGTTTTAAAAAAATGATGCTCCAGGGTTTTTTACCGGAGGAAGTCTTTTTTAACGGAACGGAAAAAAGTAAAGCGTTAAAAAGGACAGTTTTAAAGGAAAACGATCAGGACAGGAATGTATTACGAATAGGTTTGATCGGACACAGCTATAATCTTTACGATAAGTATATTAACATGAATATTCTGGAGAAATTACAGGAAATGGGAGTTCAAATCATAACCAGCAAAATGTTTTCAGAAGCGGAAGTAAATAGTGGTTTGAAAAAACTCCAGAAAGATATTTTTTGGACTTTCGGTAAAGAAACCATTGGTTCTGCTTTCTATCTCCTGGAGGAGAGAATTACCCATGGTATTATCCTTCTCGTTTCCTTTGCCTGTGGTCCTGATTCTATAATTATGGATTTAATTGACAGGGCATATAAGAGAGCAGGTATACCCTGTCTAACCCTGGTGCTGGATGAACATTCCGCGGAAGGAGGAGTTATTACCAGGCTGGAAGCGTTTATCGAAATGTTAAAATGGAGGAAGCAGAAAAATGAAGGTTACTTTTCCACACATGGGAAACCTGTGGATTGCCCTGAAAGCCCTTTTTGAGAAACTGGGGCACGAGGTAATACCTCCACCACCAGTAACCAGGAACACTATTGAACTTGGTGTGCGCTATGCTCCGGAATTTGCCTGCCTGCCATTAAAAGTAAATGTAGGTAATTTTATTGAGGGGCTGGAAAAGGGAGCGGAAACAGTTGTGATGCTTGGAGGTTCCGGTCCCTGTCGTTTTGGTTACTATGCCCAGGTAGAAAGGGAAATTTTAAAGGACCTGGGATATTCATTTAATATAATTGTTGTTGATCCTCCCATGGGTGACTGGCAAAGGTTTTTACAGGACCTGCAACCCCTGGGAAACGGATGTGGCTGGAGGGAAGTGTGGGATGCCCTCACCCTGGCCTGGGAAAAAATAAAGGCCCTTGATCAAATCCACCGTACTCTTTTAAAAGTGCAATTTTATAACCCCCGCGTTACCTGGAAATGTTACGATCACGCTGTAAAAGCAATTAACGGGGTTGACGACAAGAAGCTTCTGCAAAGAGCGACCTCAGAGGGTATAAGGAAACTGGCATTGTTTTCGGAAAACCAAAACGGTACATTTGCACCCCTTAAAATCGTTATCGTTGGTGAAGTCTTTATGATGTGGGAACCTTATGTGAATCTTGATCTGGAAAAGGCCCTGGGAGGCATGGGCGTGGAAGTAATTAGAAGCGCCTATCTTTCCGACTGGATTTGTGATAACGTTCTTTTTAATCCCCGGCATATGCTCAGGCGAATAAAGTTTAAAAAAGCTGCGAAGCCATATCTCAATTGTTTTATAGGAGGACATGGCTGGGAGTCTGTCGGCGAGAGTGTCCTATATGCCAGGAAAAAAATTGATGGCATCATCCATGTTCTGCCTTTTACGTGCATGCCCGAGATTGTAGCACAAAGTATTCTTCCTGCTGTAAGCAGGGATTATCATCTACCTGTACTGACCCTTTCTTTAGACGAGCACTCTGCTCAGGCCGGTTTCCTAACCAGGATTGAAGCATTTGTAGATCTTATCCGGGAAAGAAAACAAATAACAGCATGAAATTTCCACCTTTATTTTATCTTTTGTTATTTTATGGTATAATCGAATGAAGAAATAATCTTTAAAGGATTTTTATAATGAAAAACCTTGCTCCCCTGATAAATGCCGCACTTTCCAAAGAACTCCATGCCTTGATTTATCTTTTGGGGTACTGTTCGCAGCAGGGATCATTTAAAGTATACGCTGTAGGCGGTTTTGTCAGGGATCTGTTCCTCGGCCGGGAAAACCGTGACATGGATCTGGTTGTCGAGGGATCTGCTGTAGATTTTGCTAAAAGTTTGTTGAAAGTCATGCCAGGAACCTTACGATGTTATGAAAGGTTCGGAACTGCTACCCTGGTACTGTCAAAGGGAATAGTCTTTGATATGGTTACGGCAAGAAAGGAATTTTATGCTGCTCCGGGGGCTCTGCCTGCAGTGGAACAGTCAACACTGAAGAATGATCTTTTCCGCAGGGATTTTACGATCAATACCATGGCCTGTGCCCTTAATACCGGGGATTTTGGCAGGTTTTATGACTATTTTGGAGGCAGGGAGGATTTAGAAAAAGGTATAATAAGGGTGCTGTACAAGCTCAGCTTTGTGGACGACCCCCTCCGCATAATCCGGGCTATACGCTTTGAACAGAGGTTTGATTTTGTTATTGAAGAAGATTCTTTGGCGCTATTGACTAAAGCCATAAATAACCGGCTTTTGGAAAAAGTAAGTAAAGAAAGACTTTACAACGAGGTCAGGTTGATTTTCAGAGAACCCAGACCCTCTAAGATTTTAGCACGCCTTGATGAGCTAAACTTGTTTAAGGAAATTTTTCCCCGTTCGGTTTTCAGCCAGGAAATAAAAAGCAGGTTGCAGCGGCTTGAGCAGGTCTTAACAGAAATCAGCCCGAAGGAACATGGAAAAACCTGGAATTATTTAGTTCTTTTTCTTTCAGCTCTTTTTTTTGACCTGGCAGAGCATGATATTAAATTCCTCTGCCATTTAATGCGTCTTAAAAGAAAAGAGCGTCTGGATGTACTTTCCATACGGGAAAATATCCCGTTTATTTTGTTGCAGTTGCAGGCGCACCCCATCAGTTCATCGCGGCTTTATTTTCTTCTTGAGGATTTGCCGGATGAGGGCCTGGTTTTAGCCGTGGCTCTGGCCTCACAACCGCATATCCGAGGACATATCCTGTTTTACCGGGACCATCTTATGGAAAAGAAACCCTCTATAACAGGAAAAGATCTTTTGGAAGCCGGTATTAAACCGGGGCCTGTTTTTAACAAGGTTTTAATAAAACTACACGAGGCCGTCCTGGAGGGAAAGGTAAGCGGGAAAGAAGAGGAACTTGGATTCGTAAAGTTGTTAATTAAAGAGCAATGTGCTGAAGAATAGGAAGGAGAGGAATAATGCTGTTTTTTCCCGAAAATTTGCTGGTGCGTATACCCGCTTTACTCGTTGCCATCTCATTCCATGAATATGCCCATGCCAGGATGGCATATGCCTGGGGTGATCATACGGCGAAATACCAGGGCAGGTTGACTTTAAATCCCCTGGCACATCTCGATCCTATCGGACTGCTTATGCTGCTGATAGTACGATTCGGGTGGGCCAGGCCCGTTCCCATAAATCCTCTTAATTTCCGGGATCGTAGGAAAGGCCTCTTCTGGGTTTCCCTGGCCGGGCCGGGGATGAATTTACTTGTGGGTCTTGTTTCTACCTTTCTGCTATTTATTTTACGAGGTTCCGGTCCCCTGGCGGGGGCTATCCTGGAAAATTTAGTTATTTATAACGTTTTTCTTGCTGTTTTTAATATCATTCCTTTACCGCCTCTGGACGGTTCTAAAATATTGACTTCTCTGCTGCCTGGTCGATACCTGTATTTTTACCGTGCGGTTGAGCCATATGGCCCATTTTTGCTTATTTTACTGTTGGTTTTCGGCCTGTTGCCGGTATTTTTAATTCCTGTTTCCTATGTTATTATTGACCTGTACAGGAGCTTGGTGCTGTTATTTATGGGTTCTTGACAAAAATTTTTAAATTAATTCCTGAAGGGATTGATGCTTCTTGTCAGAAAAAAAAGATATAATTCTAAGCGGGATGAGGCCTACGGGCAAACTACACCTGGGAAACTTATTTGGCGCACTTGAAAACTGGGTAAGGCTGCAGGATGAGTACCACTGTTTTTTTTGTGTAGTTGACTGGCATGCTTTAACAACAGCTTATGAAGAATCATTAAATATCAAAGAAAATGTCAGGGAAATGGTTTTGGACTGGCTCAGTTGTGGAATCGATCCTGATAAAGCCGTAGTTTTCCAGCAGTCTGACGTTAAGGAACATGCCGAATTACATCTCTTGCTTTCTATGATTACCCCGCTTTCCTGGCTGGAAAGAATACCTACCTACAAGGAGCAGCTCCAGCAGATCGAAGGACGAAACCTGGCCACTTATGGATTTCTGGGATACCCTCTTTTACAGGCTGCGGATATTCTTGTCTATAAGGCTGACGCCGTTCCTGTCGGGGAGGATCAGGCCCCTCATATCGAGTTTACCAGGGAAGTGGCCCGCAGGTTCAATTACCTGTATGACAGAAAGGTATTTCCGGAACCGGCAACTATCCTGAACGAATACAAGGTGGTTCCCGGCCTGGACAACAGAAAAATGAGCAAGAGTTATAACAATGTTATCGAGATCTCCATTCCACCACAGGAAATTCCTTCCCGCGTACGGATGATGATTACCGATCCCGGACGCATCAGGAAGAGCGATCCCGGAAATCCCCAAATATGCAGTATTTACGCTTTTCACCGTATTTTTAACCAGCTGGAACTGAAAAACATAGAAACTGCCTGCCTGGAAGGACAAATAGGCTGCGTTGAATGCAAAAATATTCTTTCCGGATGGATGCAAAAATTCCTGGAGCCTGTTTTCCATAAAAGACGTGAGCTGGAGAAAGATCCGCAGATAATCGAAGATATTTTGAATAAAGGAAGGGAAAAGGCCCGGGAAGTTGCCAGGAGCACTATGCAAGAAGTACGTTCGGCCATGGGATTGTTGTAAGCATAAGGGACTGAATAAAGTCAAATGTCGAAAGCCAAAAGTCAAAGGTCTTCTTAGATGACATTTGACATTTGACCTTAGACCTTGGACTGAATGACTTTTGACCTTGGACTTTAGACTGAATAGTTACAGTATTTTCTACAGTATGTTTTTCGGGGGAAGAATAATTGAGCACTTTAAAAATAATAAAAAAGGACGGCGAAAGGGACCGTTATTGTGTGAAGCTCCCGGTTTTTGAGGGTCCCTTTGAACTCCTTTTTCATTTAATAAATAAAGAAGAGGTGAATATCTGGGAAATCCCCCTGGCTAAAATTACGGAAGAATACCTGCTGTACCTTCAATCCATGCAGGAACTTCAAATTGACCTGGCTGGGGAATTTCTGGTCATGGCTGCTTCGCTGCTTTACCTTAAATCGCAGCTGCTTTTACCGCAGCCCCCTTCTTTTTCTCCCGAAGAGGAGGTAGAAGCTCTTTTTTTTGGCTCCAAGGAAGAGCTTGTCCGCAGCCTGCTGGAATATAAGCGCTTTAAATTAATTGCTGCAAAATTAAAAGAACGGGAAGACCAGCAAAAAAGAATATTTTTACGCTCCCCGGCCCTTCCGAGGGTCATTATTGTGAACAGGCAGTGCAGCCTTTACCCTCACGATCTGGAAAGTCTGAAAGATGCTTTGCAGCAAATAAAAAAGAAAAATGTTAAAAAAACAGAGATGATCTCCCTGCCCGAGGAAATTCCCTTTAGTCATAAATTGCGGGAGATTGTTTCTCGCCTCAGAAAAAAAGGTTTTTTTAAATACTACCTGGACGATTTTTTGGACAAGAAGGAAAAAAAAGAGATCGTGCTAACTTTTTTTGTCCTCCTGGAACTGGCTAAACGAGGAAGGGTCTCCTTGCAGCAGCAAAAGATCTTCGGGGAAATATGTGTTTTACCATTAAATTAAAATAGAACGGAAAAGGCTGATTTGAATGATGGAAAAAAAGAAATCCGGGCAAGCTTTATCCACCATGGCCATACTGGAAGCTGCTCTTTTTCTGAGCCATGAGCCTTTATCCCTGGAAAAATTAAGACAGGTATGCGAAGTAACTCATCAAGAGATCAGGGAATCTTTGGAGAAAATTAAAATGGAACTGGAAAAGGAAGATAGAGGCCTGGTACTTCTGGAAACTCCACAGGGATATCAACTTGGGACCAAACCGGAAGCAGCAGCTTATATTGAAAGAATGTTTTTCGAAGAAGAATATTCCAGCGCTCCGTTATCCCGGGCTGCCCTGGAAACACTGGCTATTATAGCTCTGAAGCAGCCTGTAACCAGGCTGGAAATCGAAAATATTCGGGGTGTAAAAGCTGACGGGGTTATTGACAACCTGATAAAAAGAGGATTAATAAGGGTTACGGGCCGCAGGGAGGCGCTGGGAAGGCCTATACTTTATGGAATTACTGAAGATTTTTTGCAGTACTTCGGACTTAAAGATCTGGCAGAACTGGAAGCGCTAAAAAAGTTATGGCTAAACGATACTGTTTTTCCTGGAGTTGGAGAAACTAAATAGAAAGACTTCATATTCAAAAGCAGGTGTTCTCCATGTGGATAGCTCTGCCCCGGTCTTTCTATCTATTGTTTCTCTTTTTATTTATTTTGTTCAGTATCTTGTTGCTTCCGCTACAGATACGAATATCAATTAATAATTTGCGGAAAGATAATAGTGTTTCTTTGGAATTGGAAATATTTATCCTGGGCAGCATTAGATTTACCGGCTTAAAAAAAAATTTTTTGCTTAACAAGGAAAGCTTCCCCCTATTAAAGATGCTTACACTAATCGCGGAAAGGGGCAGTTGGAAAGAACTAAGAAATATCCCGTTTCGAAGAATCTTGTTTTTAATTTGCCGCTTTATCCTTGCCTTAAGGTGGAGAAAGCTGGATTTTAACGTAAAAATAGGGACAGGTGATGCAGCCTGGACAGGCGTGCTCACAAGTTTTTTACGACAGCTTTCAGAGATTGCTTCTTATTATTTTTTTCAGGTATTATCCTTCAAGCAAAGGCCCCGGATATTAATTTACCCTTCATTTCTGCAAAAGGAATTTATATTTTCCTTTTATGTGGAATTTTACGCCAACGGGATGATACTTATTTATTATTCAACCTTAATTCTATGGGAAGCTGTTTTCAGAGGTCAAATTCAAATTTTATGGAGGCTGGTAAGATATGGCAGAGCATCCTATACAGGGTTTGATGATAACGGCCATGGAAAATTTAAAGGAAATGGTCGATGTTACTAAGGTAGTGGGCGATGCAGTTGAAACTCCTGATGGCCATATTATTATCCCTGTATCAAAAGTAACTTTCGGTTTTGTAACCGGAGGTTCCGAATTCGATACTAATGAAGAGGAGAAGAAAAACCAGGCACAAAGCCAGCAACAGGCTTTTCCCTTCGGGGGTGGCAGCGGCGGAGGCGTTTCTATTCAACCTATGGCCTTCCTGGTAGTAGGTCCCGGAGAAATAAGGCTTTTACCTGTCGATCGCAGCGCTATTTTTGACCGGCTTGTCGATCTTGCCCCACAGGTTATCCATTATCTCCAGGAACTTGTAAAACCGGAGAATGAGAAAAGGCTTAATATAAAACTCTAGTTTTTAAGAAAACCAATTCTGTCTTCTATACCGGGCTTTTAAAGCCCTTTTTTCTATTTATCATAAAAAAGTTAGATTGAGAATAAATATGCCTAGAGGAGTTTTTATTTTAAGTTCGGCAAAATAGTCGTTTTCCGGCGGATAACCTGGAGGAAAAAATGTTAAAAAGAGTTACTTTTTTAATTATGAGCCTGTTACTGTGCCTTTTGTTTTTTTCTTTTTCTGTGGTAGGAGCAGAAACAGCTTTACCTGAAATTTCCGCGGAAGCAGCAGTACTACTCGATTGGAACAGCAGTAGGATTCTGTACGCAAGAAATCCCCATTTGCCTCGACCCATGGCCAGTACCACAAAAATTATGACAGCCGTTGTGGCCCTGGAAAGGGGTATACTCGATAATGAAGTCATAACGAGTCCAAGGGCGGCTAATACCGGTGGTTCTTCTATCTGGCTGGAAGAGGGAGAAGTAAAGACCCTGGAGGAATTGCTTTTAGGATTAATGCTGCGCTCCGGTAATGATGCTGCCGTTGCTATTGCAGAACATATTTCCGGCAGTGTAGAAAATTTTGCAGAATTGATGACGGAGAGAGCCAGGGAACTGGGAGCCCGGAATACTTCTTTTCGTAACCCCCATGGGCTGCACCATCCTGAGCATTATACCACTGCTTATGATCTGGCGCTTATTTCCGCACACGGAATGGGGATCAAGGAATTCCGCCGGATTATTTCTACGCCCAGTACTGTTATTTCCTGGCCGGGACACCCATGGGATCGATTTTTATATAATCAAAACAAATTGTTTACCCTTTACCAGGGAGCGGAAGGTATTAAAACCGGTTGGACAACACCCGCCGGTCGTTGTTTCGCCGGTGCTGCCGTACGCAGCGGTCACCGCCTTATTTCCGTTGTTTTAAATGCACCACGGTTATGGGAAGATACTGTGGCCCTGCTGGATTATGGTTTTACCGGCTTTCAATATAGATGCCTTGTGGAGGAGGGACAGTATTTAAAGTCGGTAGCAGTCGTTGATGGTGAGAGCGATAAAGTAGAAGCACTTGCCTCCAGAAGTTTTTGTTATCCGCTTAGGACGCTGGAGGATAATGAAGTTACCTATCGCTTTATTATAAATGAACCGGTAAAAGCCCCCCTCAAAGCGGGTGAAAGGATAGGAGAACTGGAGATCTGTTTTCAGCAGGAAGTGGTTGGCTTAATCGACTTGCTTGCCGGGCATGAGGTTAAAAAAATCGGTTTCTTCGAGAGGTTGAAGAGGAAGCTCGGGAGGAGAGAATAGTGTGGTAAATTTGCTCTGGGCAGGTATGATTGCTACAGCTATTATTTTCGCCGGGGTAAACGGGAAGATGGAGGTAATAACACCGATTCTTTTTGCTTCAGCAGAAAAAGCTGTGAGCATTGCTTTGAGCCTGATAAGTGTTATGGCTTTCTGGCTTGGTATCATGAAAATTATCGAAAAGTCCGGTTTTATCCACGTTGTTATTTTTTTTCTCAAACCACTGGCCTATTGGCTGTTTCCAGGCATTCCACGCCATCATAAGGCCATGAATGCCATGCTTATGAATATGAGCGCCAACCTTCTGGGCATGGGCAATGCAGCTACACCTTTCGGTATTAAAGCCATGGAAGAATTACAAACTTTAAACAGTAAACCCGATACGGCAACAGATGACATGTGTACTTTTCTGGCCATAAATACCGCCAGCCTGACCCTAATTCCCACTACCGTGGTTGCTTTAAGGGCCGCCACCGGGGCTTTAAACCCGGGGGATATTATCGGGACAACGATTATTGCTACTTTTTGTTCGACTTCAGTTGCTGTTTTGAGCGACCGTATCTTTCGTTATTATAATCGCTGGAAAGATAAGGGGACAGTACTGGATAAAAAAACTAAAAAAGAAGTTAAAAAAATCCGGGGGTAATATGAGCCCTTTTTCTATTCTCAATATTATTTCCATATGGGTTGTGCCCTGCCTTATCTTGCTGGCGCTGATCTATGCTTACTTTCGTGGAGTTAAAGTCTTCGAGACATTTGTAGAAGGAGCTAAAGAGGGCTTTGGAATGTCGGTGAGGTTAATTCCTTTTCTGGTGGGGATGATGGTTGCTATCGGCTTGTTCAGGGACAGCGGCGCCATGGAACTGATCACAAACATGCTAACACCCCTTATCCGGCTTATAGGTATTCCTGCGGAAGTTCTTCCCCTGGCCTTTATGCGGCCCGTCTCCGGAAGTAGCGCCCTGGCCATTACCGCGGAGATTATGAACACTTTCGGTGTGGATTCACTGCTGGGCCGTATGGCAGCTACAATGCAGGGAAGTACTGATACCACTCTTTTTGTCCTGACAGTTTATTTTGGGGCGGTAGGTATCAAAAAAACGCGTTATGCCCTGGCTGTTGGCTTGCTGGCTGACCTGGCGGGCATACTGGCAGCCGTTTTTGTTTGTAATATGTTTTTTGCTTAAATATGTTATTTAAAGTCATTTATAAAAAAGATTCAATTGTTTTGGAGCTAACCGTTAAATATGAATGTAATGCCGCCAAATTAGTTGGCGGCATCATTGTAAGTGTGCCCGGCATGGGGACAGTTTGGCGGTGAAGTCCGCTGTGGGGGGTGACGGCCCCAACCACTAGCCAAAGGCAATGGAGGGGAAAATATGGACGCAGGGGGCCAAGGTGAAAAAGGAGGTTTCTTTCGATAATGAGGTGGTGATAACCATCATTGACGCAGGCGCAGAGCTTTTTATAACCTATTGCCCTGCAAAAAACCAGGCTGTAAAAGTGTCGGGGCAATACAGGAACTTCAAGTTCGGACCTCTGCCGCCGGAAACTTTTAAACTCCCCCCGGGAGTGGATGTTTTAGATTTAGGAGAGATGATCAAGGATATGCCCCAGGATTTGCAGCCACCTGGCCCTGGCCCCGGCAGTTGTGGATAAGCCGACCGGTTTAGGAGATCAAAAAATTAAAGTAATCAAAGAAATCGAAATTTATAAAGTATCCGACGGCTCTCTAGTAAGCACCATCCCCCTGGGCAGTGATCTTTACATGGTAACATCCGTTTCCGCTACACAGCTGCAATGGTCTTCCGACAATAAGTACCTGGTGATGATCGCAAGTTCTGAAGCGGAGAATAAAAAATATCTCTACCGGGTGCCGGTAAGCGGCGGACCTGTTGAAAAAACATTACCTCGTTTACGCTATTACCCTTAAGGTGGCCCGAAAAGTTATACAGCAGATGCAGATTGTTTTTCCAAATTTAGAGGAGGAGAGCTACCGCTTCAGCCGCAGCTGGTACCACCGTCCCTTTGCCCTTGGAGGCGGCAGGGGAGGCGGCTTTGATTCTCTCCTGGAGAATGTCCAGCGTTCAATGCAGGAGGCAGCGAGCCGCGTTTCTTCCGGTTCCGGCGCCGGCGGCGGTTTCTCCGGTAGCGGTGGTGGCGGGCGCGGTGGCGGTGGTGGCGTGGCACGTTAGAGCCTAAGGATAAAGGCGGATTCCGTCCTGAAGGAGGGAGTGAATAAAAGGATTGTTTTGCATTTCAGATTCAGTATAGATAAACAAGTCCAGACTTACGGGAAAGCGTGAAGGAAGGTATAGGGGAATGCGTTCGCGCGGTACTCGAGAGTCTTCCTTAATTATGATCAGCAGATCCACATCGCTGGCAGCTGTGTAGGTACCCTTCGCCCAAGAGCCGCAGAGGTAAACAGCGATCACTTCTTTCTTGTTTTTCAAAGCCGCAACATATTTATCTAAGGCCAGTTCCACGGCGTCTTTATTTGGCCAAAATATTCTTACAGAACTCAATAATCTCACTCGCGATCTCGACGGCGGTTTTGCCTTCCGCAGCCGTAAAGTAGTCAGTGGGCGCCCCGGTATCAAATCCGTTCGGGTATCGTGCCGGGATATAATGCTTGTCAATAACCTTTGCCTTTTCAACTAACCCCGGAGGGACGTTGGTTTCCGCAGGCAGGTTCGTTAACAAAATACTTACCGAATGCCCCCAGGCTTCCGCATGAAACTGTTGGAAGACAGCTTTTACAGCCTTTTCCGCAGCCTGTTGTGCGGAAAAACAAGCCCACTCGTAATCTTGTAAAGTAACTGAGTTACGGGCATGACGCAAATCCGCTTCTGCTTGTTTCATCCAATCGCCGCTTCGATTTGGCATTTCAATCACCTCTTTACCCCATACTACCTACTATTACATAAAATGTCAAGTGAGATTCGTAAGGAGCCGGTATTCAGACATACTTCACGCTCCATTCGGCCACCCCTATTGACAAGGTCAGTTCCGTGTGGAATTCAGGTCATACATATTTCTTTGTTTGACGTTTTTTTAACGCTTGGCTTATATAATCTTTTTTGAAGCGACAGGTCATTTTTGCGTACCGGGTTTTTGTTGATGTCAGGGCGGTCTAGGAAGGACTTACCTACCTTTACCTGCAGTGGCAGCCGGGTTAGCTCTTGGCGGACCCATCAGTGGGGACAATATCATTCTGAGGATGTTTAAAAAAATGAAAGCTTTTTTAAAGATTGCATTATTGATGTCGTTATGTTTTTTAGTGTTTAGTGCCAGAACGGTTACAGCTAGCGATTATGAATTTCCACCGCAAATTTCTTTGCCATCTATTGAGGGCATCGGAACGCAATTTACTGTAGTAAGGCCTGACGGTTCAATTATTACCCTGAATAGTTCCGGCAACTACTGGAGCGACTGGACCAGTCCCGATTATAACAAAGACGGTTTTGTGGATTACTGCTATACCTTTTATTACAACACTACGGATTATTTTCCCTGGACAAGACAAAACGGTTGGTTTGACACTACTGCACCTGAGACAACAGCCGTCCTTACCGGTACAGAAGGACACAACGGCTGGTACATTTCAGATGTGGAAGTAATCTTAAGCGCTACTGATGAGGGCTCCGGTGTCGACAGAACGGAATACAGCCTGGACGGTACTACCTGGCACGAATATACGGGAGCAGTCACCCTGGCGGAAGACGGGGTTTATACCCTCTCCTATCGCAGCACCGACCTGGCCGGTAATACAGCGGAAGGAGTACTGGAGATTAAAATAGACCAGACACCGCCCGAGATTACAGGTTTCGCGTTGGCCGCTCCAAACGCCCACGGCTGGTACAACAGCGACGTCACCGTTAATTTTGAGGCCTCTGACAGTGTTTCCGGCCTGGAAACAGTAACGCCCGTTACTGTACTCTCCACAGAAGGAGAAGGCCAATCCGTCACCGGTACAGCCACCGATCTGGCCGGCAACAGCGCCAGCTACATGGTCACCGGCATCAACATAGATAAGACCGCACCGGAAGTAACGATCACCCTGCCTGAAGACGGGGGGGAATACCTCCTGAACGAAGTAATTTTTGTGAACTGGTCGGCTTATGATGCCCTTTCCGGGCTTGCTGAGGCAGAGGGGACACAGCCTCCTGAGGCAGCACTGGACACGGCACGGCAGGCACCAAGACCTTTACAGTGAGGGCTGTGGACCTGGCCGGCAACGAGGCAGCCACGACCGTAACATACCATGTCCGCTACCTCTACAGCGGCGTGCTGCCGCTGTTAGGCGAAGGCAGGGTATTTAACCCCGGGAGCGTTATCCCCGTCAAATTCCAGCTGACCGATGCCGGCGGCAGTTTTATCAACAATGCTGAAGCCAGGCTCTATCTGGCCCCGGTCGTGGAGGGGATCACAGGCACTGAAACAGCGGCTGTTTCTTCAGGCCAGTCGAATTACGACAACCTGTTCCGCTACGACAGCACCGACAACCTTTACATCTTCAACCTTGAGAGCAAAACTTTCACTTCGGGCCTGTGGCAGCTCCGGATCGAATTTGATGACGGGACCTCCAAATATGTGAGCATTACGCTGGCATCAAAAGGGAAAGAACCCGATGAAGGCGGGAACACCAACAGGGGAAAACACTGATAAAAATAATGAGGGCGCCTGAATTTTTCAAAAAAGGAAACAACTGGCATTTGTCGAATAATCCTGGTAAAAAAGGGTTTAAAAAGGATCTTAAGAGGTGACCAGGGATGATCCGGGTGCAGATGCTGGGCCGTTTCGCCATTCACACTCCTGTGGGGGAGGTTGCCCTGCCCCTGGCCGTCCTTGGGCTTATAGCCTGTAATGGGGGTTTTTGCCCTTACAACCCTGGCCCGGCGTTATGTAATCTACCTGGTCAGGATCGCTTATGTGGCTGTTATTACTAAAATTTGGACCAGGGGTTCTCTCCCTGAAGGTACCAACCAGGTTGTTTACGGGAAAGAAAAGGTGATCAAGCATTTTGGCAGTGCCAGTGCCCTGTTTTTCGTAGACAGCCTGGTTGCGGGAACAGTTCGACAGGTTTTAAGGTGGCTTTCCAGCCTGGCCGGTTTTCTGGGCAGAATCCCCGGCATGGGCCTGGTTATTTCCATCGTACGCCGTATCCTCAGTCTTGCCGCCAACTACATCGACGAGGGTCAGTTTTAATAAAGCTATTGAGGGCAAGAACCATCAGTCGACCTGCGGGCCAAGCTCGCGGCCATTTCGGCCAAGTTCCGTAAAATGCTGCAAAAAACAGCCCTGGCCTACGCAGACTGGTCAGGAGATGTTCTCTACCTAAAAAAGCCGGGTGGTAAGGAGACTGTTATTGCCACAACTGCTGATATTCCCGTTTCCTTTACTCCCCAGGGCGATGACCCGGAGCAGATCCTGACAAGTCCAGGGGACTTTATGGCTGTTGCCCTGAGCCACGATGGTACAGTGGCTTTCAGCATTACGAATGTATTCGGTTCCGCGGTCGGACTGGTTGCCGAAGGTCAGGTTCCGCGGATTCTGGAGCAGCTTGAGGGCTGGATTAACGAACTCGTCTGGGCTCCGGGAGGAGGTCTGCTGGCGGCAGAGGTTTTGATACCTTCCGGCAAGAGCGATATTTTCATTTATGATATAACCACAGGCAGGCGGCTTTGCGTCCTGAGCGAAATAATGCCGGAAAAAGAACTATCCCTGACCCGCGGCTGCTGGCTTGGTGATAACCGTTACTTTTATTTTCTTGCTTCCAGGAGAAATGAGCCTTATAATCTTTGGAGGTTAGACCTGCAGGCAGGTCAGGTGCAGCCCAGTCAAATCTAGGGTGTCAATGTCAAAAGATAAAACAAGATGCCCGTATCCAACTATTTAGGATACGGGCATCTTGCTGCTTACTGCTGTTAAATTTTAACGGAAGCTGGTCTTTTCTTCGGCTTTCATCTCAAGGTAAATAGACCCCGAGGATTTACAACGGTTATCCTAAAACAAATGAAAACTAAATAAACAAATCATGAAGCGCTGCCGCTTTGAGATACGGCAACCCCGCGGTATATCTCTCCAAAAAGGAAACAGCCCGTACAGCTGATATAGAAACCGCCCAGGATGCCGATAATCCAGCCGATGAGAGGAATAGCCGATATGATCATCAGGACTATGAAAAGGGCGATAATAACGGCATAAGCGATAAGATAATTATTGATGGTGGATGAAATGTACGAGAAAATAGTTTTAAAATCAAAAGCGGAACTGAAATTTCCTGTCCTGACATAATGAGCCAGGGCCATGGGTAAGAAAAATCCAATAATTATAGCAATAATAATTGAAAGGAAAAATCCACCGAATAAAAACCCGAGCCCTCCTCTGAAAGCTGTCCCCAGGCCCCCACCGGCGATGCCAATAATTACCGGAATGAGCATATAAATAAAGCTGATAATGAAAACCATAAAACCCTTGGCAAATTTCTCCCCGATGTTTTCCCATTCAGGCATTACCTGCTGTTCATTAATAATATTGCTCATAAGCTGGTAAAGGTAACCCAGGGAAATAAAATTTACAATGGGGATCAGGTCTTAAAAATTTTTTCTTTAGGCCGACTTTTGTGCTGACTACAGCTTAACTAAAGCTATTGTTAATTTAGAATAATTTAGCTTCAACACCTATTCTAATCATATTCTTTTATCGTTAAAAAAACATCAAAAATAAAGATATCTAAAATAATTTTGTGAAAAAGCTCTTAAAATGTGTTGAGCTAGGATAAGACAAATAAAATCCAGGTTTAATAAATTATGGCTATTTAAAGGTTTTTCCACAAGACTTACACGATAACGCTGGTGATCGCCACAATAACCATATCTGATAACCTGTTTGCTGCTGAATATAAAAACCCAAATTACCGAGCTTTTTGCCCGCTGTTGTGAGAAGTCTCCCTGGCGTTTATCGGGATTCGTGTGTCTGTGTAATCTGGCTGACCTGGCGGGAATTCTTGCCACCGTTTTTATTTGCAATCTGGTTTTTAGATAGTAAATATATTATAATCAAAGAGATCAGGCATAATTAGTATTAGAATGGGCGGAAAGTTTCCGCCCAAGGTGGGAAGAGGCGTACCAGTTTAGTTCGGTCCCTTGTGCCACCTTTGTGCAACATAAAACGGGTTCTAACAAAGATCATTTTCATCTATTGTTGTGCCCCGTAGGGTCATGGATGTTAGATGCTATGTTAAAAGTCAATAAATAGTTATGAATAACTTAAACGCATAAAAGTACCCTACCTGACAAAATAACATTTTTTGGCTGCGAACAACCTGAGGACCCTTCTAATCAAATGTTAACCGCTGAGCTAAACGGGTTAAACCCCCAGGAATACCTGCACTATTACCTGGATGCCTGCGGTAGGGTCAATGGGGTCCCTGCTGACCTTATGCCATTTCATTCCTGGAACCTTACCAAAGAAGTACTCAAGGGGGAAAGACCATGAAAGAAGAGGATTTCCCCCGCCTGCTCCAGGGCAGGATGTTCACCCTTGAGGTCCTGGAAACGGTCCGGAGGCTCATTGCCGAAAACCCGGCCGCAAAGCGGCAGAACCTTGCCCGCATGCTCTGCCAGCTCTGGGAGTGGTACAGCCCCGGCGGCGCTTTAAAAATGATGAGTGCCAAGCAGCTTGAGCCCCGGGACCGTTTCATCGGCTGGAATGAACAGCAGCGCCGCTTGAATGCAATACCTGGTTTACTGGTATGTACCTTCATGAAGACAACTGGGTAAAGCAAATATTGTGAAAAAGGGGATTAAGGATGAAAAAAGTGCATTTTAAAGTTATTATCAAAGGTGCTGGAGATCTTGCCAGCGGGGTTGCTCACCGTCTATGGCAGTCGGGGTTTGATGTAATCCTGCTCGAGCTGCCGCAGCCCCTTGTGGTAAGGCGCAGCGTTGCTTTCGCCAGCGCTGTTTATGAAGGAACAATGTGCCTGGAGGGAGTGGAAGCAAGGCTTTGCCAGAACAATAATGAAATAGAGGAATTACTGGCAAGAAGAATAATACCTGTTTTTGTAGATCCGCAAGGAGAACTAATTCCAAAATTTAAACCCGATGTCTTAATTGATGCCATTATCGCTAAAAAAAATACGGGAACTACTCTAAATGATGCTCCTATTGTCATAGGGTTAGGACCTGGTTTTATTGCTGGAAAAGATGTCCATGCTGTTATAGAGACCCAGAGAGGTCATAATCTGGGTAAAGTGCTTTATTCCGGTTCTGCCGCCGCCAATACAGGTGTACCCGGTACTATAGCTGGTTTTGCTGTAGAGAGACTATTACGCGCTCCTGCCGAAGGGAAATTTATATCTTTAAAGCAAATAGGTGAACTTGTTCAGCAAGGTGAAACAATAGCGACTGTTAACAGTGTTCCCGTTACGGCAGGATTAACTGGTTTAATTCGCGGCCTGCTTTACCCGGGACTGGAAGTAAAAAAAGGAATGAAAATAGGTGATATTGACCCCCGCGGAGAAGACGTAGATTGCCACACTATTTCAGATAAAGCAAGAGCTGTAGCGGGAGGAGTTCTGGAAGCAATTTTACATTTATCCTTTTTTTAAGTATTCTTCTGTGGTAATCGTCGGAGCAGGACATATTGCGCAGCCTCTGGCTGCCATGGCCAAAATATTGAGTTTCAGGGTAACTGTACTGGATGACAGGGAAGAATTTTTCCTTTGCCCAAGGTTATTCCTTCAGCGCTTCTTTGATGGGCATCAGCCCGGGACTTGAAGATAAGCCACTGGATATCCAGGGTGGTAAGTGTTTTGCGCGCTCTTAAGGGAATATTTCCTCAGGCGCAAGAGCAGGATTTATTACCAGCTGCTCCAGTTCTACCGGCGAAGGTTTTTGAAAAACTTAAACCGCATCGAGGCCTTCTTCCGGGATCAGGGATTTCGGGAAAGCGCAGGGAGGCGGAGAGAAAACGGTTCGCCTATGACAAGGTTAACATAATGTGGCAAGACTGCGAATGCTTGCATCATTAGAAGAATATAATAGCATTTGGGCTTTTCTGATCCATTAACGTTTAATTTTGGCAGGAAAAAAGAACTGCTTTGTCGAATTGATAAATTACGACAAGAGAAAAAACTTTTCAACAATATAAGCATTAAGCCAAAGTTTTTCAGGCAAGTATTTTCATAATGAAATTGGGATGTCAATTTTGGTGTAGGCTGTCAGCAACAAGTTTAAATATTTTAACTTTTATCCCCAAAGAAGTTTTTCATATTTTCGCTTTTGGAGTAGGGGGAAACAAAATGATTATTAAAAGGAACCAGTTTCAGAGAATTTACTTTATATTCATGTATCTATTGAACTGCAATCCAGGATATTTATATCATTTAAATATAAATAATATTGGAATTCAAGAAAAATACAGCAAAATGGCATGTAAATTGCTC
>JAGVAS010000084.1 GCA_020060185.1 Desulfovibrio sp. | reverse complement strand
TATTTTTAAACTAGTTCTGAAAACGGGCATTTTTAAAATATTACCGGAACTGCTGCTGCTGGCTTATCTGCTGAAGCTGCTGGAAAGACTGGCTGGCAAGCTGCTGGATCTGCTGGATCTGCTGGGCTCTCGATTGCTGCTGGCTGATAAACTGCTGCTGCATTTGCGGGTTGGCAGCAATATTCCGTATCTGGGTCAGTTCCTCATTGGAAAGTTGGCTGATCTTCTGCAGGTTTTGCTGCACCTGCTGTAATACCTGATTGATTTGCTGCTGTTGCTGGTACAAATCTAACCCTCCTCTAAGAAGTATTTCCCACGGACCAATGTCACTATTGGGATTTAATTGTATTAAGCTGTTTGTAAATGTGTTTATACTTTTCCCGATTAATATATTTTTATGCACTTTTTTTCCCGAAAAAGTGAGTGTCAATCAGTAAAACTGCACCTGCCCCTGTATAACTTTTTTAGTACCTTATTTCTCAAATCTTGCGCAAATTTGGCAAAACTTTTTTAAACAATCGTGTGAATGCCGATATTTTCAAGGTTTAGATGGGGTCATTTTAAAACTCAACTTTTTGGTTCTGGCTATGTCCAGGTTAGGTTATTTAAAGTTTTCCAGAAGCCAGATGAAATCTTCCAGTTTGGTTTCCGGGTAAACGCCGAAGCGTTTGAGCTGGAAAGGATCATCTCCGGGATAGACGTAACCGGGGCGGATGGTAAAAGCCATCTTATAGCCTGTCTCTTTCAGCATTTCGATGGTTTCCTCGTTAAAAGCCCCGAAGGGATAAGAAAAAGCGAAGCAGTCCAGCAGTTCCCGTGAGCGGCGGAGATCTTCCCGGACCGTTTCCGGGCTTAAAACCAGCAAAGCCTGCCTGTCGCCAATGTAGTAATGCAGGTTATGGCCGTGGCTGTGAAATTCGAAAACGTCAGCACTTTTTTCCATCATTTCCCGGGTCATGCGCGGGACCCAGAAGGTGACCTTACCGGTAAGGGGAAACTGTACGGCACGAAAGTGGTACTGCTTCATAATGGGGTAGGCATACTGGAAGTTGCTGGCATACCCGTCATCAAAGGTCAGGACGACGGTCTTGGGCGGCAGTTCTTTTTGTCCTGTTATGAAAAGATAAAGATCTTCCAGGGTAACGGTACGGTAACCGGCGGCGAAAAGATAATCCATCTGCTCGGCAAAAGCTTCCACGGAGATAATCGTCCCGCTGCTGCCGTCGTATTCTTCCCCGGGAAGAAGGTGATGGTACATTAAAACGGGAACCCTGAGGGCTGGCGGGTTGAAACGGGCTGGCAGAGAAGCTTTGGCGCCTGTACCGGTATTTTTTTCTCCGGTACCTGGACTGTCTATTACTTCTGCTTCAACCATTTGCCCGGGAAAAGAACGGTACAGGTAAATATGGGCCTTTACCGGTTCGTCATTGCTTTCATGAGAACCTGTCTTCCAGTGCAGCCGGTAGCCGGCGTGATCGAGCAGGAAGCGCAGGGGGAAATAAAAGGTTCCCTCGATTAAGGGAGGTATTTCTGGCAGGGATAAAAGGACGTCGTTATGATAAAAGGCGGGGGTGCCCCTTTCCAGGAGAAAGCGATGTCCTTCCAGCTCGGCCCATACCAGCAGGCGGCCGTATTTTGAGATATAGCCTATCTTCGCTCCCAGGAGGGTGAAAAGTTCCCGAAAGGGAGCAAAGGTTACTCCGTCCTTGAGGATAAGGGGATTTTGCAGCTGGTGCTCTTTACCATCCAGGTGCAGTATTATGGAAAAAGGAAGGTCTTGTTGAGCCTGTGCCTGTGCCTGTCCGCGGGTGGGGATAAGTAAAAAAAGAAGGAGCAACAAATGCAGAGTTAAATTCCGGAATGCCATTTTATTGCCTTTTGTAAATATTAACTTTAATTTTTTTACAGTCCCCAAATAAACCCATTCCTTTCTTTTCCTGGTATGGTTAGTGATCAATGCCATGATTTCCTGTTTACCCCATTTTTACTACTTCACTTTTAAAATATATTTTTCCTTCCATTGGGGATGTTTTTTTGATAATATTTCTTTAATTAGTATGAAAATGGGGTGGCGCAGGCTGAAGCTCGCTCCTGGGTTCGCACAGACAGGTTTTGCAGCTCATCTCCGACCTTCGATTGGCCTCCCTGGCAGAGCTCACCTCCATGTTCGCGCTGTCCGGCGGCGGACGTCCATGTCCGCCGGGCCATCTTAAGGCCGTCACTTCGCTGAACCTGTTCGCTGTGCTGCACAAGTCGCGAGCTTCAGCCGTGCGCCACTTGCGAGGAACATCATGCGTTCTCTGGAATCGGTCATTTTCATCCGCTTTTGTGCCCCGCAGGGTCGTGGCGGTTAAATAAAAATGGTTTTCAGGGGAGGTTCTGCCGGTGGGGAATTCCAGCCGCTTTAAGAGAATAAAAAAGGTTTTGCTGCCGCTGCTGGCGCTTTCAATTTCCATAGCGCTAATGTCCTGCGCTTACGGCCTCCCGGAGCGTCTTTACAGTGTGGATTACGATGTGGTGGTGATAGGCAGCGACCCGGAGGGTGTCGCCGCCGCCGTTTCTGCAGCCAGAAACGGGCTTGCCGTCCTGTTGCTGGACAGGCGTGAAGAACTGGGGGGGCTGTTAACCCTCGGCTGGCTCAACACCCTGGACATGAATTATGATCCCCGGGGAAACCTTCTTACCAGGGGAATTTTCCTGGAATTTTTCCAACAGCTGGAAGGGATTTCTTTTGATGTGCATACGGCACGCGAGGTCCTTGAAGATCTGGTAAACGGGGAGGAAAATTTGCAGCTGCTCCTGGGCAGGGAAGTTACTGCCGTCCAGGTTAAGGGAAAGCAGGTCGTTTCCCTCTTGCTTGACAACGGGCAGCGCCTGAGGTCGCATCGCATCATAGATGCCACCCAGGATGCCGGGATAGCTTACATGGCCGGGGCGGAGTTTACGCTGGGAATGGAAGACCTGGGGCTGGAAAAAAGCCAGGCTGTTACTCTTATTATGGAGGTGGGCGGTGTCAACTGGGAAAAAGTAGTGAAGGCCCTAACTTCCAAGGAACAGCACGCCAGCGGCGGGGGCGCTTACGGGACCACTGCCTGGGGTTTCCTGGAGGAAATGCGCTCTTATACGCCCCTGGACGCACAGATCCGCAGCCGGGGGCTGAACATGGGGCTGCAAAACAGCGGTAATGTGCTCATTAACGCCATGCATATCTTCGGGGTGGACGCCCTTGATCCCGAATCGCGCCAAAAAGCCATGGAAAGAGGGCGCCGCGAGGCCGAGTTTCTGGTGCGTTACATGCGGCAGCGGCTGCCGGGCTTTGAAGGGGCCTTCCTGGCTGCTACGGCTCCGGAGCTGTATGTACGTGAAACAAGGCACCTGAAGGGTCTTTACCGCCTGACCTTAAACGATGTTCTGGAGCACAGGGATTTCTGGGACAAGATTGCCCTGGCTTCTTATCCCGTAGATATCCAGGCTACGGGCATGGAAGACTGGGGAAGGGTAATGGGAAACCCGGTAATATACAGCATTCCTTTCCGCTGCCTGGTACCCGGGGAACTGACCAATTTGCTGGTAGTGGGGCGTTCGGCCAGCTATGATTCCCTGGCTTTCGGCAGTGCCCGGGTGGTGCCCGTAGGCATGGTTACCGGTGAAGCGGCGGGAATAGCAGCGTCCCTTTCCCTGGAAAAAAAGGTTGATTTCCATAAAATGAGCATGCGACAGGAACTGATTGCCGAATTGCAGGAAAGGATTGCCGGGCAGGGGGGCTATTTAAGGGATTTTACCGTTCCCTATGCCCTGCAGGACCACCCCTTATACCCTGTAGTTAGGGAACTGCGTTCCCTGGGACTGGTAACGGGACGCTACGATAACGACTACCGTTTGCAGGAGCCTGTAGAGTTAAGGGATATTTCCCAGGTGGTTGAAGGCTACCTCCGGCAGGTTTTCCGGGGTCGCTACCAGGCCCGCAATACCTCGGAGGAGCGTTGTGAGGCCTGCGTGGAAGATCTACTCTGGGTGCTGCAGGGGATCGACGGTATTGATCTCGCTGCTTTGGGGCTTGACGAGTTGTTGCTTAGTTATGACTTTTCCCCGGGGAAACCGCTTTTAAGGGGAGAAACATTCAGCTTTCTCCGGGATTTCCTGCATCGAATTTAAAGTCGATAACAGGAGTCAGGAGTCAGAAGTCAGAATAAAAGTCAAAAGTCGAAAGTCGAAAATCGAAGGAGCGAAACTTTTATCCCTTAGACTTAATTTGAATGACTTTTGACTTGGACTTTCGACTTTGGACTGTTACTTGACCTTGGACTTTGGACTTTAGATTGAATAGTTACCTTCTTTTGTAAAAGGTTAGTAAATTTCTGGAAACATATTCTCGAAGTATTCTGAATTCTGACTACTGGATTCTGAATACCTGAAAAGTAACATATTTTTTTAAAAAGGGCTGTCAAAAGCCCCTTTTTTTATTATAATTAGAACAAAATGGAAGCGTCTAAATGCTGCGGAAGGTGGGAGAACAATGCTTTTAAAAAAATCACTCCGTTTCTACGGTGCTTTAGCCCGGGTCCTGATCCTTGCCCTGGTAATGGCGACATGGCTGTCTTTTCCTTCTTCTGTGGCTATTACGGAAGACACCGGAGAACTGCTGCAGGAAATTGAGGAGTGCATTCAAAACTATTATCTTTATCCCCTGGAAGAAGAGGCCTTTCCTCTAAAATCGATAGAAGATCTTTACCGGGTTTTAAAGGATCCCTATTCTTTTTACCTGAGGGAGGAGCAGTATAAGCTTTTTGAAGATAGCTTGAGCCGCACTCTTTACGGTGTGGGTATCTACCTGGAGATAAAAAACTCCTTTATTTCCGTGGTTTCTACGGTTCCGGACTCTCCTGCCCAACGGGCGGGGATAGAAAGCGGTGACGTTATCATAGCCGTGGATGGAAGATCTGTGGCGCGCCTTTCCCTGGAAGAGGTTATAGCCCTTATACGAGGGGAAGAGGGGGAAAAGGTAACCCTGACACTCCGGCGCCAGGAAAATATTTTAAACTTCACCCTTGTAAGAGAAAAGCTAAGGCTTCCTGCGGTGGAATATACCTGGGAAGATGATGGCATTGCTTTTGTGCGTATTTATAATTTTGGAGGAGAGGCGGCTAAGGATATGGAGCTGATCATGGAAGAGCTGGAGGGAAAAGGGCTGCGGGGGCTTATCCTTGACCTGCGCGCCAACCAGGGAGGTTATTTAAACGAGGCTTTGGAAATGGCCTCACTTTTTAGCGGAGGGGTCCTGCTCCTGGTAAGAGACAGGGACTCTGCCTGGCAGGAAATCAGTGCTCCCGGAGAAAGCAGCAGTTCTTACCCCGCCGTAGTACTTATAAACGGGGGAACGGCCAGCGCTGCTGAGATCTTTTCCGCTGCCCTGAAGGACAACAGGATGGCTCTCCTGGTGGGAGAGGTGTCCTTCGGCAAGGGCACCATGCAGACCATCTTCGAAATGGAGCATGGCGGCTACCTGAAATTAACCATGGCGGAATTTGCCTCCCCGCGGGGCAATACGATTGAAGGCACCGGCGTAGAACCTCATTTCCTGGTTCCTGCCGAGGAGGAACAGCTTTTGATGGCTTTGCAGCTTTTACGTCACAGGCTTGAACAGGAAAACAAAGGAAGCACTTTTCTGGAGGCCGGTCTCAAAAGAATGCAGAACTCACAGGGCCAAACTTTGTCTCCTCTGGAAATCGACGGAGAAATATATTTGCCTTTGCGGGCTGTGCTTTTTTTAACGGGGAGGACTATTCAATCCGGGGCGGAACCCGGAATGTACATTTTTCCCTGGGAAAACCGCCTCTACCTGCTGGATATCCAAAAACGATTCATAACCTGGAGGCATAAGGATGAAGAAGACCACATTTACCGGAAAGTTTTTCTCCGCGGGGGGATTACTTATGTCCCGCAGGCCTTCCTGGAAGAGGAACTGGGCCTGAGCTTTTTGTGATAAATTTCAATATTTAAAGCCTGTTAGTTGCATACCGGCCCGCGGTTTTAACGGGCGTAGTAAGAGTTGTAAGATAGGAAAAGTTAAAATGTTTGTCCTGTTCATGCCCTGGATTGCCATAAAATGACATTTGTGCTGGCAGCAAAAACAGGTTATAATGGAAAAAAACAGGCAGGTTTTGCAGAAAGGAGGCCCGGGCTTCTCCCGTTTCTACATGCTAAGGAAAAACTCCGGGAAAATAATCTTTATTTTTTTGCTGCTAGTAGCCCTATTTTTATCCGTGGCCCATACCCAGGTTTTAGCCAGGCCCCCGCTGGTGGCCGTTCACCTGGACGGGGTAGCCCTGCAATTTGACGTTCTGCCGCGCTTCCAGCAGGGAACCCCGATGTTTCCATTACGAAAAATTTTTGAAGAAATCGGTTATGCTGTTACCTGGGAAGCAGAGGCTAAAAGAGTGGTATTAAGGGGCTCCGGGCGCGTTGTCGTTCTTTACCCGCAAAACCCCCTTTATTCCGTAAACGGGGTTGTATACCGCACGTCAAGCCCGCCTTTTATTGAACGGGGAAGATTACTGGTAGGTATGGATTTTTTACAGGAGAGCGCAGGGATCAAAGAGCTGGTATGGAATGAACAGGAAGGCATCCTTCACCTGGAATACCGGAACGGCAGGGAAGATAATAAAGAATTACCCCATCTGCCGGACGGGGATGATAAAAAGAAATACTATGTCAATTTCGTGGAAGTGCTCCTTCCGCCCGGAAACCGCACGCAGGTGGGTGAAAGCTTTGATATAGTTATCGCCGCTCCCTTTGTTAAAGGCATTTATTCCTACGAAATCCGTTTTTTCTACAATCCCGAGGTTATTAAAATTAAAGATATCAAAAACCCTTCCTATAAGCTCCAGGAGGAATTTTATATGAAACGCATCAATAACAGGGAAGGGATGGTGGAATATACTCAGACATGGCTGGGTTACCTGGAGGAAATACCTCCCCGCAGCCATCTTGTCGTTATTGAGGCCATAGCTTTTCGCGAAGGAGCGGTACCCTTCCTGGAAGGCACTTTGAAAATAAAGCTGCTGGATAATAAGGCTAACTACATGCCAGTGGCGCTGGAGGAGAAAACTCTCTATACCGGTTCCCCACGGTAAGAAAAAGGGATGGAAGCGAGAAGTAATAAGGGATCTTAATCCCGGTAAATTTGACAAAACCTAACCCACCGTAAGCGCCGTTGTTCACGTGCCCGAGCAGACACAAAGATAATTCAGATTTTAACGGTTCATGGAACATTGGCAAGAAGTGGCTTGAAAACTTGAAGGAGGCAGAGTGATGAAGGCAAAAAAGGCCTTAGTGAGTATACTTATATCTTCTGTTGCCTTTTTTTTATTTTTCTTTTTACCGGGACAGGCCTTAAGAACTGAAGGTGCCCCGGCAGGGTACTCTGTAGCGACTCTTATGCAGCAGGATATCGGGATCTTTTTGAACGGGAAGGAGTTTTTGCTGAATGTTCCTCCCGTGATGGAAAAGGGCCGGACCCTTGTTCCGGTAAGGTTTCTCCTGGAGGCCATGGGAGCACAGGTGGATTGGAACGGTGCTAACGGAACGGTTTATATTTACATAGAAAACTTAAGAATTGAACTTGTTGTGGGGGCAGATACGGCACGCCTTAACGGCAGGACTGTACCCCTGGATGTGCCGGCCAGGATTATCGGCAGCAGGGCCTATGTTCCCCTCAGGTTTGTCAGCGAAAACCTGGGAGCAAGCGTTTCCTGGGACGGGGAGAGACGTTCTGTATTTATTACCTTCGGGGAAGCTCTTTTTGACAGCGGGCTTATTCAAAAAGAGGTCCCTGCATCGTACAAAGACCTGGATTTGAATGTGGAAACCTACGGTATCGCAGTGGGAGATGCCGCGGGGAAAGTCCTGCAGCTGCTGGGAGAGCCGGCCCGGGAGGACGGTACCATTTACGGGTATCGCTGGTGGGCCTACAGCCAGGATCCGCTCAATTACCTGTTGTTAGGAATTAAGGATGGCAGGGTGGTTACAATTTATAGCTGCGGGCAGGAATGGAAATTTGGCCCTGTAAAGCCGGGGGCTATCTTGCAGGACCTTAATGAACACTTTAAAACGGCCGGCGGGCTTTACGTGGAGGAAACGAGGATTATTTATAAACTACATCTTCCCACTCTGATTTACGATCAAATCATGGTCACCTTTTATTATGATTCCCTCGATAATAACAAAATTACGGCCATAAGGCTGGAAGACAAAGGGGTAGCGGAGAGCAGATACGCCCTGTTTTTTAAATACCGTTCCGCCCAGGGTGAAAGGGAAACCTATAACCTGCAGAGAATGAGAGAGGCCGAAGTAGCCGACGAGAGGCAGATCTTCGATCTCGTCAATGTTGAACGGGCAAAGCGGGGACTGTCAATCCTCTCCTGGCACCAGCTTGCCGCACAGGCAGCCCTGGAACACAGCAGGGAGATGTTTATCCATAATTATTTCAGCCACGTTTCCGCTGTAACGGGTAAAGCCCTGGACCGGCGCCTTGATGATCAGGGTATAGACTTCAGGCTGGCAGCGGAAAATATCGCCCGGGGCCAGCTGGATGGCATTGAGGTGCATCACGGCCTGATGAACAGCTCCGGGCACCGGGAGAACATTCTTAACAGGGATTTACGCACCCTGGGGGTTGGTGTTTACAGGGATTGCTACACGCAGAATTTTGTAACCGAAAAGTAATAAATATGCAGCAAGGGGAGGATTTTAACATGGACCTGGAATATATTAGAATAAAATGGATATAAAAGGAGTCTCATTTAGAAACAGGTTTTACTTGACAGTGGAGGGAGATATGCTTTATACTGGAAATGATTTATATTTGACCGGCTGGTCGGTCGGCAAGGGGGCATTTTTGTGATGCAGGTGTGCAGGGCAGTGCAGGATCTTCAGAAAAACAGGTGGCGGCCTTTAGCTTTAACCGTCACTTCTTTTATTTTATGGCCGCTCCTTTTGCTGGGCGGGGGATGTGGGAACTCCTTACCGGCAACGGTGGAGCAGAAGCCTGCTGTGGTGGAGATAACACCGCTGGAAAGAAGAGACATCTACGAGTCCCTTACAGTAAGCGGACAGGTAAGCGCCTGCTCAGAAATAAAGGTGCTGGTGGAGCTGCCGGGGAGGGTGGAAGAGATAAATGTTTCCCTTGGAGACAAGGTGGAAAAAGGGGATCTGCTGGTAAAACTGGACAGCAGAGATCAGGAAGTCCAGCTGCAGCAGGCCGGGGCTGCCCTGGCAGCCGCCAGGGCCCAACTGGCAGAGGCACTGGCAGGTGCGCGCCCTCAAGATCTGACCCAGGCCCGGGCTGGTTTGATGCAGGCTGAGAGCGCATATGAAACAGCTAAAACAGAACTTGAACGCATGGAGGTCCTTTACCGCGAGGGGATTATCTCGCTGCAGCAGCTGGAGATGGCCAGAACACAGTACACCGCGGCCGAAGCCGGGATGCAGACGGCACGGGCCATTGTCGAGAAAATGGAGGAGGGTGTTTCTGAACATACCCTGCAGGCATTACGCGCACAGGTCCAGCAGGCTGAGGCGGGAACGGCTGCAGCAAGGAGGCAGTATGAAAGAATGTTTCTCAAGGCTCCCATCAGCGGCAAAGTGGCCATGGTCATGGTGCGTGAAGGGGAAATGGCAGGAACAGGGTCACCGGCGGTGTTCCTGGTGGATGACGATCCCGTTTATATAGATGTTTTTGTGGACGAGATGCAGGTGGGGTATCTTGCACCGGGGCAGGAGGTCCGGGTGGAAGTCCCCGCAGCGGTGGCCTACAACCATGGTGAAGGGGTTTCGGGGGACAGCCTGGGAGGAATCATCTCCGGGGTGAGCCCGGCCTCCCTTTCCGGCAGCCGCTCTTTCCAGGTGCGGGTAAATGTGCCGAATTCACAGGGTGATCTGAAGCACGGGATGTTTGCCCGGGCAACCTTAAATACCCGCTTTTGGGAGGATGCCATCATGGTGCCCGCGACGGCTGTCCAGCAGAGAGAAGGGCGGGATTATATCTTCTTTTACGACAGCGGTATTGCCCGCGCTGCGGAGATTAAAACAGGGGTACAGCAGGAAGGGATGATCCAGGTGGAAGGAGAGCTTTTTCAGTTACCGGTAATCATTAGAGCGCCCCGCAGTTTAAGTGACGGGGATACTGTGCAGACCCCGCAGGATATCAAGGATTCCATGGAGGCAGGTGAGGCCCGGTGAATCTGAGTAAACTCGCGCTAAAACGCCCTGTAACCGTCCTTATGGCGTTCCTGGTAATAGTAGTGCTGGGGACGGTTTCTTTTGTCCGCCTGCCTGTGGATCTTTTCCCGGAGCTTTCCCTGCCCATGGCCGTGGTTTGGACGGAGTACTCCGGGGCAGGGCCGGAAGAAGTGGAGAATATGGTTACCCGGCCCATCGAAGAGGTAATCAGCAGCCTGGGGAACCTTAAAGGTGTTACTTCCCAATCTTCTGCCGGCAGTTCCGTTGTGATGGTTAATTTTGACTGGAACACGAATATGGATTTTGCCGCCCTTGATATGCGGGAAAGTATCGATATGATCCGTGGGTTCCTTCCTGACGAGGCCAGCCGTCCTGTTATTTTCCGTTTTGACCCTTCTCTTATGCCCATCCTGCAGGTGGGGATGCGGGGGGATATGGATCGCTCCGCATTAACCTCTCTGGCCGGCGATGTGGTCAAAAACCGCCTGGAGCGCATTGATGGGGTTGCTGTGGTAAACGTAGAAGGGGGCCTGGTTTCGGAGGTCGAAGTGCTTGTAGATCTGCAGCGCTTGAATTCCTGCGGGGTCCCCCTGACCCAGCTGCAGCAGGCGCTGATGATGGAGAATTTGAACTTTGTGGGAGGCCAGTTTGCTTCGGGAGGCCGCCAGTACCAGGTGCGTACCCTGGGACAGTTTCGTTCCCTGGAAGAAATGGGTGGGATCATTGTCGGTGCTGATAAAGGAGGGCCGGTTTACCTGCGGGACCTGGCCGAGCTGCACCTGGATTACAAAAATAAACAGATTATTACCCGTATGAACGGTGAGCCGGTGGTATCGCTAAACATCCGCAAGCAGTCCGATGCCAACACGGTGCGTGTAGCGACCGCTGTCCATGCCGAGCTAAATAAGATGGAAAGGGATTTACCCGGAAATATACATTTTAAAGTAGCCGTGGACCAGAGCGAGTACATCGGTCGTTCCATCAGCAGTCTCATTAGCGTGGTGCTCATCGGGGCCGTCCTGGCTGTCCTGGTATTATTCCTTTTTTTGGGCAGTTTGTCTTCTACCCTGATTATCAGTACAGCAATACCCATTTCGGTGATTGCTGCATTTGCCCTCATGTATTTCCGCAATATGACAATGAATATCGTTACTCTGGGAGGAATGGCCCTGGGAGTGGGAATGATGGTAGATAATGCCATTGTTATCCTGGAGAATATTTTTCGTTACCGCAAGCTGGGGGAAAAGCCCGCGGAGGCTGCCCTGATCGGCAGCGGGGAGGTATCAGGCGCCATAACGGCGGCTACCCTCACTACACTGGTAGTCTTCCTTCCCATTATTTTTGTCCAGGGCCTTGCCGCCATCATCTTTGAATCCCTGGCCTGGACGGTGGCTTTTGCCCTGGTCGCCTCCCTGGTTGTGGCCCTTACTGTTATCCCGGTGCTGTCGGCACGTACCCTGATGCTGGAACAAACTTTTAAACAAAGTTTTCTCAGTTCTCCCCTGAAAGTAACACAGGGGTTTCTCCAGAAAGTTTATCTTTTTTATGGGCGTACGCTGGAATGGTCCCTCCGCAGGAGATGGCTGGTAGTCGCCATCGTATTCGGAACGTTGCTCGCTTCTCTCCCGCTGGTGCCCCTGATCGGTTTTGAATTTTTACCGCAAGAGGATAGCGGGATGATTTTTATCGACCTGGAACTGCCTGTGGGCAGTTCCCTGGAGGAAACTGACATGGTGGCCAGGGAAATAGAAATGCAGCTCGCCGCCAATTTTCCACAGGTGGAAACGGTCTTTTCTTTTATCGGCAGTGGAGGAGGCTTTCTCGATGCGGCCATGACGGAGAGAGCCCTGATTTATCTGACCCTGGTGCCACAGGGGGAGAGAAAGATAACCACCAGGGAGGTGGCCGAGAGGGTGCGGGAGGAACTGGCCCTTATTCCCGGAGCCGATATTACCGTGACGGCCCAGGACATTACCATGGGTGGGATGTCCATGGAAAACAGTCCTGTAAATATAGCTGTTAAGGGAGACGACCTGGTGGTCCTGCAGGAGTTGACGGAGGAAATAACCCGGGCCGTAAAAGCTGTGGAAGGTACCAGGGATGTTTCCAGCAGTTTTGACCAGGGCCGTCCTGAAATCCAGGTGCGGCTGCAACGGGATCGTGCCGCAGCCTTAGGCGTTTCGACCCAGCAGGTGGCCTCCCTGATCCGCGCTTCCCTGGAGGGGCAGGTTATAACCCGCTATCGTGTTGGCGGAAATGAGTATGATGTGCGGGTCAAGGGCAGCGATACTCTGAAGGTAGAGGACATAGGAACCCTTAAAATGCTTCCCCTTGTAACACCGGCAGGGAATCACGCACCTCTCGGCCAGGTAGCCGAGGTCTCGGTAGGGGTAGGGCCCCGCAGTATTACGCGTGAAAATCAGGTACGTAGCGCTTATGTCAGGGGGGGGATCTGGGGCAGGGATATCGGCAGTATTATGAGAGATGTACATGAAAAGGTGGACTCCATGGAGCTGCCCCTGGGTTATACTGTTAGCTACGGGGGAGAGATAGCGGATATTGAGGATTCTTTCTCCAGCCTGGCTTTTGCCCTGCTCCTGGCCATTCCCCTGGTTTACATGATCATGGCGGCCCAGTTTGAATCCCTGCTTTTCCCTTTTATTATCATGTTTTCTTTACCCCAGGCTTTTACCGGTGTCCTTCTTTCGCTGGTGCTTACGGGCAAGGCCTTGAGCGTGCCGTCTTTACTCGGAGTCATTATGCTCAGCGGGATCGTGGTCAACAACGGCATCGTCCTGGTAGACTATATCAATACCCTGCGGGCCAGGGATTATTCCCGTGATGAGGCCATCAGGGAAGCGGGGCCTGTCCGGCTGCGGCCTATTTTAATGACCACACTCACCACCATCCTGGGGATGCTGCCCCTGGCCCTGGGGTTGGGAGAGGGCTCCGAGATGCAGGCGCCCATGGCCATTGTTATTATCGGGGGGCTTTCTGTATCCACGCTGGTAACCCTGATTTTTGTGCCGGTTATGTATTCCCTGCTGGATGATTTCTCCTTGAACGTTAAGGGACGGTTGAGAAGGTTTACAAGACAAGGGAGGGTTGCAAGTGAAGAATAAAAGAAAAGAGGAGAACCGCCTGAGGATCCTGGAGGCAGCCGGCAAGCTCTTTTACGGCAAAAGGTTTCACCAGGTTAAAGTGAAGGATATTGCCGAAGCCGCTGATATGGGAAAGGGGACTATTTACGAGTATTTCCCCAGCAAGGAGAATCTTTTTATGGAACTTTTAAAATACAGCACGGAAAAATACATTCACCTGGTCCGGAAAGCCACTACCAAAAAGGGCAGTAGCAGGGAGAGGCTTCTTTTTCTTGTCTATAACCATATCGAATTTATGAGCAATTTCAGCTACCTGGATTACTATACATTTAATATCAGCCACATTAATATCCAGGAGCTGCACACCTGGTTTCAGGGGAAAAGAGACCAGTTTTTTTCCCTGGTGGGAGAAATTATCGACGATGGTGTACGCAGGGGTGAGATCAGGACAACTGATTCACGGCTGGCGGCTGCAGTCTTTACCGGCTCTTTTTTGGCTGCCCTTGATCCCTTTCTTATAGACTTGGAAAAGGACGGTAAGAAAATAGCCGAAGAGGTGGTTGCTCTCTTTTTTCATGGTGTTGGTTCTAAGCAGTAACCGGTGGACCAAACTGGAGAAATTTTTTTAGAAAAAGACCACTTTTCGGCCTAATGGGAAAAAAATAGGTAAAACTCAAATAAAAGTGATTTCAATTACGTCATAAATGAAGGGGCGAATAGCTGTGTTAAAATGCAGGAGAAATAAAAAAAGCAAAAACAAAAAAGGTCGTTTAACGCTGAAAAATTTTGCTCCGGCCAGGGGCAGTCTGCCCTGCCGGGAAAAACAGGAGCGGCGGGCTGAGAATAAAATCCGGTTTGCTGCTTTCCTGGCAGGAAGCCTGCTCTTTGCTTTGATATTACTGTGCATATCACCTTCTGCAGTCCTGGCCCAGAACTCCTTTACCCTGCATTTTGATGCCATAGGGACCCTCGTAAGGGTCAGCAACCCGGATATACGCATGATGACCAACCTGGAGTTTATAACAGCGCACAGCCTGACGGGATTACAGGAAAGCCTGGACGGGGTTAACAATCTGCTGTCAAATATAGACAACCAGGTTAATGCCCTTACTTCCGCAAATAGTGATTTAAGCGCCCGTCTTGCGGCATTGGATCCCGCAGACCCCCTAAATACAGATTTGATCCTGGTGTTAGATAATATGATCAAAGCCAATACGAGCATAATTGTTTCTTTAAATTTACAAAAAGGGGTTTATGAACAACAAAAAGCCCAACTTAACCTGCAGAAGGGAAAAAACCCCGCTTTAATGGAGCGGACCAGGCTGCAGTCGGATTACTTCGTGCAGCAGCTTACCTTCCAGGTAGAGAATCTTTTTTTTACGGGGCACCGCCTGCGGCAGCAGATTTACATGCTGGACCGGGCCCTCAGCTTCATGCGCGAGCAGGAAAGGCGGATGCGCGTACAGGTGGAACTGGGGATGATACCTGCCTGGAGATACGAGCTTTTTCAACTGGAGGTCCGTGAGAAAGCCCAGCAGCTTGACTCCCTGGAGTGGCAGCGGGGGGAATTAAACCGCACTATCAACCTCCTGCTGGGCCAGAATCCCGGAACGGGTATTATTTATGGCGATTATCCCAGGGACTTTCAGGATCCGGACCTGGGGAAAGACCTTAAAGAGGTACTTGAAAACGGATTCGCTTTACGAATACAGGAGCTGGCGGTGCAGGATAAAAACGATGCGCTGGAAAAAGCCGAGGAAAACGGCATCAATACGGAAGGTTACAGGATTGCCGGGCTGGAGCTTAGAAATGAAGAGATAAAGCTGGATAAGGCCAGGGACAGCATCAGTTCCGCCTTAACCAGGGCCTACCATGATCTTTACAGGAAGCGGGAGGAGCTGTCTCTCCAGCAGGAAAAACTGGAGCATACCGAGAAGAATTTAAAGAGAGAGGAAAAAAAATACAGCCTGGGGTTAATTTCCAGGGCAGAGCTGGAGAGCAAGCGCCTGGAGCTTACAAACCAGAATGCCGCCGTGACCCTGGCGGAAGTAGAGCTGGCCGAAGCTTTCAGGAACTATGAGTATATTAAAAAAGGGATCATAGAGCTTTTACCGTAAGAGAACCATAACAGTAAATTAGTTCTTCTCAGTAGGAGTTAAAACTTTTGCGAGGTGAGTATTTCAATGTTCAGAAGAAAAGGGTTATTATCATTTTATTTCATTCTGGTTATTATTCTGCTTCCTGTCATCATTTCTGCCTGTACTACCCCCCGACCTCAGGATGTCACTTACATCAACGGCCGGGAAAACGAAAATAAAAAGTTTTTGGCAATAAGCCCCATTAATCTGGATCCGGAGGGGGAACCCGGCCCTGACAACGTGATGCTTATTCCCGAAACCGTCAAAATATCAGTAGCTGCTGAAGGGGCCAGGCGGGTGGAGTTTTATGCCGCTCCTGCCGTGGAGATGGGCCCGGGAGTACTCTTTTGGAATGATGATTATCCCGAAGACGGCTGGGAAGCTTACTGGGAAGTGCCGCTGGCCTCGACTGTTTTCCGGCTTACGGCAGTGGCTTACTGTGATGAGGGCACAGATAAAAGTTCTGTTCAGGTAATGTGGGCATCACAGGAAAATGCATCCCTGCCGCATGAGCTGGAAGAAGACTCTATTCCCTTTAAACTGTTAAATGCAGGCAGCAGGGTGGAGCTTGTGCTAAATTTACCAAAATATTTTTTGGCTGAAGGCTGGTTGAATGAAAGCAATATTTTCGGCCTTACGGGTTCCAATCCCCTTATTTTTGATCTGGAGAAAGGAGAGTATCGTTCCCTGGGTATTTCCGCCTGGAAAGTCCAGCTTTCTCCGGACAGGCAGTGGCTTGCTTATGAGAAAGACGGCGGGGTCTACCTTATTGACATGGAGAACGATATGAGTGAGCAGTATCTCTGGCCGGAGCATAAACAGGAAGAATTAGGTTATTATGCCGGAGGAGGCTTGTGGTCGCCTGATGGGAAAAAGCTCCTGGTTTGGTACGGGTACGAGTGGAATACGGAATTCTTTCTCTTAAACCTGGATAATGGAAAAACAGAACCACTGGCAACAAAGATGGAGGATTACTTTCTTACTTATGCAACAGGATGGGCTGATGAACAGCGGCTTGTTTTTACTACCCGCGCCAACCGCATGAAAGACGGAACCCAGGATTATACCTTTGGCTACCGCTCCAACCTGGCTGTTTACGATATCTCAACGGGGATCTATGAACTGATTACCGATACCGGCGACGGAGAATTTATAGAGGGAATATCCGCCGGTGAAAACGGAATTCTTTTTCTGCACTGGCTGGAGGAAAGGGATGATGTAACATACGGCCTGATGGATCTTAGCGGCCATGTAAAATGGGAGAAAGATCTGGGTCAGGTTTTAAGCGCAGTATTGTCGCCGGACGGAACAAGCCTTGCTTATGTCAGGGAAAAAGAAATCCAGCAGATAAACAAGGTTTACACCCTGGTAATAGAGAAGGAGGGTAAAAGAAAAGAAGCAGCCGAGCTGCTGATCGGCGATCATTTAAACGGGCCGTTCTGGTCCCCTCGTGGTGACAGGCTGTTAGTAAGTTTTTCATCCGCTGTTCCGGTTTCCGAAAATATTGATGCTTATATGCAGCGTTACCATACACTGGTAATACAACCGTAGAACAGCAGTCACACTTCTAGTACAGGGATCTCTTCCCAACTTTTATTTCACCCATATCCGGTAATAAAGGCACGCCTTCCACAGTAAAATAGCTGCTTCGGCCCGGCTGAGAGGCTGCCGGGGCTCAAACCACAAGAGCTCCTCATCCCCGATAATCCCTCTTTCGATAAGCGTTGCTACACTGTTGTAAGCCCAGGAGGGAGCTTTTTCCAGGACGGTTTTTCCCCGGCCTGGTTCTTTAAAGGTTGTACCTGTATTAACCGGGGCGCCTGACTTTATATAGACAAATCTTTCCAGGCGGCAGATTAAAGCGGCGAATTCCGCCCCGTTTATGGGAGAGGAGGGCCGGAAGGTGTTGTCTTCGTAACCGCCCAGAAGCCCGATACCGGCAGCCGTGTTTACGGTGGAGGTGTACCAGGCTCCGGCTTCCAGGTCTTTAAATGTCCCTGGAGAAGTAGGGCTCTTTCTGCTGAAATCAAGGGGCAGCCTCATTAAAAGGGCGGCCGCCTGGGCCCTGTTAAGCGGCATCTCAGGGGCGAATGTCCCTTCTTCCACACCTTTAATTATTCCCCTGTTATAGAGAAAAGAAATCGCTTCTGCAGCGGGATGCCCGGGTTCGAGGTCCCCGAATATTTTTGTGATATCGGTATATTCCGGACCCGTTTTCGTTTCCTGTCCGGGCATCTCCTCTTGGCCTGTATTGGAAATTTCCTCCAGGTGCGGAGATGATTCGTCTTCGCCGGCAGGGGGTGGGGAATAACGGGTACGGAATTCCCAGGCTGCTGACCACGGACCCTGGTTGCCGGCCAGGTCAACAGCCTTTACCCGCCAGAGGTAGCGTTTTCCGCTTTCTAGGGGGAACTCCTGGAGTGTATAGCTGTTATCCGGGAGGTAGACTGTTTCCAGCAGGGGGAAAAGGAAAATCTCTTCTTCGCTGAGCCCGCTTTCCCGGGCGGCCAGTTGCAGGCGGTAACGGGGCGGGCTGAGGCTTTCCACTGGTTCCCAGGAAAAAGTAAGAGGCAAGGTTACGCTGCTTTGCCCCTGGGGAGGGTGATACAGTGAAACTGCAGCTGGTGAAATCGTGTCCAGAATGATCGAAGCCTGGATAGCAGGGGAAACGTTCCCTGCTTCGTCTTTGAGCAGCAGGTAAACATGATGTTCATCGCTGGCGGCAGGTTCCCCGCCCGCGCCCAGCACCCAGGGTAAGGAGGCCGAAAAAGGCATCCAGGCAACCTGACTGAAATCGGGAGATGCGGATAATTTCATCCCGGCAATACCGAAGTTGTCTGCTGCGCTGATCTCCAGCTGGACCGTGGAATCACTGGTATAGAGGCCCCCTCCGTTTATTTCCAGTGTCCCGCAGGGAGGGGTCCTGTCCAGGCAAACGGTGATTTCAGCATTGTTTTCCTGTCCTAAAATGTCTACGGCTCTTGCCGTAAGGGTAATAAAGCCTTCGCTATAACCTGCTGTCTCCCAAAACCAGGTAAGAGATGTTTGCGATGGACCTGTTTCAGCTGCCTTTTCCCCGTCTATTTCCAGGAAAAGGCCGTCTAATCCTTCTTCGCCCAGCTCTCCGGCTGCCGCAGCCTGAATCTCAATGGAAATACCCCCGTTTATATAGCTTCCATCAAGCGGTGTTTGGATGCTTACCTGGGGCCGGGACGGGGTTTCCTGGAGGTAGTTAAAGGTAAGGGAAGTTTCCTGTTCCTCGCCCAGACAGTTTAGGGCTTTAACGGTAAAGAGATAACTGCTTTTCAAGGGCCCACCCTCTGCCGGCCTCCACTCGCAGCCGTATACTTCGCCGCTCGTGATTTCATTTTCTTCAACCCTGAAAATCTCCTCGCCATCTATGTAAAAAATAAGTTCCTTCAGGTTGGCATCCTGAGCGGAAGCCTGCAGTTCTGCACTTTCAAGGACATAGGCGCCATTTTGGGGCCGGATAATACTTGCTTCCAGGGGTTCATAGCAGGGTTCATAGCTCCTGGTACCCCAGGGGTTAAAATTAAGATAATCCAGATGAAAAATATTATCTCCGCTGCCCACGTAAGAAAAATCCTCCAGCCGCCTGGGACCGTCGCTGCTGTTCCAGAAATTATATCTTATATCCGCTTTTAAGTTCTCAGGAATTACCTGGGGCCGGAGATCGAAGAGAACGCCATAGAGCTTGCTGCCGGAAAAATTGTTCCCCCGGAGCTTATGGCTTCCCTGTTCCATTTTTATTGCCGTTCCAACGTCCTGGAAAGTATTGAACATAATATTGAGGAGCCGGTTTTCAGGATCTTGGGAAGCATAAATTCTAACCCCTACCGTACCTGTAAGGGCGGTACCTGAGAATATATTTCCCAAAATCTCTACCGGCTGGTGCAGGGAGGCGACATTAATGCCTGTTTTGTTAGCCTCCGCGGCTCCGAGAAGAAAACGGTTGTTTTTAATAAAAGCTTCTCCTCCGCATAAACCAAAAATTTTTATGCCTTCTTCATTAGATTGAAAAACGCTGTTTTCTATGCAGGCTGTCCCCTCACCAACGTTGATCCCCGTTTTGTTGTTTAAAAAGATACTGTGGGCTACTTCCAGGTAGGAATTATTATTTTCCACCCGGACTCCCCAATCGCGGGCGTGACGGATTTCTGCATGCTCCAGGACTGCCTTTCCGCTTCCCCCGATGGAGATTCCCGACCAGCGTGCTGTCCCGCTAACAGCCTGTCCCACCTCCGGAGAGGAGATGTCATCCCCTACCGTAAAATAAATGGCGTTATCTTCAGTTCCCCTTGCCAGGATTTCACCATTTATAAATAAAACCCCGTCGTTTACAAATTTTATTACAGCACCGGGTTGAACGGTAAGCACAGCGCCCTCATTTACGGTTCTCCATCCGGATATGCGGTAGATTTTTCCTCCTTCCCAGGTTGTGTCAGTGCTTATATTTTCCGAAACAGTTATAATTTCCATTTCACCTGCAGCATGGGATGCCGTCGGTTGGAAAAAAAGTATAATAACTGCAGAAATGATTGTTAAAAAAGCCTTAAAAAAAGTAGTTTTAAACAGAAAAAAATTATCCCCCAGATATTTGACCATTACCACTTCTCCTTTCATAAAAAAATAGTGTTAATTTTTGTAAGTATTGCCTGGAGGCTAATAATTATTATTTCGACCTTTTTTATTTTTTTCCCTTTAGATTCTGGTAAAGGAGGCAAATTTTCCAATAAAATTTTTGGCACAGGCGTAAAAATAGGTTCAAATAAAATATTTTTTGGGCCTATTTTCGCCTGCAGGGGAAACCTTTGCCTTTTTTGCTGCGTCATATTATAATTAGGAGATCATTTTATGTAGAAACGCCTTTATTGCCTGAGGTTTCAATATCAGTTATAATATTTTACAGCATTGCCTTGTAAAGAGCCTAACTAAGGAAGGGATCTGACACAAAAATGAGCAGCGATTCTACTGCCGGCCGTAGACACAAAAGTGCTTTGAGAAGTAATATTTTCCTGTTCGGTGGCGTAATCCTGGCTGTATTATTCGTTCTTTCCGCTTTATGGTTAAAATCCATCTGGGACGAGATTTTCCTGATACAACCACCAGGGGATAAGGAAGGAGCCCTATTTTCTCTGGAAAAGGATAGGGATAAAGATCCTTTTCCCGACATTCTGAACGTCCTGGTCCTGGGCCTGGATACCCGTGATGCGGCGGCGAGAGCGGATACGATTATGCTTTTGTCGTTAAACCAAAAAACAGGGGAAATTAATATTATTTCTGTCCCGCGGGACATGAGGGTTAAAATACCGGGATACGGTATGAATAAAATTAACCACGCCTATGCCTATGGAGGGGTATCCCTTACCAGGCAGGTCGTAGAAGAGTTTCTGGATATAAATATTGATCACTATATCATTACGGATTTCGAGGGTTTTACAAATATTGTGGACATACTCGGGGGCATTGAGCTGGAAATAGAGAAAAAGATGCGTTATTACGGCATTGACGTAACTATTGAGCTGAACCCCGGCTTCCAGCACTTGGATGGGGACAAAGCCCTGCAGTATGTCCGTTTTCGTAATGATGACGAAGGGGATTTCGGCCGGGTCCGCCGCCAGCAAACCTTTTTAAAAACGTTGCTACAGGAAATTATTGCCTTTAGAAATATCCTTAAATTCCCGCGGATCTTACCAGAGATAGCCCGGAATATAAAGACGGATATGGAGCTTAACCAGGCCCTGAAGCTGGCCAACAGGCTAAAAAATGTGGAGATCGAGGAGATTAACACCTTTACCCTGCCTGGTAAGGCGGGTTATATCGAGGGAATAAGCTATGTCCTTCCTGAAGAGAAGGAAATCCGCAAGCTGGTGGATCGTTATCTTAAAGGTATTAAAGCAATACAGTCCTGATTTGTGTGGGGATAACATGACGGGTAATACCGGTAAACAAGGGGAAAGAGAGATAGGGTCCGGCAGGGTGAGAATTCTGGGAGTACCAGTGAACTGCCTGACCATGCGGCAGGCGGTGGAGAACGTCTGCCGGGCCTGGAACGGGAGCAGAACCTTTCACGTGGTCACTGCCAATGCGGAAATGCTCTATCGCTGCCGTAAGAATAAAATCCTGGCGGAGATTGTGACAGCGGCGGATCTGGTCACAGCGGATGGCGCCGGTGTTGTCCTGGCCTCGCGAATTTTGGGCTCCCCGGCTCCCCAGAGGGTGACCGGTTTCGATCTTATGGCCGAATGCCTGAAGGAGGCAGCCCGCAGTTCTCTTCCCGTTTATTTCCTGGGCTCCCATCCTCAAGTTCTCCAACAGGCGATCGCCAATGCCCGGGGACATTTCCCCGGCCTTAATGTAGTGGGCAGCCACCACGGCTATTTTCGGGAAGAAGATGACGAGGAAATCCTCGGGGAACTTTGCATTCTGAAACCTTCCCTGCTCCTGGTAGCCATGGGGGTGCCCAAACAGGAAAAATGGATCTTTCGCCATAAAGAAAAACTTCCCCCTTGTGCAGCTATCGGTGTGGGGGGAAGTTTTGACGTCCTGGCGGGGAAGGCCCGGCGGGCGCCTTTATGGATGCAAAGGGCCGGGCTGGAGTGGCTTTACCGCTTTTTAAAGGAGCCTTCGCGGTTAGGCAGGGTAGCAATATTACCCCTTTTTCTCTTAGCTGTGTTTGGCCAGGCCCTTAAAAAGGGTACCTGTATGGGTTGAACCTACCTAAAGCAGCAGAAGCTTTCCGTCTATTTTCATACTGCTACGAAGCGAGAGTTGGAGACGACCCAGCTGACATGATGTCAGAAAACGAACTTAGACTGGTATACTTTTTTACACATTGGGCGGGAATGTTACCATTGCTTTAAATCAGCAAGTTCTTAAATTAAAAAGCACGAGGAGCTAAGGTTAAGACGGCCAACTGTCTGAGCGAAGCGAGTTGTTGGCCGTCTCCTTAAGCGACGAGTGTACCAAGAGGTATGGGGACACACCTCTTGCAGAGGAATGTCCCCAATATGATATGAGTTGAACTTGCCTAAAGCAATGGTAACTTTCCGCCCATCTAGAACTTGCCGAGCGAACCCGGAACTCCGCTACCAGCAAACGCTGCGCCATTTTCATACTACAGGTAGCTGACCACCAGGTCTCCCACTTCGCTGGTGCTGTAGCCCATACGCCCCGCCGACAGGCTTTTAATATCCCGGGCACAGACGGCCATAACCGCCTTTTCCACCGCTGCTGCCGCTTCTTCTTCACCGAGGTGTTTTAACATCATGCTCCCGGCGCAGATGGAGGCCAGGGGGTTAATAATGTTTTTACCGGTGTATTTGGGAGCAGAACCGCCGATAGGTTCAAACATGGAAGTCCCCCCGGGGTTGATATTGCCGCCAGCGGCAATACCCATCCCTCCCTGGATCATGGCCCCCAGGTCAGTGATTATGTCCCCGAACATGTTGTCCGTTACAATAACATCAAACTGCTCCGGGTTTTTCACCATCCACATGCAGATGGCATCCACGTGAGCATACTCCCTGTTAATATCCGGGTACTCTTCCCCCACTTCATGGAAAGCCCTTTCCCAGAGGTCGAAGGCATAGGTAAGAACATTGGTTTTACCACAGAGGGTAAGAGTTTTCTTCTTGTTGCGTTCCCGGCAGTACTGGAAGGCATAACGCAGGCATCTTTCCACACCCATACGGGTATTGATCGATTCCTGGACGGCTATTTCAGCGGGTGTTCCTTTCTTGAGAAAGCCCCCGCTGCCCGTATAAAGGCCCTCGGTGTTTTCCCGTACGACGACAAAATCTATATCCTCCGGACCTTTGTCTTTTAAAGGAGTGTCTACGCCCTCATAGAGTTTAACCGGCCGCAGGTTTATGTACTGGTCCAGCTCAAAGCGCATTCTTAAAAGAATACCTTTTTCCAGGATGCCGGGTTTTACTTCAGGATGCCCGATAGCTCCCAGAAAAATGGCCTGAAATTTTTTAAGTTCCCCGATTGCTCCTTCCGGTAAAACCTCTCCGGTGCGCAGGTAACGATCCCCGCCGTAATCGAAAGGCGTGAATTCCAGCTTAAAACCAAATTTCTGGGCCGAAGCCTCCAGCACCTTGAGCCCCTCCCGTACCATTTCAGGACCGGTGCCGTCACCGGGGATTACAGCTATTTTATAACTTTTCATCATTTGCCCTCCTTGTTGTGAGTTAAATTTTATCTGCTATAAATTTTGTCAAAAAATGTTTCGGCAGTTTCTGCCGAATTTTCCATGCAAAAAGAGCGGCCATATTACAACATGTTTTTATAGCATTTGAAGTTTTTTGAACGAAAAGTTAAGTTGCAGCCTGCAGACCGGTTCGTGAAGATTTTTTTCTGCAGCAATCTCCCGGAGTACAGTGCGAGGGCTTAATCTCTTTTCCGCAGCAGAAAGGGAGGAAAGACCCCGCGAAGTAACTTGAACGCCTGTTTTTTCCAGCAGGTTGTACTTTTCTGGGGACAAAGGGCATGATCTGCCGGAAAATTCTTCCACGGCAGTGAAGGCATACCAGTACCTCTTGCTGCTGTTCACCTTCGCGCATAACATAGTGGAAATTACCGCATGACTGGCACTGGTAGATATGGAGTGTCATATTTTAGCTCCCCTGCCATATGAAAAGGCTGATTCCAATTATACTTAAAAAAAGAAGAAAGATCAAACTTTTTTCTTGGGAAAGGAGTTAAACAGGCAAACAGCGGTAATTTTTTCCTCCATGCCTTGTATTTCAGGGGATATATTGATATATTATAAAAAAATTGAAGGAATACAGTACACCAGAAGCGGGAAAAACTGTAATCAAAGGGGGATAATTTTGATGGAAGAGCTCCGCCAGGAAATCCGCAAACTTATATTTGCCCGGGCCTACCAGAGGCGCAAAGTAATCCTCGCCTCCGGCCGGGAGAGCGATTTTTATATCGACAGCAAGCAGGTTACCCTTACTGCCGAAGGAATTTACAAGATAGCTTTATATATTTTATATCTAATCCGGGAAGAGAACTTAAAAGTCAGGGCAGTAGGCGGCCCCGCTATGGGGGCGGTGCCGCTGGCTGCCGCCATAAGCGCCTTGAGCTGGGGGGCGCCCTTTAATAACCCCCTGGATACTTTTTTTGTGAGATCCGAAGCCAAGAAGCACGGCCTGGAGAATAAGGTTGACGGTCCGACATTGCGGGAGGGTTTACCTTTATTGCTGCTGGATGATGTTCTAACCACCGGGGGGTCTGTTCTGAAAGCTGTTCGCGCCGTTCAGCAGCTTGGCTGCAAGGTGGAAAAGGTTATGGTCATAGTGGATCGCCAGGAAGGTGGCAGGGAAAACCTGGAGAAGGAAGGGCTGAACGTCGCTTCCATTCTTACCAGGGATGAACTGGAAAGGCCCGGAATAAAGTAAAGTCGAAGGACTGCGTAGCTATGACCAGGAAGAGAAAACGAAGGGTTTTAAAATAATATTAATCTTTTTTGATGAGACCCTGTCCTATTGAAAAAACTGAAATTTGCAAAAACCCCCGGAGAAAAAAACCAGGGGTTTTTGCATTCATCTGCCATGGTTCTTACAGTTTATTGCAAAATAGTAAACAGGGGTTTGTTTTCCTGATTTTGCGGGGATAAATTACTACGTGGGAAGCAGTGCTTTTTCTTCCAGGGCGATTAATTCGTCCATCTCCATAATTTTGTTCACGATTTCTACCTTTTCTGAACCGCTGGAGAGAACCAATTGTCGCAAAAGGTCTTCACGCAAATCCCGAAGCCCGGTGAGGATTGGTGCAGCCATTTTTCTCCTCCTTTCCTGTTGCTTTTGTTGTTTCTTCTTTATTAGTTAATTGTTCCCCCAATAGGGGTAAAAATATACGGAGTTATGCTAACAAAATGAGATATGAGAATTATTTCACAAAGCTTGATAAATTAAAAAGCTTCACCTTGAAGAGGTGAAGCTTTTTAGGTTTTTCCAAGCTGTTAACACGCTATTTATTATTTAATTTTTCTTTTAATCCCTTACCGGCTTTAAAAACCGGAACTATGCTGGCGGGAATTTCGATTTTTTCGCCAGTCCCTGGCTTTCTTCCTTCCCTTTTTTCCCGTTTCCTGGTCATGAATGTACCGAAGCCCACCAGTTGCACTTTGTCTCCTCCACCGAGTTTTTCTTCGACAGTTTCTACAAAGCTGTTGATGAACTCCGCTGCCTGTTTCTGGGTAACGCCAGTCTTTTGGGATATAGCTTTTGCCAGTTCAACTTTACCTGCTGTTGCCATAAAAAACTATTCTCCTTTCATCTTAGTTTTCTTAATCCGCGCTATTTTTATGGCACGGTAATAATGCTCCCTGTTTACGCCTGCTTTTGACTGATAGAGATCACCTTAGGAAACTTCAGGGTCAAAATTGACGTTCAGGAATAATGCCCCCAGTGAATTGTAACTTTTTACAGTGCCTTAATGTAATTTTTCCGCAAAACGTCGATAATTATTTCTAAAATTCTATCAGCACCTTTTTTATTCGACAAAAGGGAAAGTTTTCCTTCTTTTAAATGAAGATTTTTCTGAAATTTTTTATTTACTTCACTAGTTGTTAAAAAACAAACCGATCATGCATGACGCCCGGGCTTAAGATATGCTGGTACATTTATGTTTTCTAAATATAATGCACTTTATAACTAATTACTAACATAAACAGACAAATTTTTTATAATTATTAACTGACTCCTTTTCTTTCGCCTTTCCTATTAGGTGTTCCGGGCACTTTTCCGACTTAATTCCATGAACTTAAAGGCTGAGATAAGAGTTTCCCTTAGGGCTCAGTTTGGCAAAAAGCGTTATTTTTGATAGGGCGCTGAAGAACGCTTCTTGTTCGGTCTTGCCGCTGGCCCGGGACTGATAAGAGGCAGCGTCCTGCATAAAATATTTAGGAAACTCCAGATATTTCGGATCAAAATTGATAGTACAGGTAACGTGTGAATCCTGGATTTCAAAAAGAACTTCTTTGATGATCTTTTGTTCGAATAAAAGGTTCATCAATTCCCGGGTATAGCTATAGTCAGTGCTGTAATTCTTGCGCAGATCGCTATAAATTAATTCTGCAATTTTATTTTTGGGACTGGTATTATATTGATGCACCTGGTTTCCCCCTCTATATATAGTAGTACCTGGTAATTTCGACAGAAGGTAAGAATTTCCTGCATTTTTTGACTAAAAATATTTTGTAAAAATTTCAGGGAGCACACCTTGAATTAATAACCCTTGGTATGATAGCCGGCATCGACAAATATGGTTTCGCCCGTAATTCCCCGTGAAAGGTCGCTGCAAAGGAACAAAGCGGCATTTCCCACGTCGCTGCCTTCTATATTACGCCGCAGAGGCGTATTAGCCCCGACATGATTAAGAAAATTTGTAAAGCCTTTGATACCACGAGCCGAGAGTGTATTTACCGGTCCGGGAGAGAGGGCATTTACACGGATTCCCCTTTCCCCTAGGTCATAGGCCAGGTAGCGTACGCAGGATTCCAGGGCAGCCTTGGCTACCCCCATGACATTATAATTGGGAATGACGCGCTCACTTCCCAGGTAGCTAAGGGTAACAACACTTCCGCTACCGGTCATCAGGGGAACGGCAGGGCGGGTTACGGCTAGCAGTGAATAGGCGCTAATTTCCAGGGCAATTTTAAAACCCTCGCGGGAGGTGTCGATGAATTTTCCTTCAAGATCCTCTCGACCGGCATAAGCAATGCTGTGAACGATAAAATCCAGCTTGCCGAAGTCCTGCTCAATTTGCCTGTAGACGTTTTTGATCTGTGAATCGTCCTGGACATCGCAGGGTAACATGAGGGGGAGGGTGATAAGGTTGCCGGAGGTGAGTTTTTTGAGCTTTGCCTCAAAGCGTTCATTCTGGTAAGTAATAATTAACCTGGCTCCTGCATCTGACAGGGCTTTTGTTATATACCAGGCAAGGCTGTGCTGGTTGGCCAGGCCGTAGACGATTCCGACTTTGCCTTCAAGCAATATTATTCCACTCCTTCTTTGTTTTTTACCATATTTCTCAGTAAATCCCGCTTTTCCCAGCATAGGACTTGTGTTAAGTATACCATGGAACTTTTTTTTTGCAAGTAGAAAAATAATTATTTATTGCGGCGGCAACGGGCATTGGAAAATACTAAGAGGAATGACGAGGATATAAGCATAGCAGTGCCCTGGAGATTGAACTGGCGACGGGAGATGAACAACAGGATGAATTTGTGGATTCGTACGAGGAACAAGCCGCGATTTTAAAAAGGAAAGGGTGCGATTGCGATGTTTAGTCTTTTACTTTTCCCGCAGTTTCCTGCGCAGTAGCTTCCCTGAAGAGCTTTTAGGAATTTCCCCGACGATCCTTACCTGTTTGGGACATTTAAAATCAGCCAGGAACTGCCGGCAGAAGGAGATTATTTCTGCCTCTTCCGCCTGTTCGTTATCTTTAAGGACAACAAAAGCTGCTACTTCTTCGCCGTACAGCTCGTCAGGAATCCCGATGCACGCTGCATCCTTGACCGCCGGGTGCCTGTAGAGCACTTCCTCTATTTCCCGTGGATAGATGTTTTCACCACCCCTGATAATCATGTCTTTTTTACGGTCGACGATATAAAAATATCCTTCTTCATCGTAGTAGCCCAGGTCACCGCTGTGGAACCAGCCGCCACGGAAGGCTTCAGCCGTGGCCCCCGGGTTTTTGTAATATCCTTTCATGACATTCTCGCCGCGGATTACTATTTCACCAACCTCACAGGGTCCCAGGGGTTGTTCATTTTCATCGACAACTCTTATTTCGTTTCCCAGGGGTAGTCCGGCGGAACCGATTTTACGGTAGCCGTTGCTTTTTCCCAGCTGCAGGGCTTCAGGCGGCGGCAAGGGGTTAAAAGTGGAGCGGCAGGTCGTTTCCGTCATCCCGTAGCCTTCTATTACGGGAATTTTGAAGGTTTCTTCAAATTCTGCCTGGACTTTGACCGGTACCGGAGCCGAGCCGCAAAAGACGATTCTTAATTTGATCCCTGCAGGAATGTCTCCCGGGTCAACCCTGTTTAACAGCATTGATAACATCGTAGCCACGGTGCCCACGTAAGTTGCTTCATATTTTGCAGACAGCGGGAAAAACTGTGTTACGCTGAATCTCCCGGGCAGGATCAGGCTGCCCCCGCAGTAAAGGGGTGTCATTACCGTTACGATCTGGCCGTTGACATGGAACAGCGGCATGACGCACATGGCCCGGTCATTTTCATGCAGGCGGTTCCAGTTGGCGATCCAGTGGGAATCTATAATCATATTGTGGTGGCTCAGCATGGCTCCTTTGGGCCTGCCTGTTGTCCCGGAAGTGTAGATTATTTCGGCAACATCGTCCGGTTCCAAGGGGATCTCTTCAATTTCCGGAAGCAGTGCAGGAGGTTCCTCTTTTATCGCTGTGTTCATGTCAATAAGCTTTAAAAACGGGGAAGTTCCAGTAAGGCTCCCTGCAGGGGGATCCCATGTTAGGAGGCGGCGGATATTGTTTTCCCCGGTTAATAAGCTCGTAGAAACATCGAAATACTCCCTGGAGGTAAACAAAGCGATGCTATCCGAATTATGCAGGACGAAGGCGATTTCTTCCTCCTTAAGGTGGGTATTTATGGGACAGGCTATGGCGCCAAGCTGCATAATGCCGAAAAAGGCAAACAAAAATTCCGCCGAATTGGGCATAAGCAGTGATACTTTATCTTCCTTGCGCACTCCCTGTTGCCATAGCAAATTGCTTACCTTGCCGGCTGTTCGCAAAAATTCTGCATAAGAATACTGCCGGTCTTTTTCAGGATCTATTAGAAAAGTTTTATCACCATATTCCAGGCACCTGGAAGAAAGCAGCCCGCGCACTGTAGTTTTCTTCTCAAGGGGTGGGATTGGAATGGGGCGCGGTGGTTTTGCGGAATGCTGCCAGTTCACTTTGTTACCTCCACAAATTTTTTTATGCTTTTTTAAAACTTTCGCCAGTTATTTTAAATTTCCTTCAGGTCTGTTGCCGGAAAAACTAGTGTCGTGCCAAATAAGTTCTTAATCAAATAGCCAGTTAACTTGGCAATTTAATCGGTTTTTGGGACAACATATCTTTTAAGTCCTTAGCGGTA
>JAGVAS010000074.1 GCA_020060185.1 Desulfovibrio sp. | reverse complement strand
TCCCGGGAGAGTTCGCATCCTACTCACCTCCCGGCTGCCGGCTTCCATGCCGGCAGGGCCATCTCCAACCTTCGCTTCAACGTGAGCTTTTAGCTTCGCAGCACAAGTCGCTCCGCCAACAGCAAAATGCTGCGTCTACGAAACAATAGCGGGAGCTAAACCCGGTCATTTTCATCCATCTTTGTGACCCGCAGGGTCGTGGCGGTTAGTATGAAAATAGGCTGGTTTGTGGGCTGTTGGCAGAGACTCAGGGTGTTTTTGCAGAAAGCTCTAAGGCTCAACTCAAGCTTCAGGCTGGCCTTCCCGGGAGAGCTCACCTCCTATTCGCCTCCCGGCTGCTTACATCCATGTAAGCAGGGCCGCGCTTTAAGCTTTCACTTCGCCAAGAGCTTTTTAGCTACTCAAACAATTCGCTCTACCAACAGCTCCACAACCCCATCTCTATAAGCGGGATAGGGACATATTTAAGGAGAGCTAACTTCAGGTTTTAGCTATTTTCATCCATTGTTGTGGCCCGCAAGGGTCATGGGGCTTTCCGGGAGACATTACCCCACTTAACTCAGGAAGGAACTAGGCGCGGGGCACGAAGTTTAAGGTCCGGAGTCCACTCGTTATAGATTATCTTTACTTTTCTCAGGGGCTCCATCCAGAGAAGTTTTCGCCCCGGAAGAGAGGAGGGGGGATTAATAAAAGGGGAAACGGAAAGACTGTTCTCCCTTGACCACCTGTACCAGTCTTCTAATTCTTTTTCCTTTAATCCACTGCTTGCACTACCTATATACCGCAGTCTTTTTTCCAGGCCGGGCATTTCAACGGAACCATCTTCGTCCAGTCCGAGAAGCAGGGAGGCCGGCCTACTATCTTTAAGGGTCAGCCCGCCTACATAAGCTTCAAGAGTTTGTTCTACCTTGGTTTTTAACCAGTAACTGGATTTACGAGGTCCAGGTATATAAGGACTACCTATCTTTTTTGCCACTATCCCCTCCATTCCCAATTCTCTTACGGCCTGCAGGAGCCCCCTCCCGTCTTTATAGTTTGGTGTAAGATGCAGGGACTCATTTTCAATAATATTTTTTTTTAATATTTCCTGCCGGACCTCCCAGGGTTTGTTTAAAAGCCAGGTGCCATCAAGAAACAGAATGTCAAAGACCATGTAATCAACCGGAAGCAGCTTTACTAACCTGGAAATATTTGAAGAGCTGGCACGCTCCCTTTGCATTACAGTATAAAAGCTGGGGCGCTTTTCCTTTAAGGCCACCAGTTCCCCGTCGAGGATAAAACTTTTTCCTTTTACAAGCTCCGGCAGTACGGCCAGTTCCGGATAAAGTCCGGTTTTATCTTTTAAACTCCGTCCCTGTAAACGGGTCTTTGTATCTTCGCCGAAAGCCAGCAGGCGAATCCCATCCCATTTTACCTGGTAATAATAGCTGTTATCTTCTATTAAGACACTTTTCGCTTGAGGCTCCATGGGAAATACTTTCTGCTCAAACATTGTAGAGATTTCCCCCAAGTACTATTTTTTAGCCGTTATTAATGCTTCTTCTTTAGGGGAGGGCGGGCTTTTAGCCCGTCCTTTTTGCTTGTTTTTAACTTTTTTAACCTGGGTTCTCTCTACGCTCGCCTGCAGGGCTTCCAGCAGGTCGACCACCTTTTCTCTCTCAGGTGAAGGAGCGACAACCACTTCTTTCCCTTCCACCCTGGCCTGGATGACCTCCAATAGTCTTTTACGGTAATGGTCGTGATAGTTATCCGCATCAAAGGGGGCTGTCAGGTTCTCTATAAGCTCTTTTGCCATTTCCAGCTCTTTTTCCCGAATTTCCACACCCCGCGGTATGTCAGGTATTTCTTCTAAAGAACGGACTTCATCAGGAAAAAACATCGTGGAAAGAGACAAAATATCTCCATAACTCCTTACGACCGCCATTGACTCTTTTGTACGCAGGGTGATCATGGCCACGGCAATTTTCCCCGTTTCTAGCATTGCCCTGTGTAGCAATAGATAAGGTTTGCTGCCGGGACCATCGGGAGCCAGGTAATAACTGTTCTGAAAATATATGGGATCAATTTCTTCCATTTTTACAAAGTCAGTTATTTCAATAAGCCTATCTCGTTCCCCGGCGGCGGCGTTTATTTCCTCTTCATTTAATACCACAAAATGATCTTTTTCATATTCATAGCCGCGTACAATTTCCTCCCAGGGTACCTGCTTTTTACAGGTAGTGCATATTTTCTGGTACTCCAGCGGAGTATGACAGGGAGAATGTAAATAACGAAATTTAATATCCCTGCCTTCTGTTGCTGCAAAAAGGCGTACCGGTATATTCACCAGCCCAAAACTTAAGGAACCTTTCCACATTGCCCTCATATAAAAAAATCCCCCTTTGCCTTATTATTTCCGGTAAAGGGGAAACATACACCAAACACTTTAAAACTTTAATCAGTGGACCACATAATGCCTTAAAAGTCGTTCATAAGGTTACAAGCTTTGATCAATAAGACCTTTAAGCTCTTCTTTTCTGCGAAAGCCCACAACAGTATTAACAGGTTCTCCATTTTTAAAGAGCATCATTGTGGGAATACTCATTATACCATATCGTGAAGCTGTAGTGGGATTGTCATCAACATTAACCTTTACAACCTTGACCTTTCCCTTATAATCAGTGGCTATCTCCTCAAGAACCGGTGCCACCATGCGGCACGGGCTGCACCAGGAGGCCCAAAAATCTACCAGTACTGGCTCAAGGGAATTTAAAACCTCTTCCTGAAACTGCTTATCACCGACTTCCACAGGCTTTGCCATTATCCACCTGGTCAAGCACCAGCAAAGACCAGGGCACACCTCCTTCTATGTACAAATTTTTTAATAAAAGCTATTCAAGAAATCTTACAGCCATCATCGCGGCGATGGCCCCATCTGAAGCTGCTGTAACAACCTGCCGCAAGAACTTGCGACGTACATCCCCCGCCGCAAAAATACCTGGAACTGATGTTTCCATTTCCTCACTGGTAATAATATAACCCTTGCCGTCCATTTCTACTCCCTTTAAAAAACCAGTATTGGGGATTCTTCCTACATATAAAAAAGCGCCGTCCACAGGCAATTCAGCAATTGTAGAATCTTTAAGGTGCTGAATGATAATTTTTTCAAGCTTTTGTTCTCCGTAAAAACTTTTTACCACCGTGTCCCATAGAATTTGTACCCTGGGATGATTAAGTATTTGTTCCTGCAAAAAAGGAACAGCTCTTAATTTATCCCTACGATGAATTAAAAAAACCTCATTAGCAAACCTGGTCAGGTAAAGAGCCTCTTTAACCGCAGAATCCCCTCCCCCGATGACAGCTACTTTTGCGTTACGAAAAAACGGTCCGTCACAGGTCGCACAAAAAGAAATGCCTCTCCCGCGAAGCATCTCCTCTCCCGGGACTCCCAGTACACGGGGAGCGGTTCCTGTTGCTACCACCATAGTCCGCCCATAAAAGTCACCTTTAGAAGTTGAAACCTTCTTAATATCCCCGAGTACATCTGCTTCTTCAATAGTAGCAGAAATAATTTCTGCTCCGAAGCGAGTCGCCTGTTTTTCCAGAAACTGGCCAAACTCTATACCGCTTATTCCTTCCGGAAAACCGGGATAGTTGTCCAAGCGTTCACTGGAGGTTATCTCTCCACCTGACATCATATGCTCCAAAACAAGTATATCCATGTTGGCACGTCCGCCATATATGGCTGCCGTCAGACCTGCTGGACCTGCACCAAGTATAACTAGATCATAAACCTTTTTTTCTGCTGCTTCAGGGGACAATTTTTTGCTCCCCTCCCCAATCTTAGATGTTAATGTAATTCTACCAAATGAACCCTTTAAAAGCAAATATTATCTCTGACTCAAATTACTGTTCTGTAAATAAGTTATCCATAGATTTGGCTTACTATACCATAATAAAATCTGAAAAAAACTTATTACTGCTTTTAAATGCATTCTTTTAGAAAGTGAATTTTTTAACTTTTTCTAAAAGGTTGACATTTACCTTGAAGTAATGATATAGTTAAATTAGAGTTTTCAGAATGTTTTGAATGTGTGTTTTTTTTCACAAGCTTACCACCCCAGAGTTTATCGTCATGGAAATAACAGAAAGGATGATTATTATGGGGGGAGGAATTTTACTTTTCGGTATCGTCCTTTGTATTTCTCTACTGGTCAGGTTACTTATATCTCAATTCTTTTCTAATAAAGTTTTTGATGAAGATATGTCTATGCCGTTGATGCGCGGGCTCATAACACCCGGTAACAATAATCCAGCAGAAGAGTACCCAAAAAATCCTGCAGGCATTGAAAACGAAGGCGGTTGAATATTTTAAATGACCAGCCATTTGTTTCATAAAAGGCTAGAATCCGGGAAGTTTTTCTCGGATTCTTTTTTTTAAAATAACATTGTGATATAATAAGTAAACTAAAAATTTAAAGGAGGATTCCGTTCCCATGAAAGAACAGGTACAAGCGGCTTTAGAGAAAATCCGTCCCTCCCTTCAGGCTGATGGAGGTGACGTCGTCCTTATTGCTGTAGACGAGGATGGTACCGTAAAAGTTAAACTAACGGGTGCCTGTGGAGGCTGTCCCATGGCTACCATGACTTTAAAGCAGGGTATAGAACGCCTGCTTAAAAAAGAGGTTCCGGGGGTAAAAGAAGTACTTTCCGTTTAATTTTACCGTTTTTATCTTTTATAAGAAGGCCACCTGGGAATTAAAATGGAAAAGAAGATTATCGTTAAAAAAACAAAGCCGGCAAGTGAAGTGCCGGCTTTAAATTTGATGGGTAGGTCAGCATGCAGATGGAGTTTAGGTGTTCTCGAGGAAAGCTCTAAGGCTCAGCTTTTGGGCTCCGGTGGTTTTCCCGGCCAAATTCCCGTCCATGGTCATGTGGCCGGCAGCTGGCGTCCATGCCAGCTGGACCGCCTCCGCCGTCGCTTCGCCTAAGAGCTTTTAGCCACTCGAACAATAAACTCCAACTGCAACGCTGCCCTACATCGGCGCATGGCGCTGGAAAAGATACGGTTTTCAAGTTTTATGTAATCCATTTTCATACTACGTAGCGTCGTGGCGGTTTATTAAAAACAGGTCTTTATTCTCCAGGTAGAGTAACGATTATATTTCTCTTCCTATTCCAGTTTCTCTTCCTATTCCAGTATAATACGGGCATCCACAGCAATGGCCCCCTGACTATTTGCAAACAAGGGATTAATGTCTAATTCTTTAATTTCTGGGTTTGTTTCTAAAAAGCGGGACAGTTTAACCAGTATATCAACCAGGCAGAAGTCCACTGAGATAGACTAAGGGGCGTCCATAAGTGTCCAGGGCCCAGCCGGCAACGGGCCTTATAATGACAGCTCCAATGGTGAGTGTAGCCAGGTGCAGGCCTGCAATCCCTGTTCCCCCAAATGTTTCTATGTAAATCGGAAGGGTAATATTGAGCATATTAAAGGTAGAATGAACTGCCACTGATGATAAACAAAGAATAATAAAATTTAAAGTCCACAAAGGGGGTTTTATTTGTTGCCGGAAGCCGGGTGCTTTCTCCTGGTTCTTATCCAGAATCATTTTATCATCTCTTTTTCTCAAAAAAGGCTGCAACAACAAACTTCAAAAGTTGCTTAAGGGACACTTATATGGCAAAATAGGTATTAGTAGTAAGTCAAAGAACATGCCTGCTTAAGATAGTTGACCCTTTATAGGGCGCGCAGGATGTTTCGGTTAATTATACCATATATGGCTGCATACATCCAATAACTACCGGCGATTCATCTCTCCATTGAAATGGAGAGGGTTCTCGCTAAAATTTCCTAAAAAAATCCCGGAAGGGAGGGGACTGGTAAGTATTTCTTCCGGCTTTTTAAGCGCCGGGCCAGGATGTTTATGAATCCTTTACTGCTCATTCGCTACGGAGAGATTGCTCTCAAGGGAAAAAACAGGCCCTTTTTTGAAAATAAATTGCTTCAGAACATTAAAGAATCCCTTAAAGGTCTGGAACCGTTCCAGGTTTCCTTTCGCCGGGGCCGTTATTATGTAAAAATAGATGGCGAAAATTTATTTTCAGCACAACGCAGGCTGCAGCAAGTTTTCGGTATCGTTTCCATCAGCCCCGTGTTCCCGGCAAAGCTCGATCTTGAGGAAATTTGCAGGCAGGCGTTAAAACTCCTGAAAGACAGCTATAAACCGGGGACAACCTTTAAGATTAATACACGCCGGGCCAATAAAAACTTTCCCTATACCTCCCCGGAGATTAATAACCTTGCCGGGGCATACCTTTTGAAAAGCAACCTGGAACTCAAGGTTGATGTTCATAACCCGGAAATCATAATTAATATAGACATAAGAGACAAAGAGGCTTATCTTTATTCCCAGTCCCTCCCCGGGCCGGGAGGTCTTCCCGTGGGGGTAACAGGCAAAGGCCTTCTTTTACTTTCCGGGGGCATTGACAGCCCTGTGGCCGGGTGGATGGCTTTAAAAAGAGGGATTGACATCGAAGCGCTCCATTTCCACAGTCCTCCCTTTACAGGAGACAGTGCCCTCAATAAGGTGGTAGATCTCTGCCACCTTCTGGCTGCTTACAGCAGGGAGATAACTCTCCACCTGGCTCCTTTTACAAAAGTTCAAAAAGAAATCCGCCTTAAATGCCCGGAGTCAATATTAATTACCCTGATGCGCAGGGTAATGTTCCGCGTTGCAGAAAGGCTTGCTGTAAAAAGAAATATACCGGTTATTTTTACAGGGGAAAGCCTGGGGCAGGTTGCCAGCCAGACCCTGGAAAACCTCGTTGCTATAAACGAGGTGGCGGACTTGCCTATCCTGCGGCCCCTGATAGGGTTTGACAAGGAAGACATTATCAATATTGCCCGGAAAATAAATTCTTTTCCTATTTCCGTACGGCCTTTTGACGATTGCTGCACTCTTTTTATCCCGCGCCATCCCGTCACCAGGCCTGCTCTAGAAGAACTTAAAAAAGCGGAAGAAAATATCCCCCTGGAGGAATTAATCGCTTATTGTCTGGATAACATAGAAACAAAGCACATCCGGCCAGGATGTTGAAACTAACAGCCACGGACCTATGGGGCACAGCAATAAATATAAATGGCCGGGTTTAGATCCTGTAATTGCCCGTAGGCGAAGCGTTTTGCTGTTGGCAGAGTAACTTGTACAGCGAAGATCAAAGCTCACGTTGAAGCGAGAGCTGGAGATGACTCTGCTTACAGGATGTCAGCTGCCGGTGATGACGAATAAGGTATGGGGATACACCTCGTCTTTTCCAAGGTAAGGGGACACACCTCTTTCAGAGGAATGTCCCCAATGGAATGTCCCCATGGAATACATATTTACGTCCACGGCACTTC
>JAGVAS010000173.1 GCA_020060185.1 Desulfovibrio sp. | reverse complement strand
TGACATCCTGTCAGCTGGGTCGTCTCCACCTCTCGCTTCGTAGTGAACTTGTTTCCTCGCTGCACAAGTCACTCCGCCAACAGCAAAACGCTGCATCTGCGGAACAACAGCGGGATCTAGATCCGGTCATTTTCATCCATTGTTGTGACCCGCAGGGTCGTGGCGGTTAATATGAAAATTTTTCCTTAAAACTTCTTTCCATTTCCCGCCTGGCATCTCTTTCCGCAATAGTGTGTCTCTTGTCAAATTCTTTCTTTCCCCTGGCCACACCGAGCTCGATTTTTACCCTGCTTCCTTTCAGGTATATACTTAAGGGGACCAGGGTATAACCTTTACCCTGGATATAACCTGCCAGCCTGTTAATTTCCCGGCGGTGTATAAGAAGCTTGCGGGAACGCAAAGGATCATGGTTAAAACGATTACCGAGATCATATGGGCTGATATGCATATTATACAGAAAAAGCTCCCCATTCTCAACCCGGGCATAGCTGTCTCTTAAATTTACCCTTCCCAGGCGTACCGATTTTACTTCCGTCCCTTGAAGGGCAATACCCGCTTCCAGGGTTTCTTCTATGAAATACTGGTACCGGGCCTTGCGGTTTTGTGCCAGGATCTTGTCTCCAGGTTTGCCTGTTTTTCCTGCTATTTGCTTATCCCCTTCCTGATAATTGAACCCTACCGGTGTTGTCTCTTTAAAAACGGTAGGGTTTTTAGTTCTGTTATATTTACTTATTCTATTCTTTGGCTTGATCCCTGTTCTAATTATATCACATCATTCTACCCGTTTTCAAGTCCATTATAGATGTTTTAACCTGGAATACCCGGGTACCAGTGGAGTGAAATAAACAGTTCTTGTTTCCTTGTCTACCCTTTCCAGGCGAACCCTTATAGAATCACCGAGACGGTATACCTTCCTGCGGCGCTCTCCTACCAGTTCATATCTCTTTTCATTAAAACAGTAGAAATTATCTTCCAGAGAGGTAACGTGTACCAGGCCTTCCACAGTGTTGTCCAGCTCTACAAAAAAGCCAAAAGAAGTTACCCCGCTGATAACACCGGAATATTCATTGCCTACCTTCCCCTCCATAAGCTCAACCTTCTTCAAATCCACGCTTTCCCTTTCCGCCTCCATGGCAAAGCGCTCCTGCTCCGAGGAATGCTCTGCCAGCTGGGGAAGGCGGCTTGCCAGCCTGCGGGACTCTGCAGTAGTCAGGGTTCCCTCCAGTGTACTGCGTAAAATGCGGTGTACAAGCAAATCAGGATAACGGCGGATCGGTGAGGTAAAGTGCGTATAATATCTTGTCGCCAGGCCAAAATGGCCCAGGGGAGACACGCTGTACCGTGCCTGTGGTAACGAACGTAACAAAACATAGTTTACAATTTTTTCGGCAGGGGTATCTTTTACGGCCTCCATTATTTTTTGAAATTGTCGCGGAGAAATTCTGTTTAAATCCCCTTCCAATTTAATATTAAAGAAGCTTAAAAAGTCCCGCAGCGCATAAAGTTTTTCCCCTTCAGGGCGCTCATGCACCCGGTAAACAAAGGGAATTTTCAGCCGGTGAAAATGAGCAGCGATCACTTCATTGCAAAGGAGCATAAATTCTTCAATTATTGATTCAGCGCGCCCGCCTCTTCTCACCCTTATTTCCAGAGGTTTACCCTGTTCATCCAGTTTAACTTTCGCTTCCGGAAAATTAAAATCCAGCGCGCCCCGTCTGATCCTCTTTTCTTTTAATCTCTCTGCAAGCGCAGCCATATCCCTAAAAACCTGTACAAAACCGCTGTATTTGTTCTCCAGGCAGTTATCCCCCTCCAGGATGCGGTTGACATCGCTGTAGGTCATGCGTTCCTCAATACAGATAACGCTGGGATAAAAACTGTACTTTTCCAGTTTACCGTCCTGGTTCAAATCCATAAAAACACTTATCGCCAGGCGCAGGGCACCCGGGTTTAAACTGCAAATCCGGTTAGAAAGCCGGGGAGGCAGCATGGGGATAACCCTGTCCGGAAAATATACACTGGTGGCTCTTCTGGCGGCTTCCCGGTCCAGGGCGCTTCCCTCTTTAACATAATAGCTTACATCGGCAATATGCACTCCCAGCCTGTAACCGCTTCCCCTTCTTTCCAGGGAAACAGCATCATCCAGGTCCCTGGCATCTTCATCATCAATAGTTACCATCGCCAGCGAACGTAAATCCTGGCGGCCCTCATCTTTAGCAGCCTCAAGGATATGATTTTCATCAAGGTGCTCAACCTCTTTTAATACCCTGGAAGGAAAAGTTGAAGGAAAGCCAAATTTTTTTTGGATGGAAGTAATATCAACTCCCGGCTCTCCTTCAGAACCGATTACCTCCACAATTTTACCTTCGGGTAGAGCATGAGAGTTATCCGGCCAGCGTGTAATATTTATAAGAATTTTGTCTCCGGCCCTGGCTTCACGGCTCCCCTTGGGAATTCTGATTTCGGAAAGGCGCCGATCATCGGGTAGAGCGACACCTCCGTGCCGGTTTCCCCGGTATGTTCCGACTACATTGGGGTTGCTGCGCTTGAGAATGCGGATCACTTCCCCTTCCCGGCGACGTCCTTCCTGTGAGCCTTTCTGAAGGCGTACCACAACCCGGTCTTTATGCATGGCGCCCTTCAGCTTTTCAGGCTGTATAAACACGTCCGGCTCACCGGGAGCTTCCGGAAGAAAGAAAGCATATCCCTGGGAATGCCCCTGTAATACTCCAACCAGCAGCCCCATTCCTCTTAGCGGGCTATAGCGTCCCTGCAGCGATTTAAATACAGACCCTTCTTTCTCCAGGGAAGTCAGTATTTGAAATAATTCCTGGATATCTTCTTCTTTGTAAATATTAAGGACCTTTTGCAGCCCTTCAAAAGTGAGTGGTTTATAATCTTCCCGAAAAAGATAACTCAGTACTTGTTCTTTCTTAATCCCCACAATAAGTCTACCTCAGATCTTAAATCTTTTCTTACATGTTTTTTTTACATTCCTGCTTTTTAACCGCCACGACCCTGCGGGTCACAAAAGCGGATGAAAATGACCGGGTTTAGATCCCGCCATTGTTCCACAGAGGCAGCGTTTTGCTGTTGGTGGAGCGACTTGTGCAGC
>JAGVAS010000001.1 GCA_020060185.1 Desulfovibrio sp. | reverse complement strand
GCTGCACAAGTCGCTCCGCCAACAGCAAAACGCTTCGTCTATCGAACAATCAGGAGATCTAAACCCGGTCATTTTCATCCATCTTTGTGACCCGTAGGGTCGTGGCGGTTAATATGGAAATGGAGCAGCTTTTGCTGAGGCGGAGCTCCGAGTTCCGCTCTGAAAGCTCTACGTTTCAGCTCAGTCTTACGGCTGGCCTTCCCGAGAGAGTTCGCATCCTAACTCACCTCCCGGCTGCTGGCTTCCATGCCAGCAGGACCGCCTTCAGCCTTCGCATCGCTGAACCTGTACGCTGCGCTGCACATGTCGCTCGCCACAACCTTGCGCCACCTTTGCGGGACATAACACGAGTTTTAAAACGAGCATTTTCATCCATTGTTGATACAGATAAATACAATACCTGTGGGACCTTTCTCACAGGTATTTTTATGCATAGTTATTTGCACCTCTACATAAACATATGGTGTATTATTTTATAAAAATGGTGGTACCATGACAATAATCAAGTCAAAATTAATAAAAGTCCTGTTAGCATTATTTTTAATCGCTTCTTTACTGGTTATGGGCGAAAATATATACTTCAAGAAAAGGGCTCCACTGGGGATTTATATCGGACAAAACTATGTAGGCGGTAAAACTTATAAGGATATAGAAACACTTCTGGAAAAAATTAATGACGATCTGGGAAATGAAGAAATAAATTTTTATATTTCCGGTGAAGATATACCTTTAAACTTTACTCTGGAGGAAATAGGAATAGCACTTCAAAAAGAGAAGATTATGGAGGAGATAATCCGCCTGAATACCCCGTTTAATTATGGGGAAAAATTCAGAATTTATCGCGGGAGGTGGAAGATACCGGGATATTTTGCAGTGGAAAAGGAAAAATTCTTTTCTGTTTTAGCACCAGTCAAGGAAGAGAGATATGTGCCTCCGCAGGATGCGCTGGTCTATGCAGAACAAGGAATGTTAAAATTTAGACCTCAGAGAAAAGGAAAGAATTTAAAATTTGAACAAATGCTCGACAAAGTAATAGAGGAACTATATTATTGGCCCTCTTTTCCTTTGACAATTCAAATGGAGATGGAATACCTGTATCCGGAAATGACGATTTCCCGCATCCTGGACAGCGGGATAATAGGTGAAATAGCGACGGCCAGTACATATTTCGATCCCGCTGCGATAAACAGGTCTCATAACATAACTCTCGCTGCTAAAAAACTGGATAATATTCTTCTTACACCGGAAGAAATATTTTCATTTAATCAAATTGTCGGTGAGGCCAGCCTGGAAAACGGTTATAAAGAAGCACCCGTTATAGTTAATGATCGTCTCGTAATGGGGCTGGGAGGCGGTATCTGCCAGGTATCCTCTACGATATATAATGCTGCATTAAGGGCAGGGCTGGGTATTGAGGAACGTCACAATCATGGACTTCCTGTAGGATATCTTCCTCCGGGATATGATGCTACCGTAGCCTTTAATTACAGGGATTTAAAATTCAAGAACAATACATCTTTCTACATTTTAATTCATATGCAGGTACTTAATAACGAATTAAAAGCCACCTTTTTTGGCGATCCCTCCAAAATAAGAAAAGTAAAAATCATTACACAAAGTTTACAAATCATAGAACCACCTGTCCATTACCAGGAAATAAAAGATCAACCTTCTTCTTACCGTAATTTAATACAAGAGGGCAAACCGGGATATACAGCAGAAACAATACGCATCTTTTATGAAAATGGAAAAGAAGTGTACCGGGAGCACCTGGGGAAAAATTATTATGCTCCTACTCCGGAAATTTATGCTGTAGGAGTCCTTCCGGACAGCTGATTATTCTAAAGGGCGAGTTTGCAGACTGATCCAACACTATTATAGAAGGGTTTTGAAGAGAAGAATTAAGGAAATAGAAGCACAGGAACCAAAGTATAAAGCCCGATAATTAAGGAAAACCTCTCATAAGAGAGGTTTTTTTATTTTACAGCTTTGGAGGAGGTGTATTCTTATGGCGTTTTGGGAACAAATATTTTTAAGTACACCGGAATTACATATCCTTGGATTTCTATTACGGGGCATTATTGCCTTTATCTTTCTTTTAATTGTAGTCAGGTTAATGGGCCCGGTAGAACTCGGAGAGATTACAACCATAGACTTTGTAGTAGCTATTACTATCGGCAGCATTGCTGCCGCGGCCCTGGTAGACAGCCAGGTTCATTTTGGTTCCAGCCTTCTAAATATGGGCTTATGGGCTTTTCTTTCAATTTCCTTAAATTTAGCAGGAATAAGGCTTCCCAATGTCAGGCGCATATTAGTCGGTGGGCCCCTGGTGCTTATTAAGAATGGTAAGATCCGGGAAAAGAACCTCTTCAGGGCGAAGCTGAATTTTGATGACTTGATGTCAGCGTTACGTTTAAAAGGGGTTGCGCTCCTGGAAGATGTAGAATTCGCTGTCCTTGAACCAAAAGGGGAAATAAGTGTAATCAAAAAAAGCCAAAAACAAAGTATTACCCCGGAAGATTTAAAGATGGTAGTTCAGCAACAGGGCTTTCCTTCTGTAGTTGTACTAAACGGAAAGATAATGCAAAGAAATCTGCATCATAGGGGATATAGTGAAAATTGGCTCAAGGATAAGCTTTACGAGATGGGTGTGGAAGATCCTAAAGCTGTTTCCCTGGCCCAGCTTGACACCAATGGAAAGCTGTATGTGGATCTTTATGATGACAAACAGCCCAGGCCACAGTCCACCAGGGAAAAGGAGTTAATCATAAACTTAGAAAAGATTAATGCTCAACTGGAGAGCTTTGCCCTGGAAACAGAAAATGAAGAAATGAAAAATATCTACCAGGAATACGTTGAACATACTGCTAAAATCCTTTCCGCATTAAAACCAATGATTCTTAAGGCAGAAGAAATACAAGATTTAAAATAATGAAGGATTTTGCTGGAAAAAAAAGAAATAAATATTTAAAAGGAACAAAGATGGGGTGTTAAGTTAGATGGTAAATATAAGGGTAAGATTTGCTCCCAGCCCTACCGGGGAATTACACATTGGTGGAGCAAGGACAGCGCTTTTTAACTGGCTTTTTGCCAGAAACAGGGGAGGAAAAATGATTCTAAGAATCGATGATACGGACAAGCATCGATCCTCTCCGGAGTTTTTAAATTCTATTATTACTTCCTTGAAATGGTTAGGACTGGATTGGGACGAAGGTCCTGAAATGGGAGGGAAGTATGGACCTTATCTTCAATCGGAGCGCCTGGATATATACAGAAATGAAGCGCAAAATCTTGTAAACGAAGGAAAAGCATATTACTGTTTCTGTACTGCAGAAGAACTGCTGGCAGAAAAGGAAAAAAAACGCCTTCAAGGGCAACCTCCACGTTATAGTGGGAAATGCCGATATTTATCTTTTGAAGAAAAAGAAGAAAAAAAAGCTAACCACAGCTTTGTGATCCGGCTTCTGGTACCGGAAGAAGGTGAAACAGTCGTTGAAGATCTTATCAGGGGATCAGTAGTTTTTGAAAATAAAATTTTTGATGATTTTATCATCATGAAGTCTGACGGTTTACCGACTTATAATTTTGCTTCAGTTATCGATGATTTTAAAATGGAAATTACCCATGTTATCAGGGCGGAAGAACATCTTTCCAATACTCCCCGTCAACAGATCATTGCCCGGCAACTGGGGTATAAAATACCTCTTTATGCTCATGTGCCGATGATCCTCGCTCCGGATCACAGCAAACTAAGTAAAAGGCATGGGGCAACGTCGGTACAGGAATATAGAGAAATGGGGATATTACCGGAAGCTTTGATAAATTACCTGGCTCTTTTGGGTTGGTCTCCAGGTGAAGACAGGGAAATAATGAGTATTAATGAGATAATTGATTCTTTTTCACTGGAAAAGGTAAGCAAAAATCCTGCCATATATGATCTTAAAAAATTAATCTGGCTTAATGGTCATTATTTAAGAACGATGGAACTGAAAATAATTGTCCAAAGAGCTTTACCTTTTTTTAAAGATAACGATAAATTAAGTAAAATAATAGATTCTTACAAGGAAGATTATTTAAATAAAATTATGGAAAAAGTTGTGGATCTTGTGAGGGATAGAGTCAAAACTCTTCACGAAGTGGTTGAAGCTTCTAATTATTTCTTCCAGGATGATTTTACTTATGATGAAAAAGGAGTAGAAAAACACTTTCGTAAAAAAAATGCCGGTGATATATTAAACGAGATTGCTAAAACCCTGGAAATAGTAGAACCTTTCCAGGCTTCACAGATAAAGGAAGAGTTGGAAAAGTTAAGCGAAAGGTTAAATGTTCCTTTAGCACAGATTAATCCTCCTACCAGGCTGGCTGTTACCGGCCGTACCATGGGGCCTGAACTATTTGATATAATTTCCGTTCTGGGACGAGAAAAAGTCCTGGAAAGATTTAAAAGGGCCAAAGAACTATTTGAACTTGCGTAATCTCTACGACAGATTACCAGACTTTGCCTGGATAACTTTATAATATGAAGTTAGCATTTTCTTAACTAAAAGGTGGGATGAAAACCTTATCGCATTTATTTTACCTCTTTTTCCCATTTCTTTAATAATATCTTCATTCTCGAGCATGTATGTTAATTTATCGGTAAAATCCTGTAAATTATGTACAAGGAACCCATCCTTACCATTAAAAATAATTTCTGATAGACAGGGTGAAAATAGACTTACGACCGGCAAACCTGATGCTTTGGCTTCGCCGATTACCAGTCCTTGTGTTTCTGTTTGGGAGGCAAAAGTAAAAATATCTGCTCCGGCGTAACATTTTAAAAGTTCCCGGTCATCAACCTTCCCGGCAAAGATGACATACTGGTTAAGTTGCTTTTGACGGCAGAGTAATTTCAAGTTTGATTCTTCCGGACCTGTTCCTACGATCACTAGCCTGACATAAGGAAAATTTTTTGTAATGCGTTCCAGGGCATCCAATAAAAAAGATATGTTTTTTTCCTTGCCCAAACGGCCTACGTATAATAAAATCTTTTCTTCTACTCTTAACTTGAATTTATTTCTTAACCATTGCTGTTCATGGTTATTAGAATAATAAGTGGTCTGCAGGCCCGTGGGAATGACATCTACAGGACTGGAAATGCCGCTTCTTTCTATAAGTTTCTTGACAAATAACGAAGGAGCGATAATTAGATCGCATCTGTTACAGAAACGCTTGTTCCAGTGCTTTATCATTGTGGAGCTGATATTTTTTCCTAAGGGGAGGTAATGCGAGTAGCAATGATATAAGGTATGATAAGTAAAAACCAGGGGCAAGTTTAAAAGTTTTGATGTTAAATAACCCAGCGAACCTAAAAGAAAAGGAGTATGGACATGTATAAGATCTATCTTAAGGTTTTGCACTAAAGCAGGCAAGCGGGGGGAAATAGGAATGGGCAGGTAAAAGCCTGGCTGGGTAGGTGCCGGCAAAGATAAATAGCGATATACTTTTTCTTTCTTAGATGCTAGAGGATAATCCGGGGCAAAAATAAAGGCTTCATGACCTCTGTTTTCTAATTCACCCGTTAAAATTTCTATGGAGCGTACGACGCCACTTATATATGGAAAATAACTATCAGTAAAGATTGCAATTCTTAATTTGTCTTTTTGATCAGTTAAAGTAACCACAATTTTATTATGCCCTTACCAGGCATCTTACATTAAATCCTGCAGCGAAAAATTTCTGGTATTTTGTATACTATAATAATGTAAACGAACTAGTAAATGGGGAGATTGTTGATGAGAAAAGTGTCAGTATGGGCTCTGGAACCGGGAATGAAAATTGGAAGGCCGGTATATGATTCTTCCGGTTTTTTACTTCTCAATGCCGGTAAAGAACTTAAAAAAGAATATATCCATAACTTGAAAAAATTAAATATACCTGCCGTTTATATCATTGACAACATCATCCCTGATATTGATATCGAGGATGTTATCCTGGATGAAACCAGGCAAAAAGCCAACAATCTAATCAGAAATATTCTCTCCGACCTGGAGAAGCAACCTGAGAAGTCTATCCCCAAGCTGCTTTTTACTCACAAAGGTGTAAAAAATATTCTCGATGATATAATTGATCAACTTTTAAATAACAAAAATCTTATCGTAAATTTGTCAGATATAAGAACTTCTGACAACTATACTTTCGCTCATTCTGTTAATGTTGCTGTAATGGCCATTACAACTGCTATTTCCTTGGAATTTCCACGATCAAAATTACAAGAAATAGGTTTGGGTTCCTTGCTTCATGATTTGGGAAAAGTAAAAATTCCAGCCAATATTTTAAACAAAAATGGGAAACTTACTCCGGAAGAATTTACAGAGATAAAAAAACATGCTCTTTTAGGTTACGATATGGTTAAAATGCAGTCCCTTATTAATCCGACATCTGCTCTAATAGTTCTGCAGCATCATGAACGTATGAACGGTGAGGGTTATCCCGAAGGCTTAAAGGGGGAACAAATTCATCTTTTTTCCAGAATTTGTGCCGTTGTAGATGTTTATGACGCTCTGGTAGCGGATCGTCCTTATCGAAAAGCTTTACCAGCTCATAAGGCTCTGGAACTGCTGCAATCCGGAATAGAATTATTTGATCTTAACGTCTTACAAAAATTCTTTCAGCATATTGCAGCCTATCCTATCGGTACTTTTGTGGGATTAAGCAACGGGGAGATAGGGGTAGTAGTGCATAACACGGTAGGGTTTCCTTTAAGACCCAGCGTTCGTATCTTATGCACAAAAAAAGATTTTGAACCTTTAAAACAATATGAGTTAAATCTTATGGATAAGATAGATATTGTTATAGATGAAATTTACAGTGAAAAAGAGCTTCCCGAACAAGTAATGCAAATATCAACTCTCTAAAATCGCAGCGTTTGCTGGTGGCGTAGTTCCGGGTTCAGTTCGGCAAGTTCTACTACTCACCTCGAGCTTCCGGCGACCTTCCCGGCGGAATTCCCATCCATCAGTTGACATCCTGTCAACTGGGTCGTCTCCAGCTCTCGTTTCGTAGTGAACTTGTTTCCTCGCTGCACAAGTCACTCCGCCAACAGTAAAACGCCGGCACACAGAGGTATGGGGACACACCCCGATAAAGCGTCGGGGAATGTCCCCGTTAACAATGGCGGGAGCTAAACCCGGTTATTTTCATCCATTGTTGTGACCGTCAGGCTCATGGCGGTTAATAAGATCTACAGGGACAGATTGATCATTAGGCCAGAAACGCCAGAAAATCTCGTCAGTTTCTTCCAGAACTTCTTTAAGACGCTGGCAATTTTGATTTGATAATTTAAAAATTTCCTTAGCATTTTCTGTTTCTAACACTTCCCGAACAGGCAGAACTGTATATTTCCACTTTCCTCCCTGAAGATATTTATGGACCCAGGTAGGTACAATTTCTAAAATAGTTACATTCGAAGTGTGCAGGGCAGGATTTAACTGGATTTTAATATAAACAATAACCCCTGAATCAGAGTAACGCCACCTTTGGTTGGAAATAAAATTACCCAGAGAATAAAAAACCAAACCCTCACCTTTTTCTGTTTTAATAATCTCTGCAGGCTGAATAACGTGGGGATGGCTGCCGATAATAATATCTGCACCCATGTCTACAAGTTTTCTGGCAAGTTCTTTTTGATAACCTGAAGGTAGAAGCTGGTACTCTTCGCCCCAGTGTAATCCAATTACAACTATATCGGCCTTCAGATCATTTTTTGCCCTGTTTATGTCTTTGGCGATTAATTGTTCATCGATCAGGGAAACTAAGTATTCTTTCCTAGAAGGTAAGAGGATGCCGTTCGTTCCATAGGTGTAGGCAAAAAATGCTACCCTTATATCGTTTTGGAAAAGAATGTAACCTCTTTCTCTCTCTTCCTGGTTACGGGCCGTACCTACGAAACTCAAACACTTCTCTTCAATAAGATTAATTGTATTAACAACACCTTTTTCTCCCCTGTCCATGGAATGATTGTTAGCTGTGAACAATAAGCTGAAACCGCTTTCTTTCAAGGCATGGGCTAACTCCGGAGGAGAATTAAAAAGCGGGTAACCGCTGTAACCATATTCTGTCCCCGCAAAGGTTGTTTCCAAGTTACCTGTAACAAAATCCGCTTTTTGCAAAAAAGAAGTTATATGAGAAAAGCATTCCTTAAAGTTATACATTCCTTCACTTTCGATATAAGCACTGGTAATCTGGGGACTGTGGACCATAATGTCACCAACTACGGCCAAAACAATACTTTTATTGTGTTTACCTTCAATAACGGTATAATCTAAAGCGCTATCATCAAAAAAGGATTCCTTTTCTAATAAACTAGGGTCATTTTCACAAATACTAAATAAAGAATTTTCTACGTTTGAAGTAGTGTCTTTTGTCCCGTTACAGGAAGTAAAATAAAAAAGTAAAAAAATTATTAACGGTATGATAAAAACAAATAAAACCCGTTTTTTCATCAATAAAACCTGCTCTGTCCTGTAAATTTTTAAATATAGTTTACCATAAATTGTGGTCAAAATATATAAGACAAGCAGGCTTTTCAAAATCCGGAACTGAGTTAAAGTAAACAGCTTAAGAAGGAATTTTCCAAAAGAAAGAGAATTTATGGAAATGTTAACATAAAAATAACAATTTAAGGGGGCCTGGAGGATTTTGGAAGAAAACAGTAAACATAATTTACTTGATTGCCTGGTTACCGTCGCTTCTTACTTTAATCAACTGAGTACCAGTGATCTGGCTGTTGCTATTGCCGATGCGAAAACCCTTAAGGTACTTGCCTATGTTCCCGGTGAGAAAATTGACCATGGGTCAAGGGCCGGGGACCCGCTTCCGGAAAAAACCATTTTAAAAGAATCTATAATCACAAATAAAAGACTGGTAAAAAAAGTTGGGAAAGAGGCCTTTGGTTTTCCTTATATCGGTGTCGCCATACCGGTAAAAGATGAAAAAGGGAATATACTTGGTGGCATTTCTTTAACCCAGGTTCTTGATAAGCAGGACCTATTGCTAAATATGGCTGATAATCTACAAAAGACTATCCGGGAAACAAGTGCGGCAACGGAAAAACTGGCCGGAGAATCCCAGGAGCTTTCTGCTATTGGCGATACTTTATCACAGCTTTCTGTAAATTTACTGGAGAAAGTAAGTGAAACCGATGCTGTACTTAAGGTAATAAAGAAAATTACCAGCCAGACCAATCTTCTTGGCCTTAATGCCTCCATCGAAGCGGCCAGAGTGGGAGAAGAGGGCAGAGGTTTTGGTGTAGTAGCGGAGGAAATACGTAAACTGGCAGAAAACAGTTCTAATTCTTTGAAACAGATTGAAGGAATACTCCAAACCCTTCGGGAGGCAAGCAACAGTATCAGTCAGGTAATAGGAAGTATCGGAGCTATTTCTCTGGAACAGGCTGGTGATTCGCAAAAAGTAGCCGAAACTGTTCAAAATTTAAATATAATGGCGGAAAAACTGGTCGGTTTTGCAGAGGAAATGATATAAAAAAAATATATGATTTCCTGAACATAAAATTACAACGCTGAGCTTTAAAAGAAATGAGGGATATTTTTTTTGGAAATTAAAATTATTATAAACCAGGGTATCTCTTTCCAGGCAGAGCTTTACAAGACAGCCACAGCACAAAAGGTATTTGATGCTTTACCTATAAAGGGTACGGGTAGTACCTGGGGAGAGGAAATTTACTTTCCTTCCCAGGTAGTGAATGCATTGGACAACCCCAGGGAAGTTTTAGAAGCCGGAGAAATCGCTTACTGGCCTCCAATGAAGGCCATATGTATCTTTTATGGTCCTACTCCGGCCAGTCACGGTGACGAAATAAGGGCTGCCGGTCCTGTCAATGTTTTTGGCAGGATTAAGGGAGATTTATCCATATTAAAAGAACTCAGGGAACCGGTAAATATTATCCTGGAAAAAGTTTAAAACATTAAAAATACATTTTTACAATGCTTTGTATTATTGAAACCAGGACGGAACAAACCGATATAATAGTACCGAAACCCTGGGAGAATCAAAAAATGCGTTTAAATGACCTTTTCCATACCCTTAAAGTGTTTATGCCTTATCCGGAAAACAAAATACTGGTGAGTGAAGATCATTTCAACAATAATTTACCTGACAGGATCGTGGCACAGGTTAAAGAATTAAAAGATATCTATGCTCTGTTAAAACTGCAGGGCCAGGGAGATATCCTCGCCAAGGTTGATATTCCTGTTAAAATAGGAGAATATCTGCTGCTGCAGTTTAAAAACCTTCAGAACGGAAAATACTGTTACAAGGTTATAAAACGTTCCCCGGAACCGATTAAATTAAATGAAGAAGAAAATATATCTTTTATACGGCTTTTAATTAAGGAGCAGGGTGAAGAAGTACTTGTTCCCGTAATGATCCGGCACTTTTCCAATTCCGAAAGCGAAAAGGACAATCACGATAAAAAAACCGGAAAGGTTGCAAACAAGTTTTTGTTAGATTTCGTTGTAGAAACCAGCAACCTGGGTTTAATGATCATCCAATTTGAAAGAAAGGATGATTTTTATTTTAGTCAAATATTGGTTGAATCAGAGAAAATAGGCACTTTATTTGAAAGAGAATTGGAGGGACTCCAAACACTTTTCCAAAATTTAAAAGAAAGAAATATAATCTTTTTAAAATGGGATTTAATACCAACCCGGTTAAAAGAGGAAATATCCCGTAATTTATTGGAAACAGGTTTCAGACTGGATATACAGGTTTGAAAGGGGGAACTATTTAACTGTTGCGCAATTATAGTAAAATAAAACATGCCGTCGCCTTACGATACCAGCAGGAAAAAGACAGAGCACCTGTTGTGACAGCTAAAGGGCAGGGCCGGGTTGCTGAGAAAATTATAACGCTGGCGAAAGAAAACGGTATTCCCGTAGAAGAAAATACTTTACTGGTCCATGAATTATTTAAACTTGATCTTAACCAGGAAATACCATCTGAAATATATGAAGCTGTAGCCATATTGCTAGCTTCTATCCAGGAGCTTGATCTTAAAATCAGGGATAATTACTAAAATTAATTTAAAACGGTTTTTACGGGAGAATGTTCTTTTTATGCTGCCTCCTGAATAATTTTAAAATAAGTATAAAAATTTTCAGGGAGGTGGAAAAAGATGGAGGAATTTAGCGTTTATGGTATGGCCCTGGTACCGATTATCCTGGCAATGGTCGAACTGTTAAAAAGAGTGGGAATACCCAAAAAACTTGCTCCAGTTACAGCTGTCATACTGGGGATTCTCTCAGGGTTTTATTACCTGGCGCCTGGTGAACCTAAAAAAGCTATTTTTTTGGGTTTGGTTTCCGGTCTTTCTGCCATAGGCTTATGGTCCGGCACTAAAAACACTATTGAAGAATTTAGCAACAACTCCAATGATAAAATACATAAGCTTACCGCTGTAAGGGGAAGGAATTATAGAAAGGGTAAGGCCCCGTCAAAATCCATGTCATGGGTCAAAGAAAATAAACGTACAGCTAAAAAATGAGATATATAAATGAAATATAGTAGAAGCTTTAAAAATATGATTTTCTGCAGTATTTCCTCTTTTTTAAAAGAGTGGAAGGAGGTTACTGGCAGGAATATTTTATATTAGTTTACATAATAAAATCCTGTTAATGATTAGAATAGAGCGTCGGGGGCTTTCGAGCCTTCGACGCTTTCTATTGCATAGCAATTCCACCAAACATATATTCACTCGGGCTATATGTAATGAAATTGCACGTCTTCATGTCAATTAGTGAAATTAAAGATATTTTACCTGAATTATAAGGCAACGCAGCTTATAATATATTTAGAAAATATGTTTTTGAAAGAAGGTGAAACTGATGGCAACCGTTTCCTTTGATAAGAACATTGTTATCAGGTAAGCGGAAGCAGTTGAAAAGTTGGTAGAGATACTTTCATCCAATGATGTAAAGTCGGTCAACAAAGAACTTGCTTCTGCAGAGGCGATGGCAAGGAGTGAAGAAATATTAAAACACTGCCTTTAATAGAGAGGCATTATCATTCTAATTGCCAGATTACTTGCCACAAAATTAGAAATATTTACAAGCAAAGAAAGGAAACAGGCCCTTTTTTGGAGAATATTACTATTCACAGACTTATGATAATTTAACTATAGACTGTTGGCCTATGGCGTTTTCATTATTTTTAAAACCAAAATAATGACCTTTATACCCTTTTTTTAATGTAAGGGGTTCCTTGTTATCCCACTAAACCGCTTGTTTTCGCGCCAGAACCCCAGGGGTTTCTAATATAGTTACCTTTAAACAAGGTTTAAAAAAACAAACAATGCTCCTGTGGAGTACAGTATGAAAGACTTAAACTCGTCATTGGAACGTTTCGGTTTCTGTTTCCACAAAAGCAGCGTACATACAGCCCGTACCATGATGCTGGATGATTTGTATCTATTGCTGAATCATGTCAGCGGGCCGAATACTTCCAGGGAAGAATACCTGAAAAAGTGAAATGGTTCTCATAAGATCTAATCTGTTCATAAGCTAAACCAGGGAGTATGCCAATGAGATTGGCAGTATGCGGAACTTGATCTCTTCCTGCGCCACATCTGGTTGGAGTGCTGCGGTCACCTGAGCGCGTTTAACATCCTTGGCGAAAGATACTGCCGGGAACCGGATGATTATTATGATAAGGACATGCGTGCTTCCCTGACCAGGGTCGTAGACACAGGCGCGTACTTTACCTATGAATATGATTTCGGTAACACGACTGAACTTACACTCAGGCGTGTGGGAAAAACGAAAAAGCGCTTCTTGGACGAAAAAATCGCCGTCCTGGCCCGGAATGATGAGCCGAAGTATCAGTGTGATTACTGCGATAAAATCGCCGTGCAGGTTTGCTCGGAGTGCATTTACGATGGCGGGGGGTGGCTTTGCGAAGAGTGTGCTGAAGAACATGAATGCGGTGAAGACATGCTTCTTCCGGTGGTAAATTCTCCACGAGTGGGCATCTGCGCTTACATGGGGTAGTGCAATGCAAGTTAAATTTTATTAGATTGGGATGATTAATTGATGAGCAACAAAAAAAAGAAAAAAAAGAAAAAAGCTGATAATCAAACAGCTGAAAGAAAACTAATGGATTCTGTAAAAAATATTCTCCCTAATTCAAAATTTAAATGGAATACTGGCGATGATAAATTATCGGAAGTGATTATAGATTTAGCGCAGCCACTCCTTGAGAGATGCTCAAATTTTGATGAACAGAAAAAAATATTAATTTTCTCGATACATGTTTGGAATATATGCATTGTTCCCAAGGAAGAAGCTGATAAGTTTAAAGAAATATTAAAAAAGGAAATTTGTAGAGGTGATGAGCAGCTGATCAAAGACATGAATGAGATTATGGATTACCTTATTGCCAGAAAAAACTTTTTATTTAAAAATGATAAGCGACTTATAGCCTCATACACTATTAACAAAACAAAAGATGGTCTTAACTTGAATGTTGCACATATTCCGATAAAAGCTTGAAATAAGTTAGGGCTTTAACTCTAAAGTTCTGCACAAAAATGGCAAGAATTTTGACGGCTGGTTCGTTAAATGCTTGCGTTCAAATTACCTTTTTTATTACCCTTCAATGGGGTGACGAAGAAGACCTTGATTTCAGGTGTTCCTAGTATTCTCGGTGGGAGTAGTGCAAGAAATTTAACCTTTTCCTCTTAGTTAACATAATATATATTATCGGACGATAAAAATGTATACGGATAATACTACTATTTTCGTAAATAACCACCATGACCCTGACGGTCACAACAACGGTCATAACAAACAATGGATGAAAATAACCGGGTTTAGATCCCGTCATTGTTCATTTACCGTGTATATAAAATCCGTACAATGAAAAAATAAATTAAACGCTCTTTTTTCGGCTGTTTAAAGTATTTACTTTTTAAACGCCAAATGTTTAAAATTTTACAGGCGCACTAAAATTACGAGGAGGTTAAAAATTGTTTAAACATGAAAAACAACTTCTACATGATGTAAAGGTCGATGGTCCCAATCCTGTTTATGCTGCAATGCTGCAGGAACAGCTTGGCGGTTCCAACGGTGAATTAAAAGCGGGCCTGCAGTACATAGCCCAGAGTTTTCGGGTACAGGATCAAGCCATCAAAGATCTTTTCCTGGACATTGGGGCTGAAGAGTTAAGTCATATGGAAATGGTTGCACAGACTATAAATTTACTACATGGTGACGAACTTAATGCTGTTAATCAACCTGCAGGTACCATTCAAAGTCATGTTGTAGGCGGACTCGCTCCACTTCTTACAGATGCTTCAGGATTCCCCTGGATTGGAGTGTATGCTAATGTAACAGGCGATCTGCCGGCGGATTTACTTTCAAACATTGCTGCAGAACAAAGGGCAAAAGTAGTATATGAGTATTTGCATCGCCAAATTAATGATAAAGGTGTAAGGGAAACAATAGATTTTCTTTTAAACCGTGAAGAAGCCCATAACGCCCTTTTCCGAGAAGCATTAAACCGGATACAGGATGAGGGTTCGCTGCAAGATTTCGGGGTAACAGATGATTCCAAGCTTTATTTCGACCTTTCTTCTCCAGGCAGGCATTTTAAAGAACCCTCCCCCACTCCTCCTTCTTTCAAAAATCCTCGTCAACAATAAGCGTTAATTTAACTTTTATAAAAAAACGGGTCCGATAATTCATCGGTCCGTTTTTACTTTAATTTGCGCTTTTTTTTTCATTAAAGGCTTGACAGGAAGAATAAAAATGTATAAACTATATTTTAAATTGATAAAGCTAAATACGATGAGCAGGATCAGTAGGAAAGATAAGAAGTGTACAGAGAGTTGCCATCCTGCTGTAAGTGCAACCTCTTCTCCTTTCTGAAACTCCCCTGCGAGGAGCTGACTGAAATCCTTAAGTGAGAGTAAGTCTGGACGGGGCTTTACCGTTAAAAGAAGAACACTTAGAGCGGACAGGAGAAATATTTTTCTGTCAAATAGAGTGGTACCGCGGAGGCTTGACCTTTCGTCTCTAAATTTGTTTTTGGGGCGAAAGGTTTTTTAATGTTATTAAAAAGAGGTGATTAATTTTAAATGAGTAAAAGAATTATTATCTTCGACAGCACTTTGAGGGATGGAGAACAAACACCCGGGGCCAAGCTAAATGCCCAGGAAAAATTGGAAATCGCCCGGCAGCTTGCCCGATTGCAAGTCGATGTTATTGAAGCAGGTTTCCCTATTTCTTCCCCAGGAGATTTTCGTGCCGTTCAACAAATTTCCAGGTTAGTTAAGGGTCCAGTCATTGCGGCCCTTGCCAGAACTGTCAAGGAAGATATCGATTGTGCCTGGAATTCCGTTAGAGACGCGGAGAAGCCCCGTATCCATGTTTTTTTGGCTGCATCAGATATTCATATGGAGAAAAAGCTGCGTAAAGACCCTGAAACTTGTTTGAAAGAAGCTGTTCAGGCTGTAAAGTACGCCAAAAGTTTCACTGAAGATGTAGAATACTCTCTTGAAGATGCCACCAGGGCACGAGAAGATTATATATTGAGGGTTGTAGAGGCTGTTATTGATGCCGGTGCCACCGTAGTTAACATTCCTGATACGGTAGGCTATGCAGTTCCGGAGGAATTTGGCAGGTTAATCAAGAAGATTAAAACTGAAGTTCCTAATGCTGATAAAGCTACGATCAGTGTACACTGTCACAATGACCTGGGATTGGCAGTTATAAATTCATTGTTCGCCGTGCAAAATGGTGCCAGGCAGGTGGAATGCAACGTTAACGGTATCGGGGAAAGGGCAGGAAACGCTGCTATGGAAGAGATCGTCCTGTCTACGGTAATAAGGAAAGATCAGTTTCCATTTGAAACGGGAATTAACTTAAAAGAAATTTATCGTACGAGCCGCATGGTGAGCAAGCTGACAGGTATACCGATTCCAGTAAATAAAGCAATTATAGGTATAAATGCTTTTGCACACTCTTCTGGTATACACCAGGATGGAGTATTGAAAGACAAAAGAACCTATGAAATAATAAACGCCGACTTGATAGGCGGTCAGGCGGCACAAATGATACTTACTGCCCGTTCAGGACGCCATGCGGTACGTCATCAGCTGGAAAGCATGAATTACCATCTTGGTGATGAGGAGTTTGAAAATTTTTATCATCGTTTTCTGGAACTTGCGGACAAAAAGAAAGAAGTATACCAGGAAGACCTGGAAGCTTTGCTTATCGATATTTCGTTTGCAGAACCTACGTACGAACTGGAATACCTTCAAACTGTCAGCGGGACAAGAATCATACCGGCAGCGGTGGTACGCCTGCGTAAAGGTGAAGAAACTTTTGAAGAGGTTTCCAGCGGGGCTGGCCCAATTGATGCTGCTTATAAAGCGATTGACAAGATCACAAATATTATTACTCGCCTGGAGAATTATAACTTGCGTGCTGTTACCCGTGGTATGGACGCTCTTGGAGAGGTTTCCCTTAAGATAACACATGAAGATAAAAATATAATCGGACGTGGTGTAAGTACGGATATTGTGGAAGCCAGTGTAAAAGCTTATCTTGACAGTTTAAACAAGCTGATTAACATGATGGCACATGTTAACAATAACAATAAAATAAAGTAAAAAATAAAGATATTTTCTTCGAACCGTTGTTTGCTAAAATCATCTTTATATGTTATAATTTAGCCAACAACTATAAGGGTATAAGGGGTTGATTTTTTTTGAAAAAATTAACTTCACGGCAGAGAGAAATATTGAATTTTATAAACGAAGAAGTTATGCATAAAAATTACCCTCCCTCTGTTCGCGAGATTTGCCAGGCAATGGGTCTTAGTTCCAGTTCCACGGTTCATGCTCATTTAAAGGCACTGGAAAGAAAGGGCTATATTAAAAGAGATCCCACCAAGCCTCGTGCCATTGAAATATTGGACCCTTCTGTAAACTCCAAACAAAAAAGAAGATCCCGGCTTGTTCCCCTGCTTGGTCAGGTAACTGCCGGGATACCTGTATTAGCTGAAGAAAATATTGAAAGCTACCTTGCCCTCCCGGAGGAAATGGTCAAAGGTGACAACCTTTTTTTATTGCGTGTTAAAGGTGACAGTATGAAAGAGGCAGGCATTCTCCAGGGGGATCTGGTAATCGTCAGGCAACAACCTGCTGCGGAAAACAGTGAAATTGTTGTTGCTCTTATCGGAGATGAAGCAACAGTAAAACGGTTTTTCCGGGAAACAGACCATATTCGCCTCCAACCGGAAAACCCGGATTATGAACCAATAATTACAAAGGACAATATTCGTGTGTTAGGCAAGGTAATCGGCCTGCTGAGAATTTTTGAATAAATTTAGTATACCTTAAGGTAGCGCCCCAGTTCCCACGGGTGAACTTTTGTAAGGTACTCGTTCCATTCGATTTTTTTAGCTTCGTAATAGCGATTGAAGATATGTTTCCCCAGGGTATCTTTAATTACCTCGTCTTCTGCCATCTCTTCCAGAGCCGCGCCCAGGTGCAAGGGTAAAACTTCGATGCCTCTTTCCCGTAATTCTTGATCATTTAGCTCGAAAATATTGTAGTTTACTGGTTCTGGCGGCTCGATTTTATTTTTTATACCATCCAGACCTGCCCTTAACATAACGGCCAGGGCCAGGTAAGGATTACAGGAAGGATCAGGGGAACGCAACTCCACGCGTGTCCCCATTCCTCTTCTTGCCGGAATCCTGATCAGCGGGCTGCGGTTTCTTTCTGACCAGGCAATGTAAACAGGGGCTTCATATCCCGGTACCAGGCGTTTATAGGAGTTTACCAGGGGATTTGTTATGGCCGTAAAGCCTTTGGCATGACTCATCAGGCCCCCTATATAATAGTGAGCTGTTTTACTTAACTGAGAAGGCGCTTGGGGATCATAAAAAACATTTTTATCGCCGGCAAATAAAGACTGGTTGGTATGCATACCGGAACCATTAATTCCAAAAATAGGTTTGGGCATAAAGGTAGCATGAAGGTTATGACTTAAAGCAATGGTTCTTACGACGAATCTGAAAGTGGCAATATTGTCTGCTGTAGTTAAAGCATCTGCATATTTAAAAGAAATCTCATGTTGCCCTGGTGACACTTCATGATGTGAGGTTTCTATTTCAAAGCCCATTTTTTGCAGGTTCACAATTATATCCCGTCGGGCATTTTCTCCCATATCCACAGGAGTTAAATCAAAATACCCTCCCTGGTCATGTGTAATAGTTGTTGCTTGTCCGTTTTCATCCTTTAGGAAAAGAAAGAACTCCAGTTCTGGACCCGCATACATGGTAAAACCCATGTCGTCAGCTTCTTTTATGGCTTGTCGCAAAATGCTGCGGGGACAGCCTTCAAAGGGAGTATTGTCTGGATTGTAAACATCGCAAATCAGCCTTGCTGTAGCTCCATTCCCTTTTCTCCAGGGAAAAACGGCAAAGGTATTGGGATCCGGTTTAAGAAGCATGTCAGATTCCTCAATACGGACAAAACCCTCAATAGAAGAGCCGTCAAAAGCTACTTCCCCTTCCAGGGCTTTTTCCAACTGGGGAACAGGTATGGCCACGTTTTTGGTAATGCCAAAAATATCAGAAAATTGTAACCTAATAAATTCTATTTTTTGGTCTTTAACAAAATACAGGATATCATCAGGGGAATATTCCTTCATTTAAAACCTCTCCCATTGTTTTATGTAGTATTATGTTTATATTATATCATCACTTTTTTTTCCAACAGCAGTCGAAACTCACCAAGATATAACACTTGTGCTTTCAATCCAGAATTGCTTCGAGAATCGAGGCCAGCCCAAGGATTACATGGTGATAGGTAAGACCTCCCTGAATATAAACGGTATAAGGCTCGCGCAGCGGAGCATCAGCGCTGAACTCACTGGAAGCACCCTGGACAAATGTTCCTGCAGCCATAAAAACAGGATCAGAATAACCAGCAGTAGTTCCCGCTACAGGTATCAAATGAGAATTTACTGGTGAGGAACCCTGCACGGCGAGGCATATTTTCTCCAGTTCATTCTTGTTTTTAAGGTGTACTGACTGTACAATATCCCCCCTTTCTGCATCAAAACGGGGCTCCACTTCAAATCCTACCGTTTCTAAGGCTGCAGCAAGGGTTACCATCCCTTTTAATGCTTCACCAGTAAGATGTGGAGCCATAAATAGACCCTGGAAAAAGAGTCTTTTATTATAAACGAAGGCTCCCAGTTCTTTTCCCAGGCCGGGAGCTGATATGGCATGGCTGATTTTATCTATATATTTTTTTTTGCCTGCTACATAACCTCCTGCAGGTGCCAGTCCTCCCCCCGGGTTTTTTATCAATGAACCGGCGATTAAATCGGCACCGGCTTCCAAAGGTTCTTTCTTTTCCACAAATTCTCCATAACAGTTATCGACAAAAATAGTAACTTCAGAATTAAAGCTGCGGATTTTCTGAACCAGTTCCTCTATTTTTTTTACCGTTAAAGCAGAACGATAAGGATCATAACCTCTTGAACGCTGGATGAAGACCAATCTGGTGGGTTCCTGGAGCATTTCCAGGCAAAAACCGTTTCCAGGGTGGTCAAAATCTTCCAGATTAAGGTTTCCGTAAGATATACCCCATTCTCGAAGATTACCTTCGGTTAATAAAGAATTGTTTCCACTGATAGCGCGGAAAAGGGTATCATAAGGTTGTCCTGTAACAGAAACCAGGCGGTCTCCCGGTCTTAGCAAACCCCTGAAACAACTGAATATGGTGTGTGTCCCTGAAACGAAATGAGGCCTGACTATAGCATCTTCACCTTTAAATACAAGAGCGAAAAGTGCTTCTAATTTATCTCTCCCAAGATCGTGATAACCATAACCTTCGCTGGAATTAAAACAATCATCGTTTACCTTAACTTCCTGAAAGGATTTTAGGACTTTAGCCTGGTTGAACAAACTAGTGGCAGAAATTTCCCGGTGCTGTTTAGCTGCCTTTTTTTCTGCTTTTTTTATTATCTCCACAATTTTTGACTTGATTTGCGCTAGCTGCCACCATTCCACTACTAAATTTCACTCCCCGTCCTCAACTTGAATTATAGCTTTTTCTTTATCTTTTAAAATATCTCCACACCTTTTCAACAGTTTCATCATAAATTTTAACATACCGCCAGCGGTAACACAATTAAAAAGACACTTGCTTACTCAAGTGCCTTTATGTCGTAATTTAATGTAAAGTGAGCTTAAAAAGTAGCTTTTTAAGTAATTTCCTGTTCTGCAGGCATAAGGTTAACAGTAATATTCCGGAATGGTATAATGGTTGAAACAGCATGTTTGTATACAAGCTGTTGTTTTCCATCCACATCCAGAAGTACGGTAAAACTGTCAAAACTGCGGATGTTTCCTTTAATCTGGTATCCATTAACTAAAAAGATTGTTGCCAGGACATTTTCTTTGCGGAGTTGGTTCAAAAAATTATCCTGAAGATTAAAAGAACCTTTCGACATTGATATCGCCTCCTTTTTCTTTGTTTACTCTATTCTCTATTCGTTAAAAGATATCAATATCCTTCTACCCTGGAACAAATATTATCCAAAATTGGTTCTATTTTCGTGTTATTTGGCTCACGCTCATGCCAAAATATTCTTTGATCGGCGCGAAACCACGTTAACTGTCTTTTGGCATATCGCCTTGTATCTCTTTTAAAAACGTTAATAGCAGTCTCCCAATCCCATTTTCCTCCAAGATAACTTGTAAAATGAAAATAGCCAAGGGATTGCATTGATTTTAAATTACTTTTATAGCCTCTTTCCAGCAATCCTTTTACTTCCTGCAGCAAGCCTTTCTCTATCATTAGGTCTACTCTTTTATTAATTCTTTCATAGAGATAATTCCTTTCCATAGTTATACCGACCATAACAAGTTGATAATTGCTTTGTTTTCTTTTAGTCAGCTCCCACTGCACAGATATAGGTTTGCCCGTCAAGTAAAAAAATTCCAGAGCTCTTATTATTCTCCTCGAGTCATTAGGATGCACTCTTTTCGCTGCTATGGGATCGATTTTTTCGAGTGACCGGTAAAGGCCCTCTTTTCCCTTCAATTCCAGTTCCTCTTGCAGGTGCCTTCTTATGGACGGATTTACTTTACCGCTACAGAAGGTGTACTCATCCAGTACCGCTTTGATGTATAGGCCGGTTCCACCTGTTAATATGGGAAGTTTACCCCTGTTATGAACTTCAGTGATACAACTTTGTGCCCTTCGCTGGTAATCATAAACAGTGAAATTTACATCCGGATCCACAATATCAATCAGGTGATGGGGAATTCCCCGCCTCTCTTCAACTGTGGGCTTAGCTGTTCCGATATCCATATAACGGTAAACCTGAACAGAGTCAGCTGAAATTACCTCACCTCCTAACCTGTGGGCCAGTTCAATGGCAATTTCGGTCTTGCCAACCGCTGTCGGTCCCACAACGCTAAGAAGAGGTATAAATTGCCCCTGATGCAAACCTGCCTGACCTGTCACTTTAACCCCGCCTTTTGAAGTGCTTTTCAAGTTCATACTTTTCTATTTTAATCATAACAGGCCTTCCGTGAGGGCAAAAAAAGGGATTTTCACATTTTTCGAGCTGCGCTAACAGGGACTTGATTTCTTCTATAGTTAAGTTTTCATTTGCCTTAATTGCTGTTTTGCAGGAAAGTTGTAATAAGATTTCTTTTTGGAACTCCCTACCTGTTACAGCCAGTCCGGACAAATCTTCCAAAATGTCCATTAATACTTCTGTTGTAAAAATATCTTTGAGAAAAAAAGGCACTGTTCTTATAATGAAAGTATTATTTCCAAATTGCTCCATTTCTAACCCTATATCCTTTAAAAGTTCCAATTTATCTTTTACTGCTTCTGCTATCGACAATGGGAGTTCTACGGTAAATGGAAGAATTTCCTGGACGTATTTTTCTTTTTCTCCTTCCCTTTGTTGAATCTTTTCCCATAAAATTCTTTCATGGGCGGCATGTTGATCTATAAAGATCAGGTTATCCTCCTCCTGAATAATTATGTATGTAGCGAAAACCTGTCCTGTTATCGGACCGTTAAAGAACCTTTCCGTAAAAAGTTCTGTTTTTAAGAAGCTGCTTTTAATATCATTTTCATTAAAAGTATAGTTTTTTTCAGCAACCTGGTTCTGTAAATCACTTTCGGGGTAATGATCGCATTTAAGGGTTTCTTTTAAATTAAGTCCTTTTTTAATTTCCTGTTTTCTAGTTAAAAATAAGGAGCTCTCTTTTTTTTGCAAGCTTTTATTCTGTATCATAGAGACAAAATAACCCGGAGTAAAAGCTTTTTTAAGACTTTGTTCCAAAAAAATACGTACCTGCTCTTCTTGTTGAAAACGCACATCTATCTTGGAAGGATGTACATTTACATCAAGGTTTTCAGGGGGTAGAGTAAGGTACAGGAATGCTGCAGGGTATCTTTTTGAAGTTACAATACTCGCAAAACTTTTGTCCAGCGCGTCTTTAAAAAGCTGACTGCGTACATATCTACCATTTATATAAAATATCTGATAATTTCTACTATTACGGGAATAAGTGGGTTTGCTAACATATCCGTTTAAAATTAACTCTCCAGATTTAAAGTTTAGAGATACAAGTTCCCGGGCCAGATCATTACCGAAAATTTTCATAATAACATTTAACAGGTTTCCATCGCCGGATATTTCCAGTAACACTTCGTTTTCCTTTATTAATGAAAAAGATATATCGGGCCTGGAAAGAGCCAGGAAGTGAATTATTCTAGAAATTTTTGCTGTTTCGGAAGGAACTCCTTTTAAAAATTTTAGCCTTGCCGGTGTATTATAAAAAAGATCCTCTATTGTTACCCTGGTTCCTACGGGGAAACCCACTTCTCTATATTCCTTTTCCTTTCCCCCTTCTAATAATATATATCTTCCCGTCTCTTCATTTTGGTGACGGGTGGTAATAGATATTCTGGACACGGAAGCTATACTGGGTAACGCTTCACCACGAAAACCGAAAGTACGAATCTCTTGCAGGTCTTTCAGACAGCTTATTTTGCTGGTAGCGTGCCTTTCCAGCGCCAGGCGGACCTCATCTGAGGGAATTCCGATCCCATCATCTATAACGGTAATTTCTTTGAGCCCGCCCTTTTTAAAAATGACTTTAATACGTTTTGCACCAGCATCAAGGGAATTTTCCACAAGCTCTTTTACTACGGAAGAAGGATTTTCCACTACCTCTCCAGCAGCGATCTGTTCAGAAGTTATGGTATCTAATTTGCGAATATGCACCTTTTCACCTTTCCTTTTCCCTGAGGGGATTCTCTTTGGAAAGCAGCCGGGATTGCAGGGAAAACAATTTCTTAAGAGCTTCAAGGGGTGTTATGTTAACAACGTTTAATTCTCTTATTTCCTGAATAACTTTTTCCTCTTTTTTATTTAAGGAAGCATCTTTATTTTTACGGGAAGGCAAAAAAGAAAGCTGACCCTCAAAGCTTTCAAAATTTAGATAAAAAGGATTGTCCGGAGAATGATTTTCTGCAGCAGGGTAATTGCCGTCTATTTTGGATGCAGATGTTTTAGTTTCGAGGTTTTCCAGAACCTGACAGGCCCTATTGATAATTTTAACAGGTAAACCAGCCAACCTGGCAACATTTACACCATAACTCTTGTCTGCCTTTCCGGGGACAATTTTTCTCAGGAAAATGACCTCTTCTCCTTTTTCTTTAACGGAGACAGTAAAATTTTTAATCCCGGAAAGCCTGTCTTCTAAAGCGGTCAGTTCGTGGTAATGAGTAGAAAAAAGCACTTTGGCTTTAAGATCGTTGTGGAGATACTCAAGTATTGCCTGTGCCAGGCTCATCCCGTCATAAGTGCTGGTCCCGCGGCCTATTTCATCCAGGATTACCAAGCTATCTGGAGTAGCATCTCGCAGAATGGAAGCTGTTTCTTCCATTTCCACCATGAATGTGCTCCTTCCGCTGCTTAAATCGTCACTTGCCCCAACCCGGGCAAAGATGTGATCTACAGGGGAAAAACTCATATCTTCAGCAGGGACGAAACTGCCAATCTGGGCCATAATTAGAAGTAAAGCTATGCTGCGGCAGTAAGTACTTTTTCCGGCCATATTGGGACCGGTAATAATTAAAATTCTCTGTCTTTCTCCATCTAGAAAAACATCGTTGGGAATAAAAAGCTCCTCCTGAACACGTTCCACAACAGGGTGACGTCCACCTTTAATATTAATGGTTTTATCAGAAGAGAAACGGGGTTTTATATATCCGTAAACAGAGGCAGTATCAGCCAGGGAGAACAGGCAATCGAGGTTTGCCAGCACCTGCCCGGCCGTTTGTATATTTTTAATATATTGGGCAACATTAAGACGTAACTTTTCAAAAAGTTCGTACTCCAACTGGGCTAGTTTTTCTTCAGCATTAAGAATAAGGGATTCTTTTTCTTTTAATTCTTCTGTAATATATCGCTCGCAGTTAACCAAGGTCTGTTTCCTTATATAACCGGCGGGTACCAGTTCCAGGTTGGCCCTGGTAATTTCGATATAATAGCCAAACACTTTGTTAAAGCCTATTTTTAAAGATTTAATTCCGGTACGCTCTTTTTCTTTTTTTTCCATATCCAGCAGCCAGAGTTTACTGTTTTTAGAAACCTGCCTCAACTCATCTATTTCGTTGCAATAACCTTCTTTAAAAATGCCTCCTTCTTTTAAGGAAAAAGGGGCATCATCTTTAATAGCAGAATCGAGTTCTTTAACAAGGTGAGATAAATCGGGAATCTGATTGCTTAACAGCTTCAGCAATCTTGCCTGATGATCTTCTAAAAGAAGTTTTACTTGTGGCAGCAGCAGAAGTGTTTTTTTCAATGCCAGCAAGTCCCTGGGGTTAACAAGGCCCATATTGATTCTCCCACTAAGCCGTTCCAAATCGTAGCTCTGTTTTAAAATTCCGGCCAGGTCTTCTTTTAAAAGCTGCTTTTCTTTAAGTTCTCCTACAGCTTCCCAGCGCAGCTCCATGGATTCCCTTTCCAACAAAGGTTTTTCCAGCCACTTTCTTAAAAGCCTTGCCCCCATTGCTGTCTTTGTCCTGTCAAGTAAACCTAGCAGGGCATTCTTTTTCTCCCTGGAGCGTATCGTTTCGAATATTTCTAAATTGCGTGCTGTTACAGCATCAAGGGTGAGGGAATCTGTATATCGGTAAAATTTAATATCGCTAATATGGGCAAGTGATACCTTTTGCATTTTTTTAATATATTCCAGAGCAAGGGCTGCTGAAAAAAAGGCGGGTTGTACGCTCGTTATTCCGGACATTTCTAACATAGCCTCGGAAAATTGTTCTTTAAGGATAAACAGAGGTTCATCATGATCTGAGAAACCCTTTTTTTTGTTGATAAGAAAAAGTTCTCTTTGCTTCTGTAAATGCAATTTACATAAGTTGTCATCTTCTACGAATTCATCAATAACTATTTCCGTTGGTCTTAAGCAGTAAATTTTATCAAAGACTTTATCAGCTGCCCTTTTTTCATCAAAGTAAAAAACCTGGCACTCACCAGTGGAGATGTCGACAAAGGTAAGGCCAAAGGAGTTTTCATTTCTTTTTTTGCTGATAGCAGCCAAATAATTGTTACGATCTTTTGGTAGAAGGTTGTCGTCCATTATTGTCCCCGGTGTTATTACACGGGTCACTTCTCTTTTAACAAGCCCTTTAGCCTGACTGGCTTCTTCTACCTGATCACAGATAGCAACCTTATAACCTTTTTCTAAAAGCCTGGCAATATAATTTTGGGCTGCATGATAAGGGACACCTGCCAGGGGTACAGCGTCCTCTTTATTCCCGTCTCTGCTTGTTAAGGCGATTTCAAGTTCACGTGAAGCGGTTACAGCATCATCATAAAACGTTTCATAAAAATCTCCAACCCGGAAGAAAAGGATGGCATCGGGATGTTCATTCTTAACAGATGTAAATTGTTGCATCATGGGTGTTAACCTGGACATATCTTCACCTCAGAGGACAAATATTCTTTGCAGGGACTCACTTCAAGATCCTGGATTAATTATAACATAGTTGGAAATAACGAAAAAGGAACCTGACAGTTAATTTGGACAGGTTCCTTAAAAATTATATAAGTATAAACTTTAAACCTGCAAGTTATGCTCCCTTAGCCCTGGTTTCTTTGTTCATACTGCACTGGGGGCATTTACCGAAAAAATAAAGTTGTACGATTGTAACGTCATACCCTGTTTCCTTTTTAACTTTTTCCAGTAAAAAGCGGTCCTGAAGTTCATCAAGAGGATATTGCTCGACATCATCGACCTTGCCACAAATTTCACAATAAACGTGAGAATGAGGCCTAATTTTAGCATCGTAGCGTAATCCGCCTTCTCCTACACTTAACTCCTGAATTAAGCCCACTTTCTTAAGTACATCTACTGTTTTATAGACAGTTGCCAGGCTCATTGCGGGATAATCAGGTTTTAATTTTTGGTAAATCATCTCGACATTAGGGTGTAAATCGGTTCTTTTTAAAATCGCATAAACAGCCATCCTCTGGGGAGTAACCTTGATCTTTTTGGCCCTCAGGATTTCTTCAATGCTCTGCATCTCTATCCCCCAATTATTTTTAAATAATAAATAATATCCAATATGAATATATAACATTTGCTATTGTTCGTCAACCCTTATTCCCTGAAAGCAGGTATTATTTTGTTACTATTCAGGTATTCAGAATTCAGTAGTCAGAATTCAGAATGCCCCGAGAATATGCTTCCAGGAATTTACTAACCTTTTGCAAAAGAAGTTTTGTTTCGTAAATATCACCGTATCCAAGATCTTTGACCAGTAAGTCTTCAAATGTTTTCGCCGGTTTTCTCATTCTGACTCCTGACTCCTGACTCCTGGGTAGTTACTTTATTTTTAAAATTTCCTGTTAGAGTCCAGGATTTGGCTGCTGTTATTTCAACATTAACAAACATTCCCAGCAGGTTTTCATTGGTGGAAAAATGTACAATTTTATTGGTCCTGGTTCTTCCAGTGTAAACGTTGGGGTCTGTTTTACTTCTTCCTTCAACCAGAACTACCTGTTCCGTTCCGAGAAGTTGCTGGTTTATTTCCATACTAATCCTGCTTTGTATCTCGTTAAGTGTAACAATCCTTTTCTTTTTAATGTCCGAAGAAACTTGCCCTTTCATTTCTGTAGCTTTTGTCCCTTTCCTGGGAGAATAGATAAAAGTATAGGCGGCATCAAATCTCACTTTTTCCAACATTTCAAGTGTATCTTCAAAGTCCTTTTCCTCTTCACCGGGGAAACCGACGATAATATCCGTAGTAACTGAACTATTTTGTACCAGGACCCTGATTTTTTCTACCAAACCCAGATAATATTCCCGGGAGTATCCACGATTCATTAGCTTGAGCACATTGTTGCTTCCCGATTGTAAGGGCAGGTGAAAATGCTCACATATTTTTTGGCTATGTTGTATGGTACGGATTATTTTTTCAGAAAAATCACGGGGGTGTGAGGTCATATACCTTATCTGAAACCGGCCTTCAAGATGGTCCAGGATATTGAGAAGGTCTGCAAAGTCCATTTCCTGATCCAAATCCTTACCGTACGAGTTAACGTTTTGTCCCAAAAGGGTGATTTCCTTGTACCCGTTGTCTACAAGTTCTTTTACTTCATTTAATATTTTTTGGAGTGGCCTGCTCTTTTCCGGTCCCCGGACATAAGGAACTACACAGTAAGAACAAAAATTATTACAACCATGGCTTATGGGCACCCAGGCTTTAGCCTTATGCCCCCGTTTAATGGGGAGGTCTTCCCTTTCCTCCTCCGTTTCAAGATCCAGGATTGTTCTGGGTGAAACCCGGGCTTTTTCCAGCAGATCAGGAAAACGTCCCAGGGAATGAGTTCCGGCAACCAGATCTACAAACCCGTACTTTTCTTTTACTTTTTGCGCAGCGCTTTCCTGTTGTACCATACACCCCCAAAGAACCATTAACATCCCGGGGTTTTTCTCTTTTAACGGCCGTAATTTACCCAACCTGCTGAACACTTTTTCTTCCGCTTTTTTCCTTACAGCGCATGTATTTATAATTAAAACATCGGCTTCTTCCTCTTTTTCCGTATGATCATAGCCCATATTTTCCAGGTATCCGGAGAGTACTTCGGAATCATATACGTTCATTTGGCATCCGTAAGTCAAGATGTGATACTTTTTTGTTCCATCATTACCCATTAAAGAAACCCTCTCTTATCTTCAGGTATATATTCTAAATTATACTGTAAGTATAACCTTTATACAAGAAAGGTCGAATTTTGCGCTTGCCCGGGAAATAAAATATGATCAAAAAAACAAAACCCCTTACTGCCTTTTTGCAAAAGGGATTTTGGAAACTTAAAAGAATTTGTAAAAAATATGTAAGTTCAGGTATGAAGAAAATTATTGCTTCTTATTTTTCATCTTTCCTATTTCATATTCTATATCTTCCAGCTTGGTTTCGATAATTTCCACTTTTTCTTCTAATTCATGTATTAGAGTGCTTAGATTGAAATAGTCCATAGTACCTACAACCGTTCCACAGGATGTACACTGCACAAACATTATCTTAAACCTCCAGTTTCCCGGCTCTACCTCCACCATCTCAAATCTGTGGTTTTCACATTTAGGACATACTGATAAAGCCATACGGGTTTATTCCCTCCTACGTTTTTTCTTTTAAGATTTCGTCAAAAAGATAACTTTTCCTTCAATAATTGAAGAAAATTTAAATGTTAAACTTTCCTTTATCTTATTAGGATACAGTTAAAATGGGTCGTATTTTATGGTCAGAAGAGCCCGGCCTTTCATTATTAATCATCTGCTTTCAATATTGTATACCTTTCCCTCTTCGGCAACGGATACATTGCTAAAGACATTGGAAGCCTCAGCTAAGTAATCCTTTTTGTTTCTAAAAGGCGGCAGGTGTGTTAGTAAAAGGCTTTGTACCCCGGCATCACGGGCAATACTCGCTGCCTGAAAGGCGCTCAAATGGTTCTTTGCTTCTTTGGACAGGTCTTCAGTTAAAAAGTTGGATTCACATAAGAAAAGAGGAACATTTCGGGCAAAAGGGCTAAATCCAGGGAAATACTCTGTATCGGCGGAATACACAAGTTTTTTAAATTCCCCGAGATAAACTGCCATGGCAAAACAGGGAACGGCATGAACCGTCCTCATAAAGGAAAAACGGAACGGACCGGCATCTATCATTTTATCTTGATTAATTGGTTCTATCATGAAGACGTTTTTATAAGAAAGTCTTGAAAATTCCTCCCGGGGTTCTTCAGGAGCAATTAACAATAATGGGATATTTCTTAAACCTTGTTCCATCTCCATTTGCAGGGCATAACGTAAAATAAATAAATCAGAAATATGGTCGCTGTGAAGATGGGAAACAACAACTGCTCCCAGTTTATTAACGGTGATAAACTCCTGCATCCTGCTGAGAACACCGTTACCGCAATCCAGGAGAACATAAAACCCCTCGTGTTCCAACAGGTAACCGGAACATGCACCTCCTGCCGGAGGAAACGGGCCATAACTTCCTAGGACAATCAACTTCATTTCCAAACACCCTTACCTAAAAAAGTAGCCTTTACGGCGCCTGATCGTCAGGTTGCTCAACCAGGCAATGGTTATAAAAGCAATTAATTTATAAAAAAAACTATAATATAAAGACCACTGCAGATAAAGAAGGTAGCCTTGTTCTACAGCAAAAAATTCTAGCGCGGTAAAGATTAAGCCGAACAGGATTAAATAAGGCAGTTGCCATACTTTCTCCTCAGGGAGGAAGCGGATTATTATTATGCCGACTCCTGCCAGGCCTATTAAGTAACCTATAGGAAGCCCTTGAAACTGATAAAGCAATTCCTGAAAAGTGTAAAATTGATTACTTATGAAAATTTCGTTAAGGAAATATCCGACTAATATTGCCCAAATACCGCCACTCCAGAACTTTCCCAACTGAAAACGCAAAAAAATTATTATAAATAGCCATATCACTGCTGCAAAAATTATCCAGGGCAACGAAAAACCCTCCTTTTACTTTTTTAACTATTAATTTAATTAAAGTCTTCCCGAACGTAAAATTGACCATAACCACCAAAAACCCATAAAAGCTGCAAGTATGAGTCCGATTTCTGCAAGGGGAAAACGCCGGAATAAGGTTACTTCTGTAAATTGTAGCATTAAACAAAGACCAACAATAATACTGGCTAGAACTATACTGAAAGAGATCCTGTTTACCATATTGTTAAGGCGGTTTAGGAGCCGCTCTGTTTCTACAACTTCTACTTTAAATTTTACATTCCCCCCGGCTCCTTTCTCCAGAATTGAAATAACGCGCTCCGGAAAAATCTCCAGCAAATGCAAATATTTATTTAGATGTTTATAGATGTTAAAAGCTATTTTCTTCCTGGAAAACTGGTTGCGTATGAATTCCTTACCAAAGGGCTTTACCAGTTCAGCGATACTATAATCAGGGTCCAGTTCGGAAATCAAACCCTCCAAAGTTAAAAAAGTTTTGGCCAGAAGCGTAAACTCTGTTGGTAGCCTGATATGTTGTTTAAAGGAAATTTCCATTAATTCATGCATAGCCTGGCCGAAGTGAATGCCTTTAAGAGGAACATCAAAGTATTTTTCCTGTAATCGCTCCAGTTCCATTCTTAGATATTTTCTATCGGTCACTTCAGAAGTTATCCCCAGGCTCATGATAGCGTCCAAAACCTGGTCTAAATTTTTGGAAAGGAAACCCAGCATTAACTTGCCAAGGTTTTGCCGTTGTTCTTCAGTTAAATAACCGGCAATACCAAAATCCAGGAAATATAATATTTCACCTTTTAAAACTCCGATATTACCGGGATGGGGATCTCCATGAAAAAAGCCATGCCATAAAAATTGCTTTAAAAAAACCTTGCTTAAATTTTCAACGATTTTTCTGCTTGAAAATCCTTCGTTTTTCAGGCCTTCTTTATTATTTAATTTAACACCGTTAACATATTCCATCGTTAGGATTTTCTTGGTGGTGTAGCTCCAATATATCTCTGGAATATAAACGTTTTTTTCTCCGGAAAAATTTTTTTTAAAACGCTCGGCGTTGCGACCCTCCAGGTAGAAGTTTAACTCCATGTTTAAAATGTGGCTAAACTCCTCAACTATACCGCTAAAGTTGTAAACCTTTCCTATAGCAGTATATTTATCCAGCAACAAGGCAATTTCCTCTAAAATAGCCAGATCAACTGCTATTATCTTTTTGATATCCGGTCTTTGAACTTTAACGACAACCTCTTTGCCTCCAGGCAATGTTGCCCTGTGGACCTGCGCCATAGAGGCCGCAGCCAGGGGAACTTCATCAAAACTTTCAAAAAGGACATCCGGGGGATATTTTAGCTCCTTTTCAATAACTTCTTTAACTTGAGAAAAAGGAAAAGACGAAACCTGATCCTGGAGGTGCCTTAGTTCATTAATATAATCTGGAGGAATAACATCTGCGCGGGTGCTTAAAAGCTGGCCAAATTTTATAAAAGTTGGGCCTAATTCCTCCAGAACCATCCTGAACCTTACCGCTTTAGATAATTCTTTAATATCTTTTTTTTCTCTGCGCTGCAGGTGAAAAGGCAGGTGCCTGGTTATTTCTTCTATGCCTAAATCATGCACTAACTGCCCAAAACCATGTTTAACCAGCGTATTAATAATTTTCTGAAACCTTTTTAGATAAGCTATTCTTTCCAACCTTTTCACCATCACAAATTATATCTGTAGTGAGAATAAAGCCTGTGAAGCAATCACAGGCCTTTCTCTCCATTGCCCTCGGAAATTTTATTATTCTCTTTATTAGTAGATTCTTCTATTTTATTTATTCTTTCTTCCAGTTTTGTAAACTCGGTCCTGGTTACAAAGATACCTTTTTGCACAAGGTTAAAAATAATGTTATTGATATTTTCTTTAAAGTCCGCCCTTTCTCTTGCTCCTCTTTCTACAAGAAATTTAAGGATATTTTTACCGTTTTCTTTGCTTAACTCACCTTTTTTTATCATTTCCTCGACTAATTTTTCCGCTTTTTCCCGGGAGAAAGATAATACGCCCCAACCGAGAGAGATAACCTGATCTAGCACCTGATCACCTCTTTTCTATAAAGCTGTTTTTCTAAGTTTACCCTATTTTTTTAGTTATAATCTTAATCAAAGTTAAAATCGCCATATTTCTGGAAATGCTTAATAAGGCCGCCATCGGAAAGTATTTTTATCATAACCTGCGGCAAAGGGGTAATGGGTATTTCCAGGTTTTTGGACCTGTTTAAAACAATGCCTTTTTCCAGGTTTACCTGCAGCAGGTCGCCCTCATCAATTTTTGAAGTATCACATTCTATTACAGGTAATCCTGTATTGATAGCATTACGATAAAAAATGCGGGCAAATGAAGAAGCCAGAACACAGCCGATTCCGGCATAAATAATAGCCAGGGGCGCTTGTTCACGGGAAGAACCGCAGCCAAAATTTGACCCGGCCACAATCATATCGCCTTCGCTGATTTTTTGAAAAAATTGGGGATCCAGATCTTCCATTACGTGCCTGGCCAGCTCTTTCATATCCAGCGTCTTGAATTTGTACTTTCCCGAGATAATGTAATCAGTATTAATATCATTGCCAAATTTAAAAGCTTTTCCATTAAGCAGCATCCTTTATAACCTCCCTTACAGGAAAAAAGGGCGCGGGTCAGTAACTCTACCCGTCACTGCTGAAGCAGCTACTGTAGCGGGAGATGCTAAATAAATAGACGCCCTGGAATTTCCCATTCTTCCTTTAAAATTGCGGTTTGCTGTTGATAGAACCACTTCCCCGTCAGAAGGTACTCCGTTATGGGTGCCGACACAGGGACCACAACCCGGAGTTACTATGGCCGCCCCGGCTTCTACCAGGACCTGAATTATTCCCTCATTCATAGCATCCAGGAAAACCTGCCTGGAGGAAGGAGCTACAATTAAACGCACTCCGGGTGATACTTTTTTCCCGGTAAGAATTCTGGCGGCGATCCTTAAATCGTTAATCCGGCCATTGGTACAGGTTCCAATAAAAGCCTGCTGTACAGGTAATCCTTCTACCTGTCCCACAGGGGAAACGTTATCAACAGTATGAGGGCAGGCAATTTGCGGTTCAAGATGACTGAGATCATATTTACGTATTTCCAGGTATTTCGCATCCGGGTCGGCAAAAACCGGACGTGGTGGTTTCTTAGAACGGCCAGCCACCCATTTTTTAACTTTCTCATCAAACTCCATCAGGCCTGCCTTGGCCCCCATCTCGATAGCCATATTGGCAATAGTAAAGCGCTCTTCAACATCCAGGGCAGATATCGTTTCACCGCAATATTCTGCTGCGAGGTAGGTGGCACCGTCAGCTCCGATATCACCGATCAGGTAGAGAATGAGGTCTTTTGAAAATACTCCAGGCGGCAAAATACCCTCACAAAGAAATTTTATTGTTTCCGGAACCTTGAACCAGAGTTTTCCGGAAATTATCCCTGCAGCCAGATCTGTAGAGCCCACTCCCGTGGAAAAAGCATTTAGAGCACCATAAGTACAGGTGTGTGAATCGGCGCCGATAACAAGATCCCCGGGTACAACATGTCCCTGTTCCAGCATCAACTGGTGGCAGACACCGTGACCAATGTCATAAAGCAATATTCCCTGTTTTGAAGTAAATTCTCGCATTAGCTTGTGCAGGGAAGAAACCCCTTCATTGGGGCTGGGAGCACTGTGATCGATAACAAAAGCTACTTTGGAAGGATCAAAGACTTTTTCCCCTCTCATTTCATGAAAAGAGTTAATGGCCAGGGGGGCTGTGCCATCCTGGCCCATAATAAAATCGAGGTGGGCAATTACCAGGTCACCGGCCCTGGCATCTTCTCCTGAATGCTGGCTGAATATCTTTTCTGCAATAGTTTTTCCCATCAAATGCTCTTCCTCTCTTTTTTTATATCGTATTTTGTTTAGTCGGTATTTATTGGACTGTAATCAATTCCTTTTTCTAATTTTTTATGCATGTAATCTTCGTAAATATAAACCAGCTCCTTGTCGAACAGCGGCCTTTTCATTTCCACAGTAGTACGCCGTATTGCCGGCAGTAATTCCGTAGCCTCTTCTTCTGTGAGGCTAATCCCATATTCTTTAAATTTGAGCATAATGGCTTTGGAACCGGAATGCTTTCCGATAACGATCTGTCTTTCCAGCCCGACGTCTTCGGGACTAAAGACCTCATATGTTCCGGGAAATTTGATAACGCCGTCTGCATGAATTCCTGATTCGTGGCGGAACATATTGTCCCCGACAATAGCTTTCCCGGGCGGTAAAATTCTACCGGAAGCTCTTGCCACATACTCGGAAATTTCCCGGAACATTTGTGTCTTAATGTCATGATCTTTGTTAAAAATATGCTTTAGGGCCATGACCACTTCTTCGAGAGCTGCGTTTCCCGCTCTTTCGCCGAGTCCGTTAACAGTGACACCGATATATCGTGCTCCGGCCCTGACACCGGCCAGGGCATTAGCGGTAGCCATACCGAAATCATTGTGGGTATGCATCTCTATATCCATACCTGTTTTATCAATTAGATTTAAAATAATCTCGTAGGTCTTGAAAGGCTCCAAAACACCGATTGTATCACAGTAGCGAAGCCTGTCTGCTCCTGCTTCCCTGGCAGCCAGGGCAAATTCAACCAAAAAATCAATTTCCGTTCTGGATGCATCCTCGGCATTAACAGAGATATAAACCGCGTGTTTCTTTGCAAACTCCGTGGCCTTAACCATGCTTTCCAGAACCTGTTCCCTGGTACTGTTTAATTTATGTTTAATATGAATATCGGATGTTGAAATGGAGATTGCCACGGCATCCACTCCACAATCAAGGGAATGCATTATATCATTGATATTGGCCCTGTTCCAGGCCATTAAACTGCAGCGTAATCCTTGTGCGGCAATCTTTTTAATTACGGCCTTTTCGCTGCCCCCCATCACGGGAATACCGACTTCAATCTGGTGAACTCCTATTTCATCAAGCATTTTGGCAATTCTTATTTTCTCCTGGTTAGAAAAAACAACACCTGCTGTTTGCTCACCATCTCTTAAAGTTGTATCTACAATAATAATATCGTTATTTTCCAGCCCTTTTTTAAGCCTGTCCATAAAAGTTCTCCTGTTATAAAACAGGCGCACCTCCTTTTCTCCTCATTAATGATACTGTCTTTCCTAACAAAGTACAAGATTGTCACGATGAATTACTTCTTTATGGCCCGTGTAACCTAAAATGCTTTCAATTTCATCAGATTTACATCCTGTAATCTGGCGCAGTTCTTCTGCGCTATAATTTACCAGGCCGCGGGCAATTTCCTCGCCATGAGGATTATATACGCTTACCATTTCACCTCTGGAAAAAGTTCCTTCAAAACTGATAACACCTGCAGGCAATAAACTTTTTCCTTCCTCTGTTAGGGCCAGTTCGGCTCCATGATCTATGTTAATAACTCCTTTACTCTTTTGAGCAAAGGCGATCCATCGTTTCCTACTACGCAAGTGACCCTGCTTTGAACAGAAAAAAGTACCTGTTTCCTCTCCTTCCAGAATTCGTTTGATAATATTTTCCTGACGCCCGTTAGCAATAACCATATCGATTCCGGAGGCCATGACAATCTCAGCCGCTTCTATTTTAGTAATCATACCTCCTTTAGCCAGTATTTCTTCGGTTTTACCGGCAAAATTTTTAATTTCGGGTGTAATTTCTTCAACAAATGAGATACAGTAAGCATTAGGGTTATAACGTGGGTTTGCTGTGTATAAACCGTCAATGTCAGTTAAAATTAGCAGTAAATCTGCGTCAATAAGGGTTGCCACTAGGGCAGATAACCTGTCGTTATCTCCGAAACCCAATTCAATTTCATCTGTAGAAATAGTATCATTTTCATTAATGATAGGAATAGCCCCGAATTTTAAGAGATGTAACAATGTATTCCGGGAATTTATGTAACGTTTGCGGTTATCAAGGTCTTCTCTTGTCAGTAAAACCTGTGCGACAATATGACCGTATTCGGAAAAAAGTTTTTCATAAAACTGGATTAATAATCCCTGGCCAACAGCGGCGACAGCTTGCTTTTCCTGGGTGGACACCGGCTTTCTTTTAAGCCCCAGCTTACCTATTCCTGCACCTACTGCTCCGGAAGAAACAAGGACAACATCTTTCCCCTGGTTTTTAAGATCAGCCATTTGCCGTACAAGTGTCTCGATAATACCAAGGTTTAACTTCCCTGTTTTATAGGTCAACAGCCGTGTTCCTACTTTAATAACTATTTTCTTAATATATTCTGAATTAATAGGCCTCTGCAAGAAAGTTCTCCTTCCCGGAAATTTTTTTAAATTCGTGGAAGATATAATCTCTATCTAAGATCTAATTATATGTCTCATCGTGAGGCGTAAGCTTTACTTTTTTTCCAAGAACATGTTTTTTTCTTTTTGGGCGGATCGAATTACTGCTTTTATCAACGAAGCTCTTACAGCGCCTTCTTCTAAGGCCAGGAGCCCGGCACTGGTTGTTCCTCCCGGAGAAGTAACCTTGTTTTTCAAAACAGCCGGATGTTCCCCTGTCTGCAGGAACATCTTGGCTGCGCCAAGTACCGTTTGTGCTGCAAGCGATAAGGCCACATCCCGGCTAAGACCCATTTCCACGCCCCCATCGGCAAGGGCCTCGATAACCAGAAATATGTACGCCGGGCCGCTTCCGCTTAATCCGGTTACTGCACTCATATGTTTTTCTTCCAGGGATATAACTTTTCCCAAAGACCCTATTAAAGCGGCAACTTCTTTCTCTTCTTCTTCAGAAACAGTCTGACTCCTGCTGATTACGCTCATGCCTTCACCAATGAGACAGGGGGTATTGGGCATTATACGGATAATTTTAACAGAATCTCCCAGGTATTCCTGGAAAAAGCTGATATATAAGCCGGCAGCTACAGAAATAAGGAGGTGTTCTGCATTTAACAGCGGTTTCATTTCCAGAAGCAGCTCTTTCATATCCTGGGGTTTAACCGCGAGGAATATTTTTGGGGTTTGCTGGCAAAGAGATTGGATATCATCAGCAATATTTACCTGTAGATTTTCTTTAAAAAACAGCATTCTGCCTGAATCCTGATCAAAAATAACAACCTCTTCCGGGGCAACGAGTTGATTTTTAATCATACCTTCTAGCAGGGTGCCCCCCATGGTTCCACAACCGATAAACCCAAGCATATTTTCCTCCCGCTTTCTAAGAGCTTTATTCTTTATTTTATTATAAAGGTTAAAGCATTGCAAGTTATAACTAAAAGAAGCCATTTGCGTTGCACTCATTTTTTTAGATTGCTACAAGAAATACGGGCCATTAAATTCCCATTTTTAAGCAGTTTTTCGTAGAAAACACTGCTTTCATGGGCTAGAAACGTCATATTTTCCATATTATGGTTCATTGGTCCTGGTTTTGGGCAGATCTCACCCCGGGGAATTTTTTTATTCTTTAAGCGGCGCGACGCTTCTTACGCTGCCTTTACCAGGCTGCGCATCTTATCCTTTTGATTCTCTTTTATCCTCCCCAGGGCCATGGCCAGCATGACACATAAGGCCAGACCCACCCGCAGTTTCATCTTTTTTAATCCCCTGATAAAGTGGTTCTCGAACCCGAAGGAGACGTCCAGGCGCGCGTTGACCCTTTCTACAGATGTGCGCTTGTTGTAGAGCTTCTCCCATTTGTAGCTGGAGCGGGCAATTGGTGTAAACACCCGGCGGTCCTCTTCAAGGGGGATCCTCACCGCTTTCGCTACCGGGCAATCTTCTTTGCCCTGGCAGGTAACACCGTAATGCTCCGCAGGGCAGCGGTACTTTAACGCTTTCCTTTTCTTCTCGAAACCGCCGTAGGCCATCTGCCTTCTTATCCCGGTCTTGGAGCAGTGGCAGTAAACAGTGCCACAGTAGTCGTAGACTACATTTTCTAGGCCAGCTACCAGTTTCGTTTCTTCCCCGTCCTGCCACATATTGCGAATATCGATAACAGGCTTTACGGTGTAGTCGTCCCAGAGCCTTGTTATCAGTTTCCCATCGTCGTAGCCCCTGTCAGCCATAAAGTGTTCGCATCTATGCAAAATCTCCGGATAGGTCTTTTCCACTTTATCCAAAAGACTATGGGCCTGGGGAGCTTCCGGGGCGGAGGCCCTGGTTACCGTAAAGGCTACAGGAAGCTCATAGTCCGCATCGACAAGGAGGTGCAGCTTGTAGCCAAACCAGGTTACTACTTTTTCCCAAAGGGTGCCATCTTCACGCTGGCCCCGGTAGACCTTCTTACCGAAGTCGGCATCTGTGTCTCTTCTTCCGTCATAAGAAATATTCTTTTCTTCTTTTTTACGGGGACGGGCATAGGTCTTTATGGCCTTGCCGTCTACTGCCAGGTTCACCCCAAAGTCCGGGAGCAACACTGAAAGCTCTTCCACCAGCTTGTCAAAGATGGCATTTATTTCTTCCTCCATAGATAGCAGCTTTGCTAAAAACCTGCTGAAAACCCAGGAAGGGGGTACTTTGCTGAGGCCACACATATCCCTTAGCTGGCCGTTGCGGGATAGCTCGCGCCTTAAGCTTTCAATGGAAGGATGCTGGTAGACAACTCCCGCAAGTATTGCGTTCCACATTCCCCTAACAGGGTAGTCGTTACGGCCAAGGCCGCGCTCTTTTTCCAGTCTTTGCATGAGCTCTTCATCAGGCATGTACTCAAGCACCAGGCGCAATCTTTCTAAATCACCTAATTCTTCAATTTCTTCCCACCCAAAAAGCTTCATTTGTGCTATAATGGCCATAAGGGAAATCCTCTCCTTTCGTGGTTTTGCTTACAAGTTATTACTTCGACAAAGGAGCAGGATTTCCTTTTTATTACTTTAAAGTTGTTATCTTCCAAATAGATCGGCTAGATCGAACAGATCGAAATGTCAGTCAAATGTTTGGGGTCAATTTTGACGATCCCTCAAAATTCTGCCCGCAAAAACCCCACTCTACCGCCTCTACCTGGGGTAAAATTATTTTGGGTGACCCTCTCGTTAAGCTTGTTATCGTCACTCAATAAGAATGCAAATGGCTCAAAAGCTAAAAGCTTAAAGGCAGACCGCTACGAACTCTTCTCTTGTTCTCTTGTTGGGTGGACGACAATTTTATGAGTAAATAATTAGCAACTCATCTTTGAAGAGCTTGTTGGAGGATATTGTTAGCCCTATAGCGATGCCAGAAGTCGTCAAATCTGCCACTGAGCAGACTGCAGCGCAAGGCGATAATGGCGTTGGCGCCATTGACGCTCCAGAACATGCCTGATCGTTTGAGGC
>JAGVAS010000081.1 GCA_020060185.1 Desulfovibrio sp. | reverse complement strand
CAAACAGGTTCAGCGAAGCGACGGCCTGAGATGGCCCGGCGGACAGGAAGTCCGCCGCCGGACAGCGCGAACATGGAGGTGAGCTCTGCCGGGAAGGCCAATCGAAGGCCTTAAGCTGAGCTGTAAAACCTGTCTGTGCGAACCCTTAAGCGAGCACCAACCTTCGCCACCTCATTTTCATACTAATCTTTTTTCCCAAAGAGCAGCACCGGGCGGCTCCCCCTCCTGATAACCTGATCCGCCGTACTGCCGATCAGGAGCCCGGCAAGGCGTCCTCTTCCCCTCCTGGCTATAGCAATCAGCGTTGCTCCTTCTTGATCCGCCGTGGAGATTATCTGTTGACCCGGAGGGCCTTTTATTACCAGGCAGCTGGTTTCCACTCCTTTTTCTGTAAACTTTTTTTCCCATTCCTTAAGCCTGGTTTCCGCTTCGTTTTCTGCTTCTTTCACTTTTTCTTCAGTATCACCTCTATCTAGAACATGCAGTAAAATTACTTTTTGCAGTTTATCGGCAATGCTTAAGACATACTCATAAGCATGCTCGGCACTGTTGGAGAAGTCTGTGGGTAAAAGTACAGTAGCCAGCTTGTCTGTAAAGATAGGAATCCGGTGAGCCTTATCCCCTACGGAGATATACTTTTCAACCAGCACGGGAATGGGAGCGATACGAATTAAATCGGCTACCGTGCTTCCCAGGAATAGTTCCCTTACCCTGCTGCTCTCCCCGACAGAACCAATCAGAATCAAATCCATCTCTCTTTGCTCCGCCAGGCGCTTTATTTCTTCGGCAGGGGCCCCTACGGGAACTTCGATTTCTACTTGGAAACCTTCTTTTTCCAGTTCTTCTTTCTTTTCCTTGATTTTTTCTAAAAATTTTAACTGGAGTGGGCTGATACCGTCCTGTACCCTCAGTTCCACCCTTACTGTATGTACAAGCAGGAGTTCTTCTAAACCCAGTTTTTTTAAATCAGAGACAGAACTGAACAGTTCCATGGCCGGGCCGGAAAAGTCCAGAGCGACGAGTACTTTTTTAAACATCTTCTCACATCCTTATATTATTTTGTTACTTTTTTCCCTTGCGTATTTTATTCGACGTGCGTGGCAGGAAATCCTACGTTTTAATAATATGTTGGCAGCTATTTTTTAACATATGTAATCAGAAATTTAATGTTTAGGGGGGAAGGATTTTTTATTGTTGGTCGAGAATAACCTTTAATCAAATGCTTGTCTAAGGAAAAATTTGTAAATTATAAAACCCTTACTGTTTTAACGGGTTAGATTTAGTTGAACTAAGGAGTTGAGGTTTATTGCCGGAGAAAATTATTAAGAGAGATGGCAGGGTAGTAACTTTCGACCAGGAAAGAATTATTAATGCCATTTTTAAAGCAGCACAAGCAGTAGGCGGCGCAGACAGGCGGGTGGCCGGAAAACTTTCCCAGGAAGTTGTGAACATTATTAATGAGAACTTCAGGGATAGGTTGCCCAGCGTGGAAGAGGTCCAGGACATTGTGGAAAAGGTCCTCATTGAAAACGGTCACGCCAAGACAGCCAAGGCTTATATTCTCTATCGCAAGCAGCATGAAGAATTAAGAAATTTCCAGCATCTACTTCTTAATACGGAAAAAATGTTCCAGGAGTACCTGGGCGGAGAGGACTGGCGTATTAATGAAAACAGCAATATGAATTACTCCTTGCAGGGATTAAATAACCATATTATTTCTGCAGTTACCTCCAAGTACTGGCTGGAAAAGGTTTACCCTGAAGAAATCCGTGAAGCACATCGCCAGGGAGATTTTCATATTCATGATTTGGGTCTTCTGGCACCTTATTGCTGCGGCTGGGACCTGGCAGACCTTTTGGAAAACGGCTTCAGCGGCGTTTCACAGAAGGTAGAGAGCGGGCCGCCCAGGCATTTCAGGACAGCCCTGGGGCAGATTGTAAACTTCTTTTATACGATGCAGGGAGAATCCGCAGGGGCGCAGGCCCTGGCTAATTTTGATACCTACCTGGCCCCGTTTATCCGCTATGATGGGATGAATTACCGGGAGGTCAAGCAGGCCATGCAGGAATTTATCTTTAACCTTAATGTTCCTACGCGTGTGGGCTTCCAGACCCCCTTTGTCAATATAACCATGGATGTTACCGTCTCTCCCGTTTTAAAGGACCAGCCGGTGCTGATCGGCGGGGAAATTAAAAAGGAAACCTACGGTGAATTCCAGGTGGAAATGGATATGCTTAACCTGGCCTTCTCTGAAGTTATGATGGAAGGTGACGCCCGGGGGAGAATTTTTACTTTCCCTATTCCTACTTATAATATAACACCAGAGTTTAACTGGCAGAGCCCCATGGTTCAAAAAATCATGGAGATGACGGCCAGGTACGGAATCCCGTATTTTGCTAATTTTATTAATGCGGATCTTTCCCCTGAAGATGTCCGCAGCATGTGTCTCTTCCCGGAAGAAGATATTTTGATTAGAGAAAATGGGATCATCCGGAAATTAACTCTTGGAGAGCTTTTTGAACAAAGCAAGGGACAGCAGCTTGACCATGAATGGTTTGAGGTAGATAACCATGTTGAGTCTCTTTCACTAAACCCTAAGTCAGGTAGATTAGAGTGGGTGGAAATCAAAAGAATGCTTCGGGTTACGGATCGAGCTGTCGTTCATATTCGAACCAAAGATGGTAAGACTATGAGGGTCTCTCCAGACCATTTAGTTGCCGTATATACAAAAGGCGGCATCATAACAAAGAAAGCATGTGATATTGATGCCAGCGATTTTCTTTTAGTGATGCGAGATGGCTCAAATGCTCTAAATCAAGAGACAGAATTAATCTCTAAAGAATTGGACAGATGGGGTATTTCCACCGACTCTATAGAATGGCTTCGCAATGCAGATTTTGCAGTAGTAGAAGTAGCCGATTCAACCATAGAACAGCTTGATTATGATCAAGTTTTCTATGATATAGAATTGGGCAAAAATCACTATTTCGTTCACTCGCAGGGTAATATCACGCACAACTGCTGCCGTTTACGTTTGGATAATCGTGAACTCAGGCGCAGGGGCGGCGGTCTTTTCGGAGCCAACCCTCTTACCGGTTCCATCGGTGTTGTTACGATAAATATCCCCCGCCTGGGCTATCTTTCCAAGGATGAGGGTGAATTCTTTGCACGGCTGGAAAAACTTATGGAAATGGCCAGGAATAGTTTGCTGATTAAAAGAAATGTTCTGGAGAAGATGACGGAACTCGGGCTTTATCCTTATTCCCGCCATTACCTGCGTTCTGTGAAAGAGCGTTTCGGCGGATACTGGTTCAACCACTTTAATACGATCGGCCTGGTAGGAATGAACGAGGGGCTGCTAAACTTTTTGGGTAAAGACATCTGTTCAGAAGAAGGCCGGGCGTTTGCCATAAAAGTCCTTGATTTTATGAGGAATTTACTTCTGGAATTTCAGACGGAATCCGAACAGCTTTTTAACCTGGAAGCAACTCCTGCCGAAGGAACAGCTTACAGGCTGGCTAAAATTGATAAAGAACTTTATCCTGATATTATTACTTCCGGGCAGGATTCCCCCTATTATACCAACTCCACGCAGCTGCCGGCAGGCTTTACCGATGATGTTTTTTCCGCTCTGGACCTGCAGGAGGAGTTGCAGATCCGGTATACGGGGGGAACTGTGTTTCATATTTTTCTAGGAGAAAGAATTGAAGATATCGCTGCCTGTAAGAAATTATTGCAAAGAATCATGGGCCTCTACCGTGTTCCTTACGTAACGATTACTCCTACTTTTAGCGTTTGCCTGGATCATGGATATCTTACGGGAGAACAATATGAATGCACTTACTGTGGTAAGGAGACGGAAGTCTGGAGCAGGGTGGTTGGCTTTTACCGCCCCGTGCAAAACTGGAATAAGGGTAAACAGAGTGAATTTAGTGAACGTAAGGTATTCAAGATATAAGATATAATAAAAACAGGTAGTGGGAGCTGCCTGGGGGAGGAGTTTATGCTGCGTAAAGCTTTTTTCCTGTCAATTATTTTGACAATGCTATGCTTCTCTTTACAAGGGTGTTCTCTGCACAAAGAGGCCGGACCCCTTAAAACGGATCTCATAGACAGCCGGGTAAAAATTGTTACCAGCATCTTTCCCCTGGCGGACATTTTACAGAATATCGGCGGTGAACTTGTGGAAGTGACTACCCTGCTCCCCGCAGGGGCGAGTCCCCATACTTATGAGCCTACGGTGGAACAGGCCAGGACTGTGGCACGGGCTGACCTGATTGTCTATGTCGGCGGAGGGTTGGATGATTGGATATTAAAGCTGGCATCTGTGGCGGGAAAAGAGGTTGTCATTGTAGAGGTTATGGATTTTCTGGAGGGGTTTGTTTTACCTTCTGGACCAGCGGGCATGCCAGCGGATGAAGAGGAAGTTCACGACCACGAAGATGGAGAGGATGATGACCACTTCCATGGTTTTTATGATCCGCATGTATGGACGGATCCGTTTCTGGTAAAAGAAAAAATCGCTCCTTCCCTGGCGGAAATACTGGCCGGCCTAAAGCCGGAGATTAAAAGCGAGGTTATGCATAATCTGGAGATATTCCAGGGGGAGCTGCAGGCACTTCATGAAGAAATTACTGCTACGGTGAGAAGCTTTACAAGAAAACATTTTATTGCTTATCATTCTGCCTGGAATTATTATGCCTCGCGTTATGGCCTTAAAGTAGTGGCCAATGTAGAAGAATTTCCCGGCAAGGAACCCTCGGCCAAATGGCTGTCCGAGCTTGTTGAGCTGGCCAGGGAGCATAATGTTAGTATCATTTTTGCCGAACCGCAGCTCAGCAATAAAGTAGCCAACGTTATAGCGGCGGAAATTGATGGAAAAGTTTTAATCCTGGACCCCCTGGGGGGGAAGGGTTTGACGGGCAGGGACAGCTATATCCGGCTGATGCGTTACAATACGGAAATCTTTCAAAAGGGACTACAGTGAACCCGTGAGCTTCCGGCAGGAAGATGTTTTCTTTATAACTCGCCCCGGACGCTAAACGATTCCATTTTTCAAATCAGCAAGTTCTTAAATTAAAAAGCACGAGGAGCGAAGGTTAAGGAGGCCAACTGTCTGAGCGAAGCGAGTTGTTGGCCGACTCCTTAAGCGACGAGTACTACCAAGAGGTATGGGGACACACCTCTTGCAGAGGAATGTCCCCAATATGAGTTGAATTTACTTAAAGCATTGGTAACTTTCCGCCCATCTAGAACCTGGCGAGCGAACCTGGAACTACGCCACCAGCAAACGCTGCGCCATTTCCATACTAGGAGGTGATCCCTATGCTCATAGACGTTCATGTCCATCTTTTCCCTCCGGACGTGGTTGGCAGAATCAAGGAATACCTGGAAAAAGATGAATTCTTAGGCCAGATTTGCTCCAGCCCGCTTCATAAGTATGCTTCGGCAGAAGATCTTTTGGAAGAGATGGATAAATGCGGTCTAGACAGGGCGGCTATCAGCGGTTTTGCTTCTTCTGACCAGGGCCTCTGCCGGGAAATGAACGATTATGTTCTGGAGGCTGCCAGAAGCAGCCCCCAAAGATTCATGGCCATGGCAGTCGTTTCTCCTCTGGATCCCGGGATGGAAAAAGAGATCAGCCGGTGCCACGAATTAGGGGCCGTGGGTGTGGGTGAGCTTTTCCCCTGGGGGCAAAAATTTGCCCTGGAAGGGCGCGAAGCCGGGGAACTGGCCTCTGTATGCGAGGAAAGAAATTTGCCGCTGCTGCTGCATATCAACGAAATCGTCGGCCATTATTACACGGGGAAGGGTGACGTCTCTATCAGGGAAGCGGCTGATTTTGCAGCAAAGTATCCGGAGCTTACCATTATTTATGCCCACTGGGGCGGGGGGTTATTGTTTTACGAACTTATGCCGGAAATAAAAAACCAGCTGCAGAAAGTTTATTATGATACGGCAGCCGGTCCCTTTTTATATCATAAAAACATTTACCGCGTAGCCAGGGAAATAGGGATTTTACACAAGATCCTTCTCGGCACTGATTATCCCCTCCTATCTCCCCGCCGCTACTTCCGGGAGCTACAGGAAGCGGATCTGACTCCCCGGGAAATTGAGATGATCAAGGGGGAAAATGCCGCAAGATTATTTTATAAACATACCTCCGGGTTTTGAAGGAAATAATAAAGGACAAACAGATAATGGAAAGGATGATTCTTGCAGATGCGTATTATGATGCTTAGCTGGGAATTTCCTCCGCAAAAAGTAGGAGGCTTATCCCAGCATGTTTTTGAACTTTCCCGGTCCCTGGTAGCGGCTGGATACCAGGTGGATGTACTGACTTCGGGCGGAGAAAATTTACCAGAAAAAGAAACCATGGAAGGAATAGATGCCTGGAGGGTCGCCCCTTATCACGGAGGCAAAGAAAGGGATTTTATCGACTGGGTTCAAAGGCTAAATTTCGCCTTACTGGAAAGGGGTGTTATTCTTTTTAATCATAAAGGAAAATACGATCTTATTCATGCCCACGACTGGCTTGTAACCTATGCTGCCCGCGGGCTTAAAAATATTTTTAACATACCCATGCTGGCAACTATACATGCTACCGAATTTGGCCGGAACAGCGGCCTGCATAATGGGGATCAGCGGTATATTAGCGATTTGGAATGGTGGCTTAGCTATGAAGCATGGAAAGTGATCTGCTGCAGTAAGCACATGAAAGAAGAATTACAGTATGTTTTCCAGGTCCCCGGGGACAAAGTGGTGGTTATCCCGAATGGCATCAGGCCCGAAGCTTACGAAGCTGCCGGAATAAGGCCGGTCATGGAAGGGATTTCTTTTCTCCCCGATGAAAAAATAATTTTCTACATCGGGCGCCTTGTTCCGGAAAAAGGAGTCCAGGTGGTCCTGGATGCTGCTCCTGATATTTTGCAGCGGTTTCCACAAACAAAATTTATCATTGCCGGCACGGGTCCTTACGAGGAGTATTTAAAAAACCGGGCCCGGGAGCTGGGATTGGAAGGAAAGGTATTTTTTTGCGGTTATATTAATGACCAGACACGTAACGAATTATATAACTCAGCTACCGTGGCAGTTTTCCCCAGTTTATATGAGCCCTTTGGTATTGTCGCCCTGGAAGCTATGATTTCGCGAACGCCTGTTGTCGTTTCCGCGGTAGGGGGCCTGGAGGAGATTATTGAACACCAGGTGGATGGTTTAAAAGCTTATCCCGGAGATTCCCGTTCCCTGGCGGAGCAGATTTGCCGCCTGCTGGAAAACGAGGAATGGGCAGCGTCTTTAGCGGAAAAAGCTTATCAGAAAGCGAGTAATACTTTTTCCTGGAATAAAATTGCCCGGAAAACCGCAGAAGTTTACCAGGAAATTGTTTTTTCTCCGGAAAACAAGCGCTGGCAGCAGGAGGCAGCCAAGGAAAAAATGCGGGAAAAAATAACGGTGGAAAAAGGGGAAGAAACGCCGCAAATTCCCTATTTAGTATGAGAATGAGAATGAGGTGGCAAAGGTTGGTTCGCTAACGGGTTCGCTTGAGACAGGTTTTATGAGTAGCGTTTGCTGTTAGCGGAGTTCCGGGTTCTCGCCCAAGTTCTACTACTTACCTCGAGCTTCCGACGACCTCTGGAAACAAACTAGGATTTTTATCCATGATTGTAACCTGAAGTGCCGTGGACGTAAATATGCATACCATGGGGACAT
>JAGVAS010000186.1 GCA_020060185.1 Desulfovibrio sp. | reverse complement strand
CTCTGCCGGGTAGGCCAATCGAAGGCCTTAAGCTGAGCTGTAAAACCTGTCTGTGCGAACCCTTAAGCGAGCACCAACCTTCGCCACCTCATTTTCATACTATAAGTTTCTTTACCCCGAGAAAGAAATCCTTCCAGGAAAAAAATTTTCTCATTTTGCAAGCAAGGGCCTTAAGCGCCCTACCAGTACCGTTAAATCATCCTGGACTCCCCGCGGCCAGCGGTAACAAGCCTCTTCAATCAAACGGTCAGCGATAATCTGGGGATGATCATGGGGTATCTCCTGTAAAGCGTTTACAAGCCAGTTTTCTTCATTTCCCGGGCGGGTATCCAGTAAACCATCGGTTATCATCACTAGAATGCCGCCTTCGGGGATTTTAAAGCACTCTTTCTCAGGGGAGATATCTTCAAGTATACCCATGGGAAGCGAAACTGAACCAATTACCTTGATCATCTCCCCTTTTTTCAAAAAACTGGGTGGCGCTCCCAGTTTGTACAGTTCGATTTCTCCAGACTGTAAATCAAGGAAAGCCAGATCCAAAGTGGAAAATCTTTCTGAAGGATAGCCCAGGCGTAAAAGCGTATTAATGGTGCTGATTATAACTTCGCGGCGGAACCCTATCCCCAGCAGGTGCTCCATCAGCTTTACTGTGGAAAGACTGGCCAAACGTGCCTCCTTGCCGCTGCCCATTCCGTCACTTAAAATCATGGCTTGCTTCCCCTCTTTTAAAGGAAGAACAGCGTAGCTGTCTCCCGTAACTGCCTGGCCGTCCTTGGCTACCTGGGCAACACCGATCTCCACCGAAAAACGGATTATCTCGTTGTCGTTAAGCTTTTGCTTTTCTCCCGGCTCCAGTTTTAATTCCTGCGCCAGATCATGCATAATGGAAGAAATACCTTCAAGCTGCTCGGAAACGAGAGAGCGGCTTTCGTGGATCTTGTCCTGCCAATAGCAATTTAAACGATAGATTTCTCTCATGCTGCCTACCGCTTTAACTATTTCCCGCTGCCTAGGGCAATATCTTCTTAATTTGACGGGAATGAGCTTTTCAGAAAACTTGTCATTTTCCTCCACGGCAGAAAGCATAGTGATCACTCTTCTGTACTGGTTATAAAGGTCGCTCTGCCAGCAGCGTTCATAAAACCCGCAGGAAGTACAAACTTTTCGGCTGAAATAATCAACCAGGGGTGAAAGATCGTTTTTGGAGCGTACTTCCGCCGCCTGCTGCAGAGGCCGAAAAGTAATCGCCAGTTCCCTAAAAACCGCTGCAAAATCTTTAATACGGTTCGCCATGGTAAATCTCAGTTTTTCTTCACCCTCAACTCTAAACGGCCAGAAAAAGCTCAATTCTTTCAACCTTTCCCAGGCAGCAAGGGGTACCAGCAAAAAAATAACCACTACAATAAGATCTTCCCATATAAGGGTTAAAATATATCCTCCTTCAGAGCTGTAATAAGCAAGAAATCTTAAAATAAGAAAATACCCCACTGCCGTCCATAAGCGGCGGTATACCCGCAACAACCCCGCCATTAACCCCGCGATACCCAGCGCCCCGGTATAGGGGAACATGGCCGGGTTACTGAAGCTGAGGCATAAACCCAAGACAACTCCTGCTATAACTCCGAAGACAGGGCCCCAGAGATAAGCTCCCACCAGGATGAGTAAAGGGCAGGCGACATTTATTAGCTCGATAGTTCCCATAATATTAAGGCCGTTCATCCCCAAAAAAACCAGTGAAAGAAGCAGGACGGCCCCTACAATTACTTCTGGCGAAGGCCTGCTGCTGCTTTTTCCACTCAGCTCCTCAAAAAAAGGCTGAAGCAGCGGCGGTAAAAGTACAGCCAGGACAACCTCCAGGCCCACAACAAAGGCCTCATAAACTGTAAAACGATACCAGAATAACAAAGGCAAACGCAGCATGAGGATCGTCAACGGTAAAGTAAAGGACATGGTAACCGTTTTTTTAAAAACTTTCCCGGCCAGGGAATTCAGGGCAACCCATAACAACATGGCTGCCGGCAAAAACCAGGGTGGGAAAATACCGGTGGTGGAAGTTGCCCATCCTAAAAATATAGCTACCGTCACCAGCAATTTTCTTTCAGGTTGCAGGCGCATGACATGGGCCCAGAAAATAAGGGCAAAAGGTGTTATCTCACCCATTATCGAAGCGCGGCTGATAAAAAAAGGGACCAAAAACCAGAGCAGCTTCCCCGAATCAAATTTTACCCTGGAAGCCTGTCCTTTTAAAGCCTGGGGAAAATTTTGAAGCCTTGTTTTTCTCTTTCGCAGAGGAAGATGATAAGGCCATTTTCCCAGATTAATCTTCTGCAAGAGCATTACCTCCCTTTCCTTAGACTCCACTCCTGGTAAAAAGGACAAGTTATACTGCCATTATAACTACAGTAACAGGAAATGTCTGTCAAAAAAGGGAGGTTAAAGGAATTTGTTCAAAAAATAATTACGACAAAAAAAGAGCTTTAGTCCTTAATATCCAGGGAAAACCTGGATAAATCCGGATTTTATTCTATTTTTATGAAAATTCTTTCTACCTTATTGTCGATTCGGGGAAAATAAAAATTTTTTCCGCAAGTTCATCATCCATAAAAAGATGCGAGTAGGGAAGGCGCAGGGCTAAAACAGGAAATACCCTCTCCACTAAAACCGGGGTTCCCGGTATCAGGCCAAAGGACATTAACCTGTGGAGATTCGCTGAATCCTGCAATTGTATGGAAGCAATAACACCTCTTTGCCCGGGCTTTAAAAAAACAAGAGGCACGGCACTTTCCCTCAATCCCCCGGGAGGCTTACGGTAATCCCGTTTATTTCTACTGGCTTTCCTTCTAAACATCATTTTCTTTTTTTAAGGTGATCCTGCTGCTTTAGATGGAAAGCAAGATGTGCAGGATAAATCCGACAGTATAGGTGACCAGAGCTATGAACAGCAAAATCAGCAAGCTTTCCTTTATTCCCCTTTCTTTAACAATAACAGTAAGCTGGGCGATACAGGGAAAAAACAAGGTAAGAACGGTTGAACCAACCAGTGCCGATGCCGGGGTTAATATTCCCTGATGCATGAGATCGTAAAGGCCGGCAGCGGCATAGTCTCTCCTTAAAAATCCAAAAATAAAAACACGTATTGCTTCCCGTGGAAGCCCCAGGTTTAAAAAAAGAGGGGAAAGGAAGCCTTCCAAAGGAGCAACAAGATCTTTAATAATCAAAAACTGGAACACAAGGCTGATTAGCAGGAAAAAAGGCACTATTTCCTTCAGGTACCATAAAATACGGGCCGATGTCTTGCGCAAAATAGCGGAAATTTGCGGAAGGCGCAGGGGGGGAAATTCCAGACAGGAATAGCTTCTTTTCCCGGGATACAAACGGTCTAAAACCACACCGGCTGCTGTAAAAAGAAGGCCACAGGTAAAACCCCAAATCAACAATAATGCGGGATAAGGGGCCAGGATAGCTATTAACAGGCCCATCTGGGCGGAGCAGGGAATCCCGAGGGAAAGTAAAAATGTAGCTAAAAACCTTTCCCGGGGAGTTTCAAGCAGCCTGGTTACAAGCACAGCCATTGTACCGCACCCGAAGCCCATAACAAGGGGGGCGGCCCCGCGGCCGTCAAGCCCCAGGTAACCAAGGGGCCTGTGCAGGAGATAAGAAAGACGGGGCAGGTATCCGCAATCTTCCAGCAGGCCGAAAAAAAGAAAAAAAATACTTACTATGGGCAATACAATCGCCAGAGAGTAGCGTAAGCCCATGGTAACCAGTCCATATTCGCCGCTAATAAGTTCCCTTAGATAAAAAACCCTGATATATTTTTGCGCCAAAAAGCAGGAGTAGGGAGTGATGATTTCCATAAAGATCTTTTCTTCCAGCAGGCGTACTATGGTCCCCGCTCCGAAAACCCCCAGGAAAAGATAAAAGCAAAAAAATAAAAGCAAAAAAGCCGCCGGGTAACCGAACCAGGGATTAATGAGCAAAAGATGCAGCCTGTTCCCCCGGCTTATGTCAGAAGAAAAAGCACCTTGCGGAGGGTTATATTGGAAACTCCTTTTAAGAATATTAGCCCTGGGGGCGGCGGGAGAAGGTGCAACTTTTTGTCCCTGCCCCAGTGTTTTTAAGGAAAGAGAAGGATACAGGAGGCTTTTCATCACGTTTTTTAGCTTATCTATCCCTATTTTTCTGGTACTGACCGCAGCTACCACGGGGATTTGAAGTTCCTTTTCCAGGGCCGCCTCATCAAAGGTAAATCCTTTTTTTTGGGCTTCGTCGATCATATTTAAAACGAGAACCAGGGGAAGATGATAATCCCTAACTTCAAACAACATATGAAGCATTCTGGGAAGGGCAGCAGCCTCGGCGACAAAGAGAATAAGGGCAGGTTTTTCTTCTTCCAGGAATTTAAGGGTGACCTTTTCTTCCGGGCTTTTGCCCTTTAAAGTGTAAATACCGGGAGTGTCAACGATTTCCACCTCCCGGCCCCCTATTTTTCCTTTCCCCCTTGTCACCTCCACTGTTGTACCGGGATAATTGGAAACAGTTACATAAGCACCGGTTAAATGGTGGAACAGCAGGCTTTTCCCCACATTGGGAAAACCCAGCAGCAAAACTTTTTTTGGGCTAAAAGAAACCTTTTTTTTGTTGCCAAAGGGGAACCCGGTACCGTTTTTTTGCCGTAAGGGGTACTTTTTCTCCAATTTCTTCATTAATTTCACTTACTCCTCCCTGGCAGGAACACCTGTCCCGGACAACTGTCTTTCCGGAGCCCCTCCATGGGGACATTCCTCTGTAAGAGGTGTGTCCCCTTACCTCAGTAAAATATATATGCAGGAAAAGAAAAAAAATAAAAAAAACAACCCGTTTTCCGGGCTGTTATTAATTGAAAAAGTATGGATGATTGTGCAGGTATCGATGTTGAAAGAAACCCAGGCGTGCTCATCATCACAATGTACGCTGTGCTTTATGTGTAGTTGTTATAACTTTGCGCCCTTTAAAACTTACCGGCTTGTTAATAACAACCGGCCCCTGGCTGGTTATGATGTACTCACGCGCCGTTTTAAGGTGCTGGCTTCCCCGCATTTTCAGGATCTCCACAAGACGGCGGGTATTAAAGCCGTCCCGCAGGTATTTTAAAAGGATAATATTATCAGCGAGGTAAGAAACCCCATATTTTATTATCTGTGAGTTCATAAGGTTATAATTTTCCGCAATCACAGTGAGGGAAACGCTCTGCGTCTTAAAAAAATTCGTCAATCCCCACAGGTAATCGGTATATTTATATTTGTCACTCATACCGATTTCAAAGGTGGAAATACTATCGATAACGATACGCTTGACTTGCTTTTCAAAGACCTTTTTTTGAACTTCAAAAATATGCTGATCAACATCCGGCTCAATGGGAGAAATATGAAAAAAATCAAGCAGGTTCCTTTCAAAGAAATTATCCAGATGCCATCCGAACAAGCCGGCATTGCGTTTCAACTGCACAGGGTGTTCATCAAAAGTAATAAAAAGCCCGGGTTCGTTCTCCCTGGCACCCTGAACAATCCAGCTAAGGGCCAGCAGGGTTTTTCCCGTTCCGGTTCCCCCGCTTATCAAGGTCGTTGTCCCGGTAGGAATACCCCCGCCCAGCATTTGGTCCAGCCCGGGAATCCCTGTAGATTGTCGCCGGTAATCGATGGTATAGGTTTGGCGGCTGACAACAGGGTTTAAGCGCGGAAAAATATCTACACCCTCTTCTGAAATCTTTAAAGTATGCTCCCCTGCTTCATAATTTGTCCCCCGCATTTTAAGAATCCGCAGGTAACGTTTTTGAAATTTTCTTTCTTCTGATCCGTATAAATAGATAATCCCATCGACAATGGCGGATTCCGGTCGCTTTATAATTTCCTCCTCGTAATACTCCCCGATAAGGAGAACGGTACACTCCCAGAAAGAAAGTTTAACATTTAAATCGGAAACAAACTCGCGGAACTCGCTCTCCGTAGAAAATATATCGGCAATAGCCTTGATACTGTCAATGGCAACCAGCGCCGGCTGGAGTTGTTTAACCAGTTCATCAATTACCTCCAGCGCCTGTTTGACACCTTTGGTTCTTATTATACTACCTATATCCTGGTAGATGACCGAATCCATAAACGCTTCGGCGTTAAAGAAGGAGAACTGCTGCTGGTAGTTGATAACCTTGATCTGGGGTTCAGAAATGGTGCTCAGGTAAAGAACGTTTAAACCGGTGGCTTTATTAAAATTAAAGAGAATATTTTGACAGAGAATGGTTTTACCTGAACCCGGTGACCCGGCTATAAGAATGGTTGAATACCTGGGAATTCCATCCTGTAAAACCTGGTCCAGGCCTGGAATACCTGTTTCTAAACGCTCCACTTTTCCTCTCCTTCCTCCCGTTATATCGGACAAAGACTCACCTTCTTCCTAATATTTTATCGATCCATTGAAAAAACTACATTTTACGACATTTTGTGCGGAATTTCTCTCCAATAGAATATTATGCGTATTTTAGTATATCAAAATTATCCGGCACTAACAATAGAGAGGAGGGGGAAAAGATAATTATTGTTATAGTATAGAAGCTTAGTACTCCCTAACATAAATACGATTACGATTTTTAATATACAAAAGACCCAACAAAAGCTTGCATTAACGAAAGCTCAAAAAAGATGATACGTCACCGT
>JAGVAS010000184.1 GCA_020060185.1 Desulfovibrio sp. | reverse complement strand
CTTTTCATCACCTTCCAAATTGCTCTTTTTGCCCGCCTCCAGAACCTCTGCCGGCGATGTAAATACTTCTTTCCCCGGGCTTTAGCCTGACAGCGTGCCTGGGCTTTTGCTAACTGGTAATTTTTACAGGAGGGTCAGACCCCTTTTGGGAGATTCTGGAAGCGCCGGTAGGCGGGGCCGGAATCTCCGGGTACCCTCGATGGGGCCATCTTTCGGGCCGTAGTCTACTTCGGCGCCAAACGCTTCGGCGATGACGCGGAAGGGCAGCACGGTGCGGCCAGACTCCTTTTGGGGATACAGCAAAGGAGGCGTTTTTTCTAACTGGAAATATTTACAGGAGGGTCAGTCCCCTTTTGGGAGAAAAAGGAAGCCCGGGAGGGGTTCGTTTTTCTCCCGGGTATTTTTTCACCCCTTTCCGGAAAAAGCTTTGGTTTTTTGCCCTCCCAGGGGAAGACAAAAAAACGGCCCTATTATCCCGCCAAAAACTGTGGTATAATAAGGCTAAAGAAAAAAGGAGATGTCCCTTTTATGACCCAGGAACAGGTGCACATGCCCCACGATACCGGCTACAAATACCTGCTCTCCAGCAAAAAGGCCTTTTTGCAGCTCTTAAGGAGCTTTGTCCAAGCCGGCTGGGCCGAGGGGGTAGACGAAGCCAGCCTGATAAGGGTGGATAAATCTTTCATCCTGCAGGATTTTAAGAACAAGGAGGCGGATCTGGTCTACCGGGCAAAGCTAAAAGACAAAGAGGTTATCTTTTACGTCCTCATGGAGCTGCAATCAACAGTGATTTTTTAATCCCCTACCGGCTGCTGCTGTACATGACAGAAATTTGGCGGGATATTTTTAAAAACATCCCGCCAAAAGAAGCTGAGCGCAAGGGTTTTCGTCTACCGGTCATCGTGCCCATCGTCTTATACAACGGCTCGGGCAAATGGACCGCCCCGTTAAACTTCAAGGAAACCCTGGATGGTTTTGAGCTTTTTTCGGAGCAGGTGCTGGATTTCCGCTACATCCTGATCAATGTCCACGCCTACGAGGAGAAAGAGCTGCTTGAGCTTTCCAACCTGCTGGGAGCGGTATTTTTGGTGGACCAGGCCAGGGACCTGAAAGAGATTATTGAGCGCCTGAAAAAGCTGGCGGAAACCATAAGAAAAATGGAGCCGGAAGAGTTCAGAATCTTTACAGCCTGGGCGAAGAATATCCTAACCCGCAGCATATCAACAAGAAAGAATGACGAGATCAGAGACATCCTGACAAAAACTCGCCCCGAGGAGGTGGAAGAGATGATCTCCAACGTGGAAAGGGTAATTCAAAAGTCTTTGGAAGATGCTGAAAAACAAGGAATTGAAAAAGTTGCCAGGCAAATGCTTGCAAAAGGGTTTGATATTGAAACGATAATGAGCTGTACCAATCTTTCCAGAGAAGAGATTGAAAAACTGAAGGAATAATCCTGTTTCTTCGTTGGGTATTGAACTTGACGGCTTAGCTTACCTTTTTTTAAAAGCTCATTTAGGCGTGATAAAAATGATCTCCAACGTAGAAAGGGTAATTCAAAAGTCTTTGGAAGATGCAAAGAAAGAGGGCCGTTTAGATGTTGCCAAGCAAATGATTTTAGAAGGCGAAGATATCGAAAAAATAATCAGGTACACGGGACTTTCCAGGGAAGAAATAGAAAAGCTGAAATAAAAACCTTGATTTTACCCAGTCAAAGTGCTCACAGTAAGCATTTTAAGACACATTAAATTCAAATTAGTTATGACAGCCCCTGGTTTTTCTTTTTTACTTCTGAAATATTTACAGGAGGGACAGACCCCTTTTGGGAGGAACTGGGAAAGCGATAGCTTTTATCGGTTCCGACCCGGGCATAACTGGAAAATTTTACAGGAGGGACAGACCCCTTTTGGGAGGAACTGGAAAAGCGGCAGCTTTTACAGGAGGGACAGTTCCGACCCGGGCAGGCATAAAAAACCGGGTAGCTAATTGAATGTTAATGAGACAGTCTTTTTAGATGTTTAGATCTCAGTTAATTTAATACCTTCAATTTCTTTAAAATGGCTATCTCCTGTAACAAGAGTTAAATTATATTGTTTAGCTATACTACCTATCCAGATGTCATTTTCAGGAATAGGTCTACCCTTTTTTCGCAGCATATTTTTAATATTCGCATAATGCTGGGCTGTTTCAGTATCACAAGGAAGAGCTTTAACCTGGGAAGAAAACTCCATAATCTTTACTGTATTAGCATCTACATTTGCTGATTTTTGAGCCCCATAGAGTAACTCTCCCAATACAATACAAGGAACAAAAATATCTGATACTTTTTTCAGCCAATCTAAAATAACCTCATCTTCCCCAAATAAACGTATTATAATATTTGTATCCAACAAAAATTTACCAACCATTTCCATCTACCTTTTCACAGCCTTCAGCAATGGCTCTTTTCATAGCACCCAAGTCCTCTTTACCAATAGCTCCGGAAAACGCAAGCAATTCTTTTCCTTTTGTACCTTTTAACTGCGATAATTTTAGCGATAATAAATAATCCAGCATTTTTTTCTGTTGTTCCCGATTTAAGCTATCTAGTTCACTGATTATCTTCTCTTTAAAATTAGATTTGTTCATATTTTAGTTCACCTCTTATTTCAATAACTCTTAAAATTATTGTAACATATTCTACCCCCTTTCGAAATTAAAATTAATAAATACCGGGAAATAAATTACCAAAGGAACATTTCTAAACCATCACATTGTAAAATCCTGTTTTACTTTTTTCATTCTTGTTCCTGGAACTTTGTATGTGCAAAGAAAATAAAGTGCCCGTCCCGGAAATGTTCCGAGAAAGACGCTTGCTTTTATATAAAAAGGGGAGAGCGGTTAAACTCTCCCCTTACTTGCTACTTAATTGTAGCTGTTACTGCTTATACCCATTACTGAGCGAAGCTTACCCACTCGATGGGGTCATCTTTCGGGCCGTAGTCTACTTCTGCGCCAAACGCTTCGGCGATGACGCGGAAGGGCAGCACGTTGCAGCCGGACTCCTTTTGGGGATACAGCAATG
>JAGVAS010000016.1 GCA_020060185.1 Desulfovibrio sp. | reverse complement strand
CCGATCATGGCCATCTCTTTCTGCAACCCGACACGACGCACCATGGAGGAGATGCGGCTGGCCATGGCATCGTGAATGGACCGGGCTATGTCCGCTTTCAGCGTCTTGGAATGGATTAGGGATACGACCTCGGATTCGGCAAAAACGGCACATTGCGCGTTCATGGGCACCGCGGCGTAAAGGCCCTCAAGCCCAAGCATGACACACAGATCGCGGGTGCCCTGGGTGCGGCGCTTTTTGCCAAGGCCCTGGTGGAGAAAGCGAAGAAATAACGTTTCGCCTGATTGTCCCCGGAAGAGGGATATGGAGGTGATAAAATGATAGCCAATTACGGGTACAAGGATGGCTCTGGTGACTATTTTATCAGTATGGACACCGACAAGTGTATCGAGTGTGAAGAGAAACACTGCGTAGCAGCCTGTCCGGAAAAGATCCTGGAAGTATTTCTAGACGACTATGATGACGAAGTAGTGGGAGTGACAGAGGAGCACCGCAAGAAGATCAAGTATTCCTGTGCACCCTGCAAACCGGCTTCCGGTGAACGTAACCTGGCCTGCCTGAAGGCCTGTCCCTTAGGGGCAATTACACATTCATGGTAACCCTCTTAAAGATCTAAAAGACGGCTAAGCACGGGTCATTTTACACGATGGCCCGTGGAAGCCGCCTCTTTGCCTTAAAAAGAATCTAGCCCATAGGGGTGAGAAAAAGTGAGTAAAGTTAATATAACTATAACCCTGCCACCGGAGTCATGGCTGGAATTTAACGAAGAGGCGATACAAAATGTACCGGAAACAGAAGGAGTTTTCCAGCTTCTTGACGAAAATAAAATAATCATAGCTATTGTTGGTACAGCTAATTTACACCAGTCCCTCGAGGAAAAGCTGGAAGGCGAAAGTAAGGCCCGCTACTTTAACTTTGAGAAGAACCCGATGTACACCCAGCGGGAAAGCCAGCTTATTCAGCAATTCCTCCAGCAGTACGGTTACCTGCCGGAGGGCGGGGGCGACGATTTGGATGAGCTATTTTAACAGTAAGAAGGAATTATCCTTTGGGAATTATGGCTGGCGTGGTAACATTAACGATCTTGTTTTCGGCCTGGACGAACAGCAAATAAAATTTTTTAAGAATATTATTGAGAAGCACGATATTAACACGGTGCTTGATGTCTTTTGCGGAAGCGGTGAACTGGCTGTTTTATTGGCCCGGTGGGGAAAGGGAGTAACTGTCCTGGCACCGGAACCGCTGATGAAAAAAGAAATTAGTCTAAAAGGTGTCCAGGCAGGTGTCCGGATTGACGTATGCCTGGGAGATATGCGTGATATCTCCAGCATATACCGGAAACGATGCGACTTAATTGTATGCCTGAAGAACTCTTTATCACGGCTTTTAAGTGAAGAAGATATCTGGGGAACTCTGGCCCAGATGTATTTAAAGCTGGAACCGGGCGGGATGCTGGTAATTCATACCCTTAATTACGATCGGCTTTCAGATGGAGATGCTTATCTCATACCTGTCCTAGACGGGCAGTGCCAGGGTTTGAAAATAGAGCTGTTGTTCAAGCGGGGGAAAGGAGGGGGAAATGCCAGTCTCATTTTTAAAGTTTATCCGGATGATGTTATAAGCGGGCAGGGGGAAGAGCTTATATTTCCGGTACGACCAGTTTTAAAAAAAGAACTTAACTTGTGGCTGGCGGAGTTAGGGTTTGAAAGAATAGAAAATTATGATTGGTATGATTGGAAAACTTACACCAGTAATGGTTATCACAGAATTACGGTGGCCTATCGCCCGGGTGTTACCGCTGTATGACCTGAAAATGTCAAGTTATTCCAAAATGTTTTAAGTTAAAAATTGATGGATAAGAGGTGATCAGATGCGACTGCAGGGTAAGGTTGCCATAGTGACCGGAGCTCGAAAGGGGATTGGGGAATCGGTTGCCCTGGCATTAGCCCAGGAAGGAGCAGACCTTGTTCTGGTTAGCCGGAGTATTCAGCCTGACGGCGAAGTGATGAGAGAAATAGAAAAATTGGGTCGCCGGGTGTTTGTAAAACAAGTGGATGTCGGCAACCGGGCTCAGGTTAACGAAATGGTCGAAGATACCTTGCGTATTTTTGGACGGGTAGATGTTCTTTTTAATAATGCAGGTATCAGCAAACCGGCCATGCTCTGGAAAATAACAGAGGAACAGTGGGAGGAAGTAATTAGAATAAATCTTACAGGTACATTTTTTTGCATGCAGGCTGCTGCCAGACCGATGATGGAACAGAAATCGGGCTCAATCATTAACGTCACCTCATCAGCAGGTTTACTGGGTACTGTGGGACAGGTAAACTATACAGCGGCCAAGGGTGGGGTCCATGCATTAACCAAGTCTGCTGCTAAAGAACTGGCCAGGTACGCAATCAGGGTCAATACCATAGCTCCTATGGCCGAAACGGATATGACATCAACAATTGCCCATGATCCGAAGTTTAAAGAAAAATACCTGGAGCGTATTCCTCTGGGCCGTTTTGCCCAACCGGAAGAAATAGGTCCGGCGGTAGTATTTTTAGCATCGGATGAATCCAGTTATATAACAGGACAAACGCTTTGTATCGACGGTGGGATGGTTATGTTGTAAAATATTAATATTTAAAGGAGGGAGCAGCCATGCCAAATGATGTAGCCATCATCGGAGTGGGCCAGAGCGCTTTCGTCAGAGGATACGAAGGTTCAATCAGAGAGCTGGCCTTTGAAGCCTATAGGGAGGCCATGAAAGATGCCGGGATATCTAACAGTGATATTGGCGCCTCTATAATTTGCTCTGCGCCGGAATATGACAAGCAGCGCAGCCCGTCTGGACTTATTGCTGAGTACCTGGGCCTGAATCCACAACCCACTTTCGCCATAGAAACTGTTTGCTCTTCAAGTACTACGGGGATAAGGGTTGCTTATTCGCTAATTAAATCAGGTTTACACGATATCGTTGTGGTTTTGGGTTTCCAGAAGATGTCGGAAATATCTTCTGCCGATTCACAGGAACGTATGGGGCGTGGGGCGGATATTATGTGGGAATCCCCCTTCGGCACCATGATGCCGGCCTACTATGCTATGCATGCACGGGCTCACTTTGCCAGGTATGGCAGTACGGAAAAAGATCTGGCTTTAATCCGTGTTAAAGCAGCCAAATACGGTGCTCTTAATGAAAAAGCCGTATACCGCAAAGGAGTAGAACTGGAACAATGCCTGACTGCCGATGTCGTGGCCAGTCCTTTAAAGAGATTTGATTGCTGTGCAAACGCTGACGGATCGTCTTGCCTTATTATGGCCAGCGCGGAAAAGGCCAGGGAAATATCCCAGAAGCCTGTATGGGTCATGGGGCTCGGTTCCGGGACGGCTTCTTTAACGATGACGGGGCGGGAAGCCCTCGATGGCCTTAACTGCGCCCGTGTAGCTGCGAAACAGGCCTACGAAATGGCCGGTGTCGGACCGCAGGATATTGATGTGGCGGAGGTTCACGACTGTTTTACTATTGCTGAATTAATGGCTTATGAAAATCTTGGTTTCGCCGAACCGGGTAAGGGAGTGGAGCTGATCCGCGAAGGGGAAACCTATATCGGCGGAAAAATTCCTGTTAATGTTGATGGCGGCCTGTTATCCAAAGGACATCCTATCGGTGCTACAGGCGGCTCACAGGTGCGGACTATCGTCTTACAGTTGCGTAACGAGGCCGGGGACATACAGGTGCCTGGTGCGGAAATCGGTTTGGTTCATAACATTGGTGGCGTTGGTATTTACGGCAACGTTATCATCCTGGGGAGGTAGGCAGCTATGGGCTTTGAGAAATTCGGGCGGGTGAGTTTTACGGCCCAGACCAAGGCGGGTGCTTTTGTAGAATACCTGGAAAAAGGTGAACTGCGTGGGACCAGGTGCCGTTCATGCGGCCGAGTATATTTTCCGCCGCGTGCCGACTGCAGCTTTTGCTTAAGCAGCGATATGGAATGGTTTAAAGTAGAAGGCCAGGGGAGCCTGGTGAGTTTTACCAGGGTTAATTATGGTCCTACCGGTTTTGAATCTGACGTGCCCTATATACTGGCCCTTGTGGATTTTAACGGTACGAGGGTTTTTGGCCGTTTAGGCAAGGATGTACCTGAAGAACAAATTGCGGTAGGAATGATTGTGAAAGCAGTAACCAGTACACTGCCCGGCGGCCAGATAAGCTATGAATTTTTACCGGTATAGAGAGATAGGGATTTAAAAACCGGGGGTTATTCAAAGCTTTATTTCCGGCTTTATTCCCGGATGAATTATTCCCCCGGGGATAAAAGGGAGGTGGTTAGCAGGGGCTCCGGGTTAAACGTACCACGACTGGCAGCAGGGATTATTAAGCGGAACGAAGAGGTCCCCGGGGCAGCGAGGAAGTAAAGGGCTGTGCTTACAAATAATGATGAAAAAATTAACTTAAAAAAACCATTAATAAAGAAAACCTTTGATTAAAATTAATTCATAATTAGGAGGGTAAAAATGGATTTAAACAAGTGGCCCCGTCAGACGGGCATAGTTAATCATGATCTTTTTGGAAATGAGTTCT
>JAGVAS010000097.1 GCA_020060185.1 Desulfovibrio sp. | reverse complement strand
GCTCAGCTCAGGCCTTCGATTGGCCTCCCCGGCAGAGCTCACCTCCATGTTCGCGCTGTCCGGCGGCGGACCTCCATGTCCGCCGGGCCATCTCAGGCCGTCGCTTCGCTGAACCTGTTCGCTGTGCTCTACATATCGCTCGCCACAACCTTGCGCCACCTTTGCGGGACATAATACGGTTTCTAAAAAAGATCATTTTCATCCATTTTTGTGACCCGTAGGGTTGTGGCGGTTAATAAGTAATCGAGCTTTTTTTTCGTAAAAATGAAATATTTATTTCTAGAAGGATTTTTAAATGGCCATGCAGAATTTAAAAAGTGGACGCGTTTACATTTAACTATAAAACAAAAAGGAATATGTTAAATTTTTAAACTAAGCCATTTGAAGGAGTAAGAAGCATGGAAAGAACCCGGATAATAATGGTTTCTCCACTGCCGGAATTAACCAGGCTGGCCCGCCAGATTTCCCGGGAGCTAAATTTTAAAATGGAGATAGTGGAAGCCTTTCTAGACCGGGGAGTCGAACTCGGCAAGCAGTTTGAACAGTCTGGAGCGGATGTTATTATTAGCCGGGGCCCTACGGGAGTACTTTTAAAAAAAGAATTGTCCATACCGGTAATATTAATTCAGATTACAAATTTTGATATCATCCAGGCTTTAAATCATGCCAAGCAGATCGGCCGGAAAATAGCTTATTTTGATCATATCAAGCGCAGGGAAATTTATGATTTTGAGAGTATTGCCGGGATTCTATCCCTGGAGGAGTTACAGCTCTTTTTCTATCACAACGAAAGGGAACTGGACGAGCAAATAAAGCGGGCCTGTGCAGAGGGAATAGAAGTAATTGTTGCCTCCGGTATCTGTGTAATTCGTATGGCCCAGGAACGGGGAATGGAGGGGGTTATGGTCTTTTCCTCCCGGGAGGCAGTTATTGAGGCCATGCAATGGGCCAAGGATGTTGTCCTTATCAGGCAAAAAGACCGTGAAAAAGCGGAATTTTTAAAGACCATTATTGACCATACCTATAACGGGGTTATTGCTGTCAATAAAGAAAATGTGGTAACCCACTTTAACCCTGCAGCAGAGGAGGTTTTTAAAACCTCCGGTAAAGATATCGTTGGTAAAAAAGTAAAAGACATTCCTATTCCTTTAATTAAAAACTTTTTCCAAAACCCCGAAACGGTAAAAGGGGAAGTACAAAAAGTAGGGGATAGGCAAATTGTTTTCAACCGTATTCCCATACATATGGACCGGGAGCCGCTGGGAACTGTTATTACTTTTCAAAGTGTGCACAAGCTTCAAAACCTGGAGGTTACTATCCGTAAAAAACTGCATGCCAGCGGCCTGGTTTCACGTTATACTTTTAATGACATCATCGGATCTTCGGATGAAATAAAACGAACTATCAGCCGGGCGCGAAAGTTTGCCGGAACGGATTCCACGGTGCTGGTTACCGGAGAAAGCGGGACCGGAAAGGAGCTGTTTGTTCATAGCATTCATTCCGAAAGTTTGCGTCGTGAAGGTCCTTTTGTAGCTATTAATTGTGCCAATATTCCCAAGGAACTTTTGGAAAGCGAGTTGTTCGGCTACGAGGAAGGAGCCTTTACTGGCGCCAGGAAAGGGGGAAAGACAGGACTTTTTGAGCTGGCCCATGGCGGCACTATCTTTCTCGATGAGATATCTGAACTTTCTCTTTCCCTGCAGTCTAACCTGCTTCGTGTTCTCCAGGAAAAAGTTGTGCGCCGCATTGGCGGAGAACGAATCATCCCGGTAAATGTACGCGTTATTGTCGCTACTAACCGCTTCTTACCTGATGAGATTAAAAAAGGGAACTTCAGGGAAGACCTTTTTTTCCGTCTAAATGTTTTAAACCTGGAGATTCCCCCTTTAAGGAACCGGAGAAGCGATATACCTCTGCTGGTTGAGTACTTTTCCCGCAAATACCGCGGCAATGGCAGCCGTATTGATAAGTTTCCGGGTTCTGTCATCCGTTTCTTAAGTGAATACGACTGGCCGGGAAATGTCCGTGAATTGGAAAACTTTATAGAAAAATACGTTATCCTTTCCGAGGGTAAAAAAGATAACTTCAGGTTGATGGAAGAACTGGTAGATGAACTCTACCGTTTTAAAGAAGACAGGCAAAACCTGACGCATGATGAAGATCATTACATAACTGTAAATATCGGAACCCTGGAATATATGGAGGAGCAAATTATCGAAAAGCTTTATCAACAAAAAAACATTGACAAAAAAGACCTGGCTTCCCGCCTGGGAATTAGCAGGACAACATTGTGGAAAAAACTAAAAACCCTGGAAACCGCACGTAAAAATTCAGTTCAATAACTAAACAGGTCAAGAAATTTTTCTGCAAGCCGGTGTTTTGGCAAGCAAATTGCAAGTTAAAGTAATAAAGGATAGCAGCGGATGCGGCGGTTTAAGGCTTGACAGGCAGGTTCTGCTTAGTAAATTATTTTAACCCAGAAGGTTAGAAAACCAAAAAGTTCAATATATGAACACCGAGTATTCAGGTAGTTAATTAAATGAACGCAGGCAGTTAAAGTATACTATTTGAACATGGAGGTGGTGCCTTAAAGAAAATTTTGGCGGAGGTTGAGGTTGTCTTTCAAAATAAAAATAATATTTGAAGGGAGGAATTCCCGGAGGTATTTTCCCGGGGAGATTTATGGGCAAGCCAGTAATCGTAAGTGCTGTACGGACTATCGGAGGAAGATTTGGAGGCGGTTTAAGCAGTCTGAGCGCCTCTGACCTGGGAGCGGCCATAGTGGCGGAGGTCATTAAAAGAGCGGGAATTTCCGGTGAAGATGTAGATCAACTGGTATTCGGCTGTGGCTGGCAGGCAGGCATAGGCCCCAATGTGGCCCGTATTTCCGCTGTTAAAGGCGGATTGCCGGTAAAAGTACCTGCCTATACCATCAATATTCGTTGTGCTTCCAGCTTACAGGCGGTAATAGAAGGATGTAGATCGATTCTCTGCGGGGACTCGGACGTTGTTATCGTGGGCGGCACGGAAGTCGCTTCCAATGTTCCCTATCTTATACCTCAAGCGCGCTGGGGGGCCCGTATGTGGGATTTCACCGTTTATGACGGCCTGCACAAGGACGGTTTTATGTGCATGCTGGCAGGAATGTTCATGGGCAACACGGCGGAGCTGCTGGCAGAAAAATACAGCATCAGTAGGGAGGAACAGGATCAGTTTGCCCTGGAAAGCCACCAGAAAGCGGCAAAGGCTGTCCAGGAAGGCAGGTTCAAGGAAGAAACTCTGGCCATAGAAATTAAGGAAAAGAAAAAAACAGTGGTTGTAGACCAAGAAGAAATACCCCGTGGGGATGTTTCCCTGGAAGCAATGGCTAAGTTGCCCCCGGTATTTAAGAAAGATGGAGGAACCGTAACGGCTGGAAACAGCTGTGCCCTTTGCGATTGCGCCTCAGCCATGGTAGTTATGTCCGAAGAGAAAGCTAAAGCCCTGGGATTAACACCCATAGCGGCGATAAGGGGATATGCTGCCGCGGGAGTAGATCCCAAGTATATGGGTATTGGCCCGGTGGCAGCTATTCCTATCGCCCTGCAAAAAGCGGGACTGAAGCTGGATGATATCGATCTTATCGAACTCAACGAAGCCTTTGCCGCGCAGTACTTAGCCTGTGAAAGAGAAATGAAATTTGATCGCGATAAAGTCAACGTACATGGTGGGGCTATTGCCCTGGGGCACCCTGTTGGGGCTACCGGTACAAAACTTATTACTACTAACCTTTATGCCCTGAAGGCATATGATAAGGCCCTCGGGTTGATCAGCGCCTGTGTTGGCGGTGGCCAGGGGCTTGCTGTGATCGTGGAGAGGTTAAATTAATTTAAAAATAGAAGGAGGAATAATTTATGGAAATTAAAACGGGATTTGTTTTGGGAGCGGGTATCATGGGTACGGGGATTGCCCATCTCATGGCCCAAAATGGTGTGGAAGTTATCCTCGTGGATGTTGATGATGCCATTCTCAAGCGCAGCGTGGGGAATATTGAAAAATTGCTGAAAAAAAGAGTGGAAAAGGGGAAAATGACGGAAGGAGAACTAAGCGAACTCCTGGGCCGTATCAAAACCTCTACGGATATAAAGGAAGCTGCTAAAGCAGATTTCATTATCGAGGCTGTTATCGAAGATGTAAAGCTGAAACAGAACATGTTTGCCCAGCTGGAAGCAGTAGCTAAACCGGAGGCAATCCTGGCTACCAATACCACTGCCTGTTCTATCTCCGAGATTGCTTCCGCCCTTAAGGATCCCAGCCGGCTGGTAGGGATGCACTTCTTTAATCCTGCTGTTGTTATGAGGCTTGTAGAAATTATGCCCGGGTTAGCCACAAAACCGGAGGTTGTTGTCAAAACAAGGGAATTTGCAGAGTTCCTGGGAAAAGAGCCTGTAGTTACCGCCAAGGAGGGTATTGCCGGTATTGCCAGCCGGGTTTTGGCGGCATTACTTAATGAGGCTGTCTGGGTACTGGAGGAAGGAATCGGTACTGCGGCTGATATCGACAAGGCGCTGCAAATGGGTTCCAACCAGCCCATGGGCCCACTGGCACTGATTGACCTTATCGGAATCGATACACACCTGGCCAAGACCAGGACCCTTTATCAAAAATTGGGTGACGCCCGTTATCGCCCCTGCTACCTGCTGGAGAAAATGGTTCAGGCGGGCTACCTGGGACGTAAAAGCGGGAAGGGATTTTATGACTATTCCCAGGATCCTCCTGTCCCCACGGTCTTAAAGTAAACTTAAATAACTGTCCTTAGAAGAATAAAGCGGAGGTGCATAAGATGAATTTTGATCTGACTGAAGAGCAATTAGCGGTACAAAAAATGGTACGTGATTTTGTGGCCAAGGAGATTACTCCCTATGCCAAGGAATGGGATAAAGAAGAGAGATTCCCCTGGGATGTCTGGAAAAAAATGGGGCAACTGGGCATCGTCGGAACTTCTATTCCCGAAGAATATGAGGGCAGCGGCATGGACTACATCTGCCACGCGATTGTGGCCGAGGAACTGGGCTACGGATGTTCTTCCATGCGCGGCAGCTATTCTGTTAATATATCCCTTGTGGCGAAAACCATTTTGAAATGGGGGACCGAGGAACAGAAGCAAAAGTACCTTCCCCGCATCGCTACCGGTGAAATATTCGGCTGCTACGGCCTTACGGAGCCTGATTCCGGAAGCGATGCCGCCAGCATGAAGAGTACCGCCGAGCAGGATGGGGATTACTACATCCTGAACGGTAATAAGATGTGGATTACCCATGCCGATGTGGCGGAAGTTTCCATCATTTTTGCCAAGACGGACAAAAATGCCGGAGCCAGGGGCATTACTGCTTTCCTGGTCGACAAGGGTACCCCCGGGTTAACCCCCCAGCCCATCCACGAGAAGATCGGCCTCCGTGCCCAGGATACCGGGGAAATAACCATGGATAACGTCCGCGTGCACAAGGATAGTATCCTGGGTCCCGTCGGAAAGGGCTTTGCTGTAGCCATGTCCGCCCTGGATAATGCCCGTTATACTGTCGCTGCAGGTTGTGTCGGTACCGCCCAGGCGGCTCTTGATGTGGCCAAAAAGTACGCCAAGGAAAGAATCCAGTTCGGCAAACCTATTGCTGCACACCAGCTGGTACAGCAATTAATTGCCAACGCCGTCCTGGATATTGAGATGGGCAGGCTTCTGGTTTACCGGGCCGGCCACCTCAAAAACAAGGGTGTTCCCAATACCCGCGAGACCTGTATGGCCAAATATTTCAACAGTGAAATGGTTAACAGGGTTACTTACAACATGATGCAGGCACTGGGAGGCTACAGCTTCTCGGGAGAATATCCGCTGGAAAGGATGTACCGTGATTCCCGTATCAATACTCTTTATGAAGGCACATCACAGATCCAGCAATTAATTATCGGTAACTCCGAATTGGGTGTTCCTGCATTTTCTTAAAAAAGCACAGATTATTTGGGAGGAAGAAGGATTTATTCCTTCTTCCTCCATTGTAGAGAAAAATAGTAAGTTGTATTAAAAAGTCAAGTAAGGGAGGGAGAATAATGTATCAATTTCTTAAATTTGAAAAGGAACTTCCTCTGGCCTTTATAACCATCAACCGCCCTGAAGTAATGAACGCCCTTTCCAATGCTCTAACGGAAGAACTGGGCCAGGTCTTTGCAGAAGTGGAAAAAGACGAAGGAATCAGGGTTTTAATTATAACCGGTGCTGGAGAAAAGGCTTTCATGGCCGGGGCAGATATTAAAGAACTGCAGGAGCGTGATTTTGTCCTGGGACGCAAGCAAACCAGGCGCCGCCAGGAAGTCTTTAATATGCTGGCGGAAATGCCCATACCTGTAATTGCTGCTATAAACGGCTTCGCCCTGGGAGCCGGCCTGGAGATGGCCATAGCCTGCACGCTGCGCATAGCTTCCACCAATGCCAAAATGGGCTCTCCGGAAGTAAACCTGGGCATTATTCCCGGGGATGGCGCAACCCAGCGCCTGCCTCGACTGGTAGGATTTGGAAGGGCCATGGAGCTGGTCTTAACAGGTGGAATGATCGACGCGGAAGAGGCTTACCGTATCGGACTGGTCAACAAGATTGTTCCCCCGGAAAATTTAATGGAGGAAGTTAAAAAAGTAGCCAATATTATTGCTTCTAAATCACCTCTGGCCATCCAGTACGCCAAGGAAGCCGTAAGCCGCTCCCTGGAAGTGGGCATCTATGAAGGTATGGCTCATGAATCCTACCTCCATGCCCTGGCCTGCGCCACGGAAGATAAAAAAGAGGGTGTAGCCGCCTTTTTGGAAAAACGCAAAGCGCAGTACAAGGGTAAATAAACTTTAACAGGACTGAACCTTTTTAAATAGTTT
>JAGVAS010000072.1 GCA_020060185.1 Desulfovibrio sp. | reverse complement strand
TTATACGCTTCTTCTTTTAACTCTTACCGCCATGATGGGCATGGTGGTTACCAATGACCTTTTTAATATGTACGTTATGGTGGAGGTTACAGGTATCGGGGCCTGTGCCCTGGTGGTGGCCAAAGGAGAAAAACGTTCTTCGGAGGCAACCCTGCGCTACCTGATGCTTGCCAGTCTCGGGGCAGGTTTTTTCCTCTTCGGTATCGGCTTTTTATACCAGATTACCGGGAACCTTAATATTCCTTATGTGGCCACGGAGTTGGCCAGGGTCAGGGAGCAGTACCCGTTCCTGCTCTGGGCTACAATGAGTTTTATTACCGTAGGGCTAGGCGTTAAATCGGCTCTCTTTCCCCTGCACATCTGGCTGCCGGATGCTCATTCTTCGGCTCCATCTCCTTCCAGTGCCATTCTCTCCGGCCTGGTAGTTAAAGTTTATATTGTTTCCATGTTGCGCATTTATTTCATTGTTTTTAGTTTTGAAGTGTTTCAGGAAACCTATATGCGTTACCTTATTCTCTTCCTGGCTACCCTGGCAATTTTGGGCGGTTCCTTCTTTGCTTTCGTCCAGCTGGAATTAAAAAGGCGTCTGGCCTATTCCACGGTAGCGCAGATCGGTTACATTTTTCTGGGTTTTGGATTGGGTACCGTCTGGGGAATTACCGCTGCCCTTTTGCATATTATCATTCATGCTTTTATGAAGACGTGCCTCTTTTTATCCGCCGGGGCTATTTATTACCAGACCGGCAGGAAGAAGGTTACGCATTTTTCCGGCCTGGGTTACCAGATGCCTGTTACCATGGCAGCTTTTACCATAGCATCGTTGTCCATGGTGGGAATACCTCTTTTTGGGGGGTTTATTACTAAATATGCCCTGGCCATGGGGAGCCTGGAGGCCAATAACCCTTATTTTATCATTCTTATCGTCCTGAGCGGGCTATTGAATGCCGCCTATTATTTCCCGATTATCTGGCAGGCTTATTTTACCTCCGGCCATGATGTTAAATTAAGGATGGATCAAGTTCCCCTGACAATGCTGGTACCCATAGTAATTATGGCTCTCGGTATTATTTACATGGGAATTTTCCCTGGTGGGCCGCTGGCGTTTTTGGAAAAAGCTGTCACCAGGTTTGTATTCTGAAATAAAAGGGGTTGGTTAAATGCACAATTATCCTTTGTGGGAGCGCCTTAAAAGGGATTTACCGGGGTCGATCATCATTTCGTTATTATTGTTGTTCTTCTGGTTCCTCATTTCAGCCAGTCTAGATTGGCAGCATATCTTTACGGGCATTTTTCTGGGTGTATTATTAACCCTGTTCTGGGACCAGTTAACCATTGATGAACGTGGTAAGACCATCATAAACTGGCGCCAGTTAAAGATAGCCCTGCGTTATTGTATTTTTCTTTTCATTGAGATAGTGAAAGCCAATTTTGTCGTGGCCTTTATTGTTCTAAATCCTAAAATGCCTATTTCACCGGGATTAATTGTGTTAAAGGTAACCCTTAAAAAGGACCTGCCCCGGGTCTTTTATGCCAATTCTATTACTTTGACACCGGGGACGATTACGGTGGATTTGGAGGGCGATCGCCTTCTCGTCCATGGTATGACCAAGGACCACGCTTTCGGGGTTCGAAGCTGGTACTTGTATGATATTATGAAGGATCTGGAGGAGAGTGTCTGACCTATGATCGAAATTGCCATGAAAATTGTTGTTGTCGGCCTGGGGATTTTAGGGATCGCTTCTCTCTACAGGGCTTTTAAAGGCCCTACGGCGACAGACAGGGTTGTAGCCATGAACATGATTATGACCATGGTTGTACTCTATATCGTCATTTTTTCACATCAAACTGCCGCTTACTATTATATCGATGTAGCCCTTGTCTTTATCCTGGCTGCTTTTATCGCCACCCTTTGTATTTTAAAGTTCTTAAGGGAAGGCCGGTTGTTATAAATATTAGTCCAAGAAGTGTTGAAGTGTTCAAGAAAGACCTTCTATGTCAATAGGTCAATTAAAAAATTTTATGGGGGGTTTGCAGTCTTTAAAAAAGGAAGGGGGTGGCCGCTTAACTTTGCCGGATAGGCCGGCGCTTTTCCGGCAAGGCAAGCGTTAAAGATGATCACTTTTAAGGAGATTCTGGCCGTGTTTCTATTATTCGGCGGTTTATTTTTCCTTTCCGTTGGAGTTATAGGTTTGATAAGGCTTCCTGATATCTACAACCGTCTTCATGCTCTGGGCAAATGTGATACCCTCGGTACCGGTATGGTTGTTACGGCCATGATTTTGTTGATTCCCGGGATGACCAATGTTATCAAGCTGGTGCTTATGTTAGTTTTGACCTTTACCATCAACCCTGTTATGACCCATCTTATTACAAAAACGGCTTACGTGCGGGGCACTTCCCTGACAGAAGGAAGCTTCGTTATCAGTACCTATTATGAAGAGGAAGAAGGGGAGTTTTTGAAGGGGGAAGGTGAGTAGATAAATGGCAGTAGTCTTACCAGAGTATATTTTTATCCTCTTTCTAGTTCTTTTGGTTGCTGCTGCGCTCTCCGTGTTTATTTTTGAGGATCTCCTTTACGTTGTAATCATTTTTGGAGGTTACAGCACTGTTATGTCCCTCGTCTGGCAGCAGCTTAACGCACCGGATATAGCCATTACAGAAGCTGCCGTAGGAGTAGGGACAACAATTTTAATGATTACCGTGGTAACAAAAGTAGGGAGGAGACCAAAATGACCGTTAAGTGGCGCGAAATAATTTATATGGGCCTGATCATTCTTCTTGTAGCTATGGTGGCCCTGGTTCTCCTGATGACTGTAATGGAAATGCCGGTATACGGGGATGTAACAAATCCTACCAATAATTATGTTATGCGCCGCTATATCGATATGGGCATTGAGGAAAGCGGCGGTTATAACTTTGTGACCAATATTGTGCTGGATTACCGTGGATATGACACCTTGCTGGAAACCACTGTTATTTTCACTGGTGTTATGGCTATTATGGTGCTGTGGGGGGTGCAGAAAAAGTAAAAAGATAGCTACTCAGGAGTCAGGAGTCAGAATGAGGGAACCGGCGAAAACATTTGAAGACTTACTTTTTGCAAGAGGTTAGTAAATTGCTGGAAGCATATTCTCGGGGTATTCTGAATTCTGACTACTGAATTCTGAATACCTGAATAGTAAACTAAGATCATGTATTTTAGCAAAAAAATTTTCTAACCCGAAATGAAGCAGTACCCGGAAGAAGGGGGTGTTGCGTATGGAGATTGTTACAAATCTACCTTTGTACGCCGTTGTGATTCCGCTAATGGGGGCCTTGTTATTAGTTTTTTTTGCGGAAAAAGCTGATCGCATTCGTAATCCTCTCGCCCTTCTCACCAGTCTGATTACCGCGGTCGTAGTTGTCTCCATCATAAAGCTGGTGGTGGAAGGTAATTCAGTTAGCTATACACTGTTAAAAATACTGCCCGGTCTGGAGTTCTCTTTCAGGGTTGATCCCCTGGGAGCGCTCTTCGGTGGTGCAGCTTCAATATTGTGGGTTTTTTCAGTTCTTTACTCCATAGGTTATATGGCGCATGAGCACAACAGGAAACGCTACTATATATTCTACCTTATTTCCCTGGGAGTAACCATGGGAATTGCCTTTGCGGCGAACCTTTTTACTTTGTATCTCTTTTATGAAATGTTAACACTGGCCACTTATCCCCTGGTAATACATGAGGGGAACGAAGAAGCCCAAAAGGCTGGGATACGTTATATAATCTACAGCTTTATCGGTGCAGGCCTGGTTCTTTTTTCCGTGCTTATCACTTATGGATTGGTTGAGAATCTCACCTTTACCCAGGGAGGCATAATGGGAGAAGTGGTAAAAACGATGCCCCTTGTGCTGCGCATTGTTTTTATTACTTATATCCTGGGTTTTGGTGTAAAAGCGGCGATCATGCCTTTACATTCCTGGCTTCCTGCCGCCATGGCGGCACCTACACCTGTCAGCGCCTTACTGCATGCTGTTGCCGTAGTCAAGTCCGGTGTTTTTGGCATTTTAAGGGTGATGTATTCCATCTACGGCTCAGCTGTGCTTATAGAGCTAAACATGGGTATCGTTGTGGCCGTTCTTATTTCCTTTACAATTATCCTGGCTTCTATCATTGCCATGCGGCAGGATGTTCTTAAAAGAAGACTGGCCTATTCCACTATCAGCCAGTTGGGTTATATTACCCTGGGAGCTGCACTGCTAACCCCGCTAGGTTTGACCGGGGGTCTGCTCCATATTATTAACCATGCCCTGTTAAAAATAACGCTCTTTTTCTGTGCAGGAGCAATTATCACCGTAACAGGCAAGAAAAAAATCAGCGAGCTCAATGGATTGGGGAAACGCATGCCCCTTACCATGCTGGCCTTTACAATCGGCAGCGTTGGGATGATCGGGATATTGCCTGTCAACGGCTTTATTTCCAAATGGTATCTTATGGAAGGAAGTTTGGAAACGGGCATGCCTATCTTTGTTGTTATTCTGATAACCAGTGCGCTCCTTAATGCCGCTTATTTCCTGCCCATAGTAACGGCGGCCTTTTTCAGAAAAGGGGAATTTAAACCCGTACGTGGACCGGAAGCTCCCCTGCCCATGCTCCTGCCGATTGTGGTCCTGGCTGTTACCTGCCTGGTAGTGGGAATTAAACTGGAGTTAACTGTTCCCTTTGTACAGAGTGTCGTTGAATATATTTTTTAAAGATAGAATTAAGTTCCTTCCAATAATTAGATAATAGGGGGTAGGTGAAGGTTAATGCCCCATGTTTCGGGTGTTTCCATTCTGCCATTATTAGCTGTCTTGATACCGGCACTTGCTGCAGCAGTAGTAGCAATGGTATCCTTTTATTCTACTTGGTGGCGTAACTTTTTTGTATTTTGTGCTACATTGGCTACTCTGGTTACTGTTATCTGCATGTATCCCGTCGTGGTCCTGGGAGGCCATATTATATCCTTTGAACTTTTCAATGTCGTTTCTCCTTTGAATTTGACGTTCCGTGTTGATGGTTTCAGTCTCATTGTCGCTCTTATTTCCAGTTTTGTCTGGCTGGCTGCAACTATCTTTGCTTTTTCCTATATGGAACATGAAGAAAACAGGGGACGTTTTTATACCTTATTTTTATTAACACTGTCTGGAACCGTAGGAGTCCCTCTTGCCGGGGATTTTTTAAGCCTGTTGTTGTTTTTTGAAATAATGTCCCTGTCTTCTTACGTGCTGGTTGTGCATACCCAGACAGATGAAGCTTATAACGCCGGCGATCTTTATCTCTACCTGGGTGTGGCAGGGGGGATGAGCATCCTGTCAGGACTGGCTCTCCTCTATTTCCGCAACGGCACTCTTGCTATTTTACCGGGTACTGTTGTCGTAAAAAGCATGGACATTGCTATTCCCCTGGCAGCTATATTAATGATCCTGGGCTTTGGCATTAAAGCCGGTATGGCCCCCTTGCATATCTGGCTGCCCAGGGCTCACCCCGTTGCTCCTGCTCCGGCCAGCGCTTTGCTTTCCGGAATTATGATCAAAACGGGAGCCTATGGTATCATCCGGGTGATTAACGTTCTTCTGGTCCCTTCCGTTGATGCCGAGGCCGCTACAAGCATGGCAGGGCAGTTTAAAGAATTCTGGCACATGGTATCCAATATGGGTTATGTTATTATCTGGGTGGGTATCTGTACCATGTTTCTTGGCGTGATCCTGGCCATCATCCAGGATAATATTAAAAAAATGCTTGCCTGCAGCAGTATCAGCCAAATGGGTTTTATCCTTGTGGGAATAGGAGCTGCCGGTTACCTTAAATATGAAGGCGCTATGGGGTTGGCCGGAGCATCATATCATATCATTAACCATGCCGTATTTAAGTCCTCCCTCTTTTTGGTAGCCGGTGTTATTGCTTATAAGCTGGGGGATTTGAATATGTATAACCTGGGAGGGTTATGGAAGAAGCTGCCTTTTACCACCCTGGTGGTTATTATCGCTTCCCTGGGAATTGCCGGTATTCCCCTTTTTAACGGTTATACCAGTAAAACCCTCCTGCATCACGCCCTGGTGGAAGCTTACGAGCATCACCATGTCGCATCCCTCCTGGAAGCAGAGCGGATTTTCATGATTACGGCGGCAGGTACTGTCCTCTACTACCTTAAATTTATTTATCTTACTTTTTTGCGCCAGCCTCCTGCGGAAGCCAGGGAAAAAATAGAGAATTTAAAGGGAGAGCCTCGTCCCATGAAAATTGGTATGGCGATGCTGGCCCTTACCATTATTTTTATCGGGTTCAACCCAAACTTTTTGCTCGATAAGTTAATTGTTCCTTCCTTAAGTTACTTTGTTTTTGATCCCCATTTTATTGAACACCATATCGTGGGGATCGAATTCTTTACCTTAAAAGACATTTCTTCCGCTATACTTGTTTTTGGCCTTGGTGCTCTGGCCTTTGCCATCGGGGTAAAGACCGGTCTTTTTAAAACGAGCATCCCCTACTGGCTGGGGCAGGAATTTTTAGCAACCCAGCTTGGTAAAGCCCTTGTTTCTTTCTGGAATAGCCTTACCAGGATATTAGGTAGCTTTGTCGGATTTTTTGCCAGTTCCTTTAACAGCGTTTTTCGTAGCGGTTTCCGCTTACTGCAAAGGCTGGATTACCGGCCGGGAAAATCGGATCTTTTCCGGGCCATCAACCTTGCCAATATCGACTTTGATGTGATCTTGCTCATGTTTATCCTCGTTGTTGCCCTGGTATTCCTGTTTTACCTGCAGTTCGGGGTATATAATTTCGGGGACATCTTACTTTTTTAGGAGTTTATTATATAATTTCGGGGACATCTTACTTTTTTAGGAGTTTATAACCTTTAGTAATTTAAGATGTCCCCGAAATTCCCCGGAAATCAGGAGTGTTAACCCCTTCACAAATAATAATATATCAGTAAATTACAATAAAAGAAATTCATATTTCCTTTTTCCGTGAAGAATACGTCTGATTTCAACAACATCGTTTTTTATGACGTAGAAAACGAGGTAGTTATCACGTAAAGAAAATCATCTTTAAAAACTTGCTGTATACTTTTTATTGTATTTTAGGATAATAGCTGATATAATGTAATTACGAAGTAATAACTATGGTGGTGATATTCAGTGATAACAGATGTTGTGAGAATTGGGAACTCAAAGGGGATAAGAATTCCTGCTGTTATTCTAAAGGAGTGTAATATAACTGATAAGGTTGAGATGGAAGTAAAGGATGGGAAGATTATTATTATCCCAGTTGATCAGCCAAGAAAGAACTGGGCTGAGGCATTTAAGGAAATGCACCAAAATAAGGACGACGAGTTATTGATTGATGAGAGTATTGGTATTGGCTTGGAGGATTGGGAATGGTAGTGAATCAGTACGAAATATACTGGATAGACCTTGATCCTACAAGAGGTTCAGAGATACAGAAGATAAGACCATGTATAGTGATATCGCCAGACGAGATGAACCATAACATAAACACAGTGATAATCGCCCCTTTAACTTCAACTTCAAAGACTTATCCTTCGCGGGTCAATATTGAATTTGAAGGTAAGGAATGTTGGATAGTGTTAGACCAGATTCGATGTGTTGATAAGTCTAGATTGCTTAAAAAAGCAGGAATTCTAGGAGAAGAAGATATAATCAAAGTAAAACTTGTAATAAAAGAAATGCTTGTTGATTAAGCGGCCCAGGTAGTTTATCACATGCCGGGATGGAAGAAAGAGCACATTGCAAGACAATTAATCAAAACTCTTATTTTCGGGGACATCTCACTTAATTTTTATTATTTTCGGGAGCCCATAAACCTTCAGTAAATTTAGTAAGATGTCCCCGAAATTATGTGTCCCCGAAATTATGACGGCAAAAAGCTTCTATTTGAAGGCCAGGCTGCCATTTGCCTTGGCTACAGTTATTTTATCTCCCTGCTTGAATTTTCCTTCCAGAAGGCAGCGCGCCAGGGGGGTTTCAAGTTCTTTTTGCATGGCTCGTTTAAGGGGCCTGGCACCGTAAACAGGATCGTAACCGGCGTCCGCCAGGTATTCCTCGGCCTCCGGTGTTATCTCCAGGGTTATATTTTGCTCCTGCAGGCGTTTGAGGAGGCGGCCAGCCTGGATTTTAACAATTTTTTTCAGGTCTTCTTTGCCCAGGGGATGAAAAACTACCATATCGTCTACCCTATTTAGAAATTCCGGCCTGAAGAAGGAACGTAAACGGGCCATAACAAGCTCTTTGGCTTTATTAAAAGAGTCCGCATCTTTCGTTCCTGCTTCCATGATAATGTCACTTCCCAGGTTTGAGGTCATGATTATGACGGTATTGCGAAAGTCTACGGTCCGCCCGTGGGAATCGGTTAAACGTCCATCGTCCAGAATTTGCAGGAGAGTGTTAAAAACATCATGGTGCGCTTTTTCGATTTCGTCAAACAGTATAACACTATAGGGACGGCGGCGTACGGCGTTAGTAAGCTGCCCTCCTTCTTCATATCCTACATAACCAGGCGGGGCTCCGATAAGGCGTGCCACAGAATGTTTTTCCATATACTCCGACATGTCCAGCCTGATAAGAGCATTTTCATCATCGAAAAGGACAAAGCCGAGGGACCGGGCCAGTTCAGTTTTCCCCACACCGGTAGGTCCCAGAAAGATAAATGAACCAATGGGCCGATCCGGATCCTTGATGCCGGAACGGGCTCTCAGCACGGCCTCACTGACTGCAGTTACGGCTTCATCCTGGCCCACAACCCTTTCGTGGAGCCGTTCACCGAGACGCAGTATTTTATGACGTTCTCCCTCCAGGAGCTTGCTTAAAGGAATTCCCGTCCACCGGCTGACGATTGCGGCAATATCCTCATCATCAACTTCCTCTTTCAAAAGGCGTAAACTTCTTTTTTGGGACAGTTTTTCCTCTTCCTCTTTAAGTTTTTGCTCCAGCTGGACCATTTTACCGTATTTCAATTCTGCCAGCAGGTTTAGATCATAAGCCTGCTCTGCTTTTTCCATGGCAACTTTTGTCTCTTCGATCTCTTCCCGGATTGTTCTTAGCCTGGAAATTGCCTCCTTTTCTTCCTCCCAGCGGGCTTTCAGCTTTTCCGCCTCGTTTTTAAGGGCAGCCAGCTCCTTTTCCACCTGTTCCCTGCGCTTATGAGAGGCCACGTCAGTTTCTCCTTTTAACGCTTCCCTTTCAATTTCCAGCTGCATAATTCGCCTGGTAGCTTCGTCCAGCTGTGAGGGCATGCTGTCAATTTCAGCCCGGATCAGGGCAGCGGCCTCGTCTACCAGGTCTATGGCCTTATCCGGTAAAAAACGATCGCTGATATACCTGTGGCTGAGGGTTACGGCAGCAACCAGGGCGGAGTCTTTAATTCTTACACCGTGATGCACTTCATAGCGTTCTTTTAAGCCCCGGAGAATGGAGATGGAGTCAGTAAGACCCGGTTCCCTGATAATCACTGGCTGGAACCGGCGCTCCAGGGCGGCATCTTTTTCGATATGTTTACGGTATTCCGCCAGCGTTGTCGCACCAATACAATGTAGCTCTCCCCTTGCCAGCATAGGTTTAAGGAGATTGCTGGCGTCAATAGCTCCTTCTGCCGCTCCGGCACCTACTACTGTATGCAGCTCATCGATAAAGAGGATGATTTCTCCCTCTGATTCCTGAATTTCTTTTAGGACAGCTTTTAACCTTTCCTCAAATTCCCCCCTGAACTTGGCACCGGCAAGTAGGGCACCCATATCCAGGGAAAAAATACGCTTATTCTTAAGTCCCTCGGGAACGTCATTTTTGGCAATTCGCTGTGCCAGGCCTTCGGCAATAGCTGTTTTCCCGACCCCGGGTTCTCCGATTAGAACGGGGTTGTTTTTAGTCCGGCGGGAGAGCACCTGGATAAGCCGGCGAATTTCTTCATCACGGCCGATAACAGGATCTAACTTTCCTGCGGCAGCCACTTCTGTAAGATCACGGCCGTATTTGGTCAGGGCCTCATAAGTTCCCTCCGGATCAGGGCTTGTAACCCTCTGGTGGCCCCTGATGGATTGTAAAGCCTGCAGAAGGGCATTCCTGTTAAGGCCATTGCGTTTAATCTCTTTTGCTCCCTCTCCTTTATCTATTTCCAGTATAGAAAGGAGTAAATGTTCCACACCGATAAAGTCGTCTTTAAATAAAGATGCTTCTTCTCTGGCATGATCCAGTATCCTGACCAGGCGCGGGCTAAGGTAAATATGTTCTCCTGTACCTTCCCCGGCATACACTTTTGGTTGCTTTAACAGGATAGTATGCAAACTGTTTTTTATTTCTTTAATATTAATTCCTGTTTTGGATAAAAGCCTATTTCCCAACCCTTCTTCCTGTTCCAGCAAGGAAAGAAGCAGGTGCTCTGGTTCTATTTGCTGGTGGTGATAGCGAGCGGCAATATTTTGCGCGGCAGCAATAGCTTCACGAGCTTTATTAGTAAAACGGTTTAAATCCATTTATTTCCCTGGGACTCCTGGGCCAGGATTTCACCTCTTTCTTTTTTTGTTATCCTGATTTTAATATAATAAAAACTTCCTGCTTAGTAAAGGATGTCTTTTTAGAGGTATAATATGTACAAAAATCCTTTTTCGGCAGGAATTTCTATTTGGGGCAAGAACTGTTTATAAAACATGTTATAATTTTATCCTCTGAAGATCTGAAGAAGGTGAATTTTTGTTTAAAGAACTCCGGTTAGCCTGTTACCAGTTTACTTTATGCCCGCAGAAAGAAGGACTGGTGCTGCCCTTTTTTAAAGGAGCTGTTTTTCTGCAGGAAAAGTTTAAAAACATACTCTATCGTCATTCCTGTAAGATAAGGCAAAAAAAATGCGGCGACTGCTTATTCAATCTTTATTGTCCCTATGCTTATTTCTATGAAAATATTACCTATAGAGGCTGGAGTGTTCGCCGTTTTAATTATTTACCAGCCCCATTTGTCTGGCAGCTCCCGCTGGATAAAAAAACAGATTATATTGCTGGTGAAAAGATTATTTTTAATCTCATTCTTATGGGCAGGGGTATAAATTTTCTGGAGGTCTTTATTCGTGTATTTCAGGAATTTGCGGAAGAAGGTTTTAGGAAAAGGGGAAAATTTATACTAAAAAATGTCGTTGCGGAAAATCCTTTCACGGGAGAAAAACAGCATATTTTTGAAAACAAGCATAACCATATTGCTAAAACGAAGACTGTGATTTCCGGAGAAGAGATAGAGCTGTGGGCGAAAAAAATGCCTGAAGTTACCCGTTTGTCTCTCCTTTTTCTGACTCCCACCAGCTTGAAGGAACAGGAGGGCTACCTGGAAGAGCCGCATTTTTACCATATTATTAAGGCGCTGGTGACCCGAGCCTCAGTTATCTATTATTTTCATCATAACTGCAGGGAACTGGAGATTAACTACCGAAATTTTACGGACAAGGCGGAACAGGTACGAAAGGTAAAGGATTATACCAGGTTTGTATCCTGGGAGAAAAGCTTAAGAAGTTCTTCCTGGGGCCGTGGACTCCTGGGAGAAGCGGAATATACGGGAAAGTTGCATGATTTTCTTCCCCTGGTAAAACTGGGTGAGTTTATGCACCTGGGAGAGAATACCGCTTTTGGCCTGGGTAGGTACAGGATGAAGTTATCTTAAGAATTTTTTGGAGAGAAAGGAGGAAGGGTGCTTTTCAGTACCCACAGAGTATGAAAGTTGTTTTTCACGAATCGTTTCTGGAAACATATACGGGAGACCCTGCGGCATCTCGCGGTCGCCTAAACCATGCCCTGGCCCTGGTTCAGGAGAAATACCCGGTAGTACAACCCCGGCCTTGTGCTGAAGAGGATGTGCTTCTCGTTCATAGCGGCTTTCACCTGGAAAGCGTGCGCAGGGAGGAAACTGTTTTCCCCATGGCCCTTTTGGCTGCCGGAGCGACAATAAAGGCCTCTGAGCTGGCCTGGAACGGTGAAGCTGCTTTTGCACTTTGCAGGCCTCCCGGACACCATGCCAGTCCTGATTCCTGCTGGGGTTTTTGTTACTTTAATAATGTGGCCATAGCCGTGCAAAAAATGCTGCAGCAGGAAAGAGCGGAAAAAGCTTTGATTATAGACTTTGATTTGCATTACGGGGACGGCACGGACAACTCTTTTGCCGGAAACCCGGCAGTTATTTACCGGCACCTAACAGGGCGGGACAATGTTTCCTTTGTAAAAGGCCTGGAAAATTTCCTGCGGGATATAGAAACAGATCTGGTTGCTGTTTCAGCAGGATTTGACCGTCACGTAAAAGATTGGGGAGGACTCCTTACAACTGAAGACTACGGGGCCATGGGAGCTATTTTAGGAGCCTTTGCCCGGGAAAAGTGCCAGGGGCGCTTGTTTGCCGCGCTGGAGGGGGGCTATAACTCCTTTTCCCTGGGAGAGAGCCTGGTTGCTTTTTTAGACGGCATTGCCAGCCCGTCCCCCTGATTTTACCATAAACAATGGATGAAAATGGCCGATCACAAAATACCGTTCCATGCCCTGGACGATTCTAATAAAAAGTTTGGGGTTTGGAGTTTTTTCCCCACCTGGCACCCCCTTGTAGATGGTGTAGCGCCGTAGCGAACGACTTGTGCAGCGCAAGAACAGGTTCAGCGAAGTGAGGTACTACAGAAAGGAGTAAAAAAGTAGATGAACTGGTTCCAGGTGAGCGGCATTTACCTCTTCCAGCCCCCCGGGTTAGCAATGATGATCATCCTGGCTTTTTCCCTGGATTTGTCCCTGGGTGATCCCCGCTGGCTGCTTCACCCTGTTGAAATTATAGGAAGCGCTATAACGCTTCTGGAAAAAGTGCTTCGTAGAGTAACCAGGAGTCCTGTAAGGGAGCGCCTGGGGGGTCTTCTCCTGGCTGTTGTTGTTATTTTCTCCACCTTCTTCGTTTCCCGGGAAATAATTCTCTTGTTCCACAGGTGGAATGCTTACCTCGGGTTTTTAACGGCGACCTACCTTTTATATACAACTTTTTCTTTAAGGAGCTTGCTTGAACATGTTTTGGGGGTGGAAACTCCCCTAAAAAAAGGAGATTTGCAGGGTTCAAGGGAGGCTTTGTCTCTCATTGTCGGCCGTGATACGGAGCAATTACATGAAGAGGAAATCTGTAGGGGAGCGCTGGAAAGCCTGGCAGAAAATACCAGTGATGGTGTAATTGCCCCCTTATTTTATGCCTTTATTGGCGGGCCGCCTCTGGCTATGGCTTATAAGGCCGTTAATACCCTTGATTCTATGCTTGGCTATCGAAATGAAAAGTACCTTTATTTTGGTTGGGCAGCTGCCAGGCTTGACGATCTCGCCAATTATCTTCCTGCCAGGTTAACCGCAGTTTTTTTTCTGGCTGCAGGTCTGATAGGGAGAAAAATATCTTTTAAGCAGGCCGGAAAATACTGGCTTCTCCTTCTCCCCGAAGGGAAAAAGCATCCCAGCCCCAACAGCGGGTATCCCGAGGCCGCCGCCGCCCTTCTGCTAAATGTTCGACTGGGTGGAACCAGTTATTACCAGGGTATCCCCTCAAATCGCCCCGTAATTAACGCTGCGGGACGGAAGCCTTCCGGTGAAGATCTGAAATTTCTCAGGGTTATGGTAATCAGGGCTTCTTTTCTGTTCTTAACTGTTGGAACCCTGCTTTTTTTGATCATAAGCTTTTTTCTTAAGTACGGCAATTGATTCCTGGTACTAAAAATATTTTACAAAAAAAAGTTATTGACAACAATTATTTAATTATGCTATATTAGCGGAAAGCTAAGTTATAAAGCCTTTGAAGGGAAATAGTAAGCCGGTAGGAGAAGTTCAGAGAACCGGGTGGAGGGCTTTAGAAACCCGAAGGTGTAAGCCCGGCACTTAATCGCCTGTTGAATGGTTCCCGGAGGCGCCTGCCTGAACATATTTTTATAAATTAAGTAGGGCAGGACGGAGTTTTCACCGTTAAAGGAAAGGGGTATCGGAGTAATACTTAATTGCTCCCGTACCTTGCTGAGCGATCCCCTTTACAGGGGGTAATATGGGTGGTACCGCGGGTAATCCCTCGTCCCTGAGACGAGGTTTTTTTATTTAATTTATTTATGTGAAAGGAAGGAAGGAAGATGGAGACTAAAAAAGTATTTTTACCCGAAAAGGAGATTCCCAGGCAATGGTACAATATCCAGGCGGATATGCCCACGCCCCTGCAGCCCCCCTTGCATCCTGCTACCGGAAAGCCCGTAGGGCCGGAGGATCTTTCACCAATTTTTCCCATGAACCTTATTGAGCAGGAAGTAAGTACGCAGCGCTGGATTGATATACCCGAGGAAGTTCTGGAAAAACTGTTAATCTGGAGGCCAACACCTTTACAAAGGGCTTATAACCTGGAAAAATACCTGAAAACCCCGGCCAAGATTTACTATAAAAACGAATCTGTAAGCCCTGCCGGCAGTCATAAGCCTAATACTGCTATTGCCCAGGCTTATTATAACAAGGTTGCCGGTATTAAAAGGCTTACTACGGAGACTGGTGCCGGGCAGTGGGGTTCCGCCTTAAGCCTGGGGTGCTCCATGTTTGGCCTGGAGTTAAAGGTTTACATGGTCAAGATTAGCTACGAGCAAAAACCTTACCGGCAATTAATGATGAAAACCTGGGGTGCCAATTGTGTGCCGAGTCCCAGCCGGGAAACCAACTTCGGCCGTAAGATCTTGAGTGAAGACCCGGACTGCCCGGGCAGCCTTGGAATTGCCATCAGTGAAGCTATCGAGGATGCCGTAACATCAGAGAATACCAAATACTCCCTGGGGAGCGTTCTAAATCATGTTATGCTGCACCAGACCATTATCGGCCTGGAAGCACAAAGACAGCTCGACATGCTGGGTGAATATCCTGACGTAGTTATCGGCTGTGTCGGGGGCGGCAGCAATTTTGCCGGGCTTTCCTTTCCTTTTATCAGGGATAAGATTTATGGAAAGGATGTGCAGGTGATTGCCGTTGAACCCGTTGCCTGTCCAACCATAACCCGGGGGCCCTTTACCTATGACTTTGGAGATACTGCTGCCACTACTCCGCTTTTACCCATGTTTACCCTGGGGCATAACTTTATACCCAAGTCCATACATGCCGGCGGATTAAGATACCATGGGATGTCTCCTCTTGTCAGCCAGCTTGTCCTGGATACTCTCATCCAGCCCCGGGCTTATAACCAGCTGCAGACCTATAAGGCAGGCCTGACTTTTGCCCGCACAGAAAGTTTAATCTGTGCTCCGGAAACCAATCACGCTATTGCGGCAGTCATTGAAGAAGCCGAAAAAGCCAGGGAGGAAGGCCGCAGCAAGATCATCCTTTTTAACCTGAGCGGTCACGGGCTTCTTGATTTAACCGGCTATGATTCCTACCTCAACGGGGAGCTGTCTGACTACTCCCTGTCAGAAGAGGAAATGAAGGAGTCTTTAAAAGTCCTCGATTCTCTTCCCCAGCCTGTTATAAAGTAACTTTTCCAGTTGTTTTAAAGAATTTATGTTGTTATAATAGAAAACGTTAAAATGAAATGGGAGATGGAGAGTGAAAAATGGAAAAGTTAAAACTGGGTTTGCCGGCGGGCAGCCTGCAAAACGCCACCCTGGAAATATTTAAAAAGGCAGGCTTTAATATTTATGTCAACGATCGTTCTTACTTCCCCTACATCGACGATGACGAGATAGACTGTATCCTTATAAGGGCACAGGAAATTCCCAGGTACGTTGAAAGCGGGGTTCTTGATGCGGGCATCTCGGGGAAAGATTGGATTACGGAAACAGGAGTGGATGTCCTGGAGGTTGCAGAGTTGGTCTATGCCAAACAGGGATTCAGGCCCATCAAGCTTGTCCTGGCCGTTCCCAAGGACTCCGGTATTGAAAGCGTTAAAGACCTGCAGGGGAAAAAAATAGCCACCGAACTGGTGGAGGTAACCAAAAGCTTCCTGCGTAAAAACAATATCCAGGCCTCAGTGGAGTTTTCCTGGGGCGCCACAGAGGTGAAACCCCCAGACCTGGTAGATGCCATTGCCGAGCTTACAGAAACGGGAAGGTCCTTAAAAGCTAACAACCTGCGAATTATTGAAACTATCTTGCAATCCACCCCCCGTTTTATAGTTAACAGGGGAAGCTGGAACATAGACTGGAAGAAATATAAAATTGAACAGATTGCCACTCTCTTGAAGGGCGCATTGCTGGCGGAACAAAAAGTGGGATTAAAAATGAATGTCAGTAAGGAAAACCTGCCTAAAGTGCTCTCTTTGCTGCCTGCTCTCAGGAAACCTACTATCTCCGGACTGCACGAGGAGTCATGGGTTGCTGTCGAAACCGTCATTGATGAGAAAACAGTAAGGGAGCTTGTTTACAGGCTTAAAGAAGCCGGAGCGGAAGGGATTATCGAGTATTCTCTGAACAAAATTATCCCCTGATCATCCCCATGGAATGTCTCCATGGAATGTCCTCATGAGAAATATTACCGCCTTAGGCCTGAAGAATTGAGGGCCAAGGGCGGTTTTTTTAGCTTCAAGTAAGTAATATGAAAATGGAGCAGCTTTTGCTGAGGCTTAAGCTCCGAGTTCCGCTCTGAACGCTCTACGTTTCAGCTTGAGTCTACGATGACCTTCCCGGGAGAGTTCGCATCCTACTCACCTCCCGGCTGCCGGCTTCCATGCCGGCAGGGCCATCTCC
>JAGVAS010000140.1 GCA_020060185.1 Desulfovibrio sp. | reverse complement strand
TGTTTTACCCTTTTATCGCTTAACATTTTTTAGGGCTCCTGAACAACCTTATCCAAAACAGGAGCCTGTTTTAAGAAAACATTTGCGGAATTCCTGCCCAGGCCCGACTAACAATTGACAATAATTCTCTTATGTGCTAAAATTACATGGCATCCGGCCGCACGGGCAAGGTTTTGAAAAAATTTTACCCCTGGTAAAAGTACCTTGTACGGCGAGTTTATTTAGAGAGAGGTAAAAATTGATGTATGCCATTATAGAAACGGGTGGAAAGCAGTACAAGGTTTCTGAAGGAACTGTTTGCAAGGTAGAAAAACTACCGGCTGATCTCGGTACGGAAGTAGTATTTGAAAAGGTGCTGGTTATTAAAAATGAAGATGAAACACAGGTAGGTTCCCCTTACGTGGCGGGAGCAAAGGTTCTCGGAAAAGTGCTGTCCCATGGAAAAGGCAAAAAAATTATCGTATTTAAATTTAAGCCCAAGAAAAATTATAGAAGGAAACAAGGCCACCGGCAGCCCTTTACCCAGGTTAAAATTGAGAAGATTGAAGTTCCTGCAGGATAAGAGGCAGGATAAGAGCCTGCAAAAAAATGATTGAGGTAAAGGTTAAACGGAATAACAAGGGTAATCCTGTTTCTGTAGAAGTTAAAGGGCACGCTCTTTTTGCCCCTCATGGAAGTGATATAGTGTGTGCCGCTGTTTCTGTTCTTACCCAAACAGTAATCTTTGCTCTGGAAGACCTGGTGGGAGTAAAGCTTCCTGTAAAAATGGAAGAGGGCTCTCTGTTAATTACTTCGCTGCCTGAAATGGAAAGGAAACAAGAGGAGAAGTGCTACCTGTTGCTGGAAACCATGCTGCTGGGCCTGGAAGAAACAGCTAAAGCGTACCCCCACCATATTTTATTCAAAAATGAATAAGCATTAAGCATTAAGGATTATATTGTATTAAAAATAATCATTTTCCGGGAATAAAGCCCTTGAAAGGAGGTGTAAGGCCTGGTTTGGCGGATCAGGCCGGTAAAAATGCGCAAAATTAACTTGCAATTATTTGCTCATAAAAAAGGTGTTGGGAGTTCCCGTAACGGTCGTGACAGCAATGCTAAAAGGCTTGGTGTTAAGAGATACGGGGGACAGGAGGTTTCAGCAGGAAGTATTATTGTCCGTCAAAGAGGTACCAGAGTCCATCCTGGTCTTAATGTCGGCCGCGGAAAAGATGATACCTTGTTTGCTCTTGCTGACGGCTTGGTAACTTATGAACGGCTTGGTAAGACTAAAAAACAAGTTAGTGTATACCCGTAGAATAATATAAAACCCGGGGGTTCCCGGGATTTTTTTTAAATAAGGTGATAAATTTGTTTGTGGATCGGGTCAAAGTATTTGTCAAAGGGGGAAAAGGCGGGGACGGCATCGTTTCCTTCCGGAGGGAAAAATATGTGCCGCGAGGAGGCCCTGACGGGGGCGACGGTGGAGATGGAGGAGAGGTAATATTTGTCGCTTCTCCTGAAAAAAATACGTTGATAGATCTTAGCTATCGCCCCCATTTACATGCTGCCAGCGGTTTTCATGGGCAGGGTAAAAATAAGCAGGGGAAAAGCGGCAGCTCTTTATATGTACAGGTTCCTATAGGGACAGTTATTAAAGATGAAAAAGGCACACTCCTGGCAGATCTCCACCATCGGGGAATTAAGGTTGTGGCCGCCAGGGGCGGCAGGGGAGGCCGTGGTAATACGCGTTTTGCCACTTCACGCCGCCGGGCTCCGGGTTTTGCTGAAAAAGGAGAACCCGGGGAAGAGCGGACGCTTATCCTGGAGTTGAAACTGCTGGCAGACGTAGGGCTTGTTGGTTTTCCAAATGCCGGGAAATCGACCCTTCTTTCCCGGATTTCAGCTGCAAGGCCTAAAATTGCCGATTTCCCTTTTACTACCCTTACACCTCAGCTGGGAGTCGTTTACCTGGGGGAAGAGCGTTCCTTTGTTGTAGCCGATCTTCCGGGGATAATTGAAGGAGCACATAAAGGAGCGGGACTGGGCCATCAATTCTTAAAACATATCGAGAGAACGGGAGTTTTACTGTATTTAATTGACATGGCCGGAACGGAAGGGCGAGATCCTTATTTAGATTTTTGCAACTTGAAGAAAGAACTAAAACTTTATCATGAAGAAATGCTCAACAAACCAGGTATCCTCGCTGCCAATAAAATGGATTTGCCGCAGTCAGAGGGGAATTTAAAGGAATTCCGGGCCAGAATTAAGGACATACCGCTCTTTCCGATATCTGCCGTTACAGGAGAAGGAATTGATGCCCTTCTGGAGGAATTATACCGGCGTGTACAGGAAAGGAATACCCTTTTACCTGAAGAAGATTTTGAAGATCATGAAATTATCTATCTTCCTCCAGTTGAGGTCAGGCCACTCATTATCCAGGTGGAGGGGAATATTTATCTTGTCAGGGGGGACGAGGTAGAGAAAGCTGCTCTTAGAGCTGATTTCAACAGTTCCGAGGGTTTACGCCGGTTCCAGGAGATGATAAGAAAGCTGGGTGTGGAACAAGGGCTTGTTAAAATGGGTATTCAAGAAGGGGATATTGTACGTATAGGTAACATGGAATTCACTTATTCTCTTTAAATCGGGGGATAAAAAGGAAGAGTACGGGATGAGTTTTTTATTGCCTAAAGTCAGCGGCGAATCTTTAACCCTGGGTATCATGGGGGGCACTTTTGACCCCATTCATATCGGGCATTTGGTTACGGCAGAGGAGGCCCGCCAGCAGTTTAAGCTGGATCATGTTATTTTCCTTCCTGCAGGTACCCCTCCGCACAAGGATGAAAAGTATATAAGTTCGGCGGAACACCGCTATATAATGACGATGCTGGCTGTGGTTGACAACCCTTATTTTACCGTGTCACGGTTGGAAATAGATAGTAACCATCCCTCCTATACTATTGATACTGTCCGGCGTTTTTTCCAGATTTATAAAGAGGGGCTAAATCTCTATTTTATAACCGGGGCGGATGCTATTTTGGATATAAAAACATGGAAAGATTACACGGAACTACTGGAAACCTGTTCTTTTATAGCAGCCTCTCGCCCGGGATACTCTTTTAATAAATTAAAAATTATTCTCGGACCTGCCTTTCCCGACATTACTAAAAAGGTTCATTTGCTTGAAATACCGGCCATGGCGATTTCCTCAACTTATATCAGACGCAGGATAGCAGAGGGGAAAACGATTAAGTACTTAACACCGGAACCTGTAGAACAATATATTTATAAAAACAGGCTTTACATACGATGATTGCTTGACTTCTGTCTTTTTAAATGCTATGATTTAAAAAATTATGGCCATATGTATAATTTTGTCAATACTTGTTGATAAAAAGAGTTTTTTATTACTCAATGCCTACCGGGTAAACGCGTCAGCTTGTGCATAAGGGATCCGATCAATATAGGTTCCGGATTCTCCATGTTACCCACCGGCATTATTTCCAGGAGGTGAAGAAGGAAGTATAATCTAGTTTTTACTACTGCATAATATAAAAAGAATACATAATGCCGGGAAGCGAGGTGACGAAATGGTTAAAACCCTTTATGTAGGGAATGTTTCCTGGGGGACCACGGAGGAAGAGCTCCGGAATGCTTTTGCAAAATACGGAGAGGTTCTGGGTTGTCGTATTATTACGGAAAGAGCTACCGGTCGTTCCAGGGGGTATGGTTTTGTCGAGGTAACTGATGAAGATGCTCAAAAAATAATGGAAAACATGAACGGGGCAGAGGTAGATGGGCGCCGCTTGGTTGTAAATGAAGCCAAACCAAGAGATAATAGGCAACTTTAAAGTTGCCTTTTTTATATTTTAAAAACATTTAGAAGAAGGAATGTTTTTTTTTATGTCAAATTATATACGTATGGTGTTGCAGAGATGAACATATCAAGGGCCCGGGAAATACTAAAGAACAATATCAGTAATAATCTTTTTATCCATTCCATTGGTGTCGAGGAAATGGCGCTTCGTCTTGCCGTCACCTATGGAGTTAATGGTGAAAAAGCGTCCCTTGCCGCGCTATTGCATGACTACGGGAAGATCTTTTCAAACGATAGATTGTACCGGATTGCTTTAGAAAACGATCTAGTAGATGATATAACCTTGCAGGAACCCGCCTTACTTCATGCACCTGTGGGTGCCTGGTTACTGCAATGGGAACTGGGGATAGATGATGAAGAAATATTAGAGGCAGTAAAAATGCATACAACCGGTATTGCGGGGATGTCTCTCCTTGCCAAAATAATCTACCTGGCAGATTACATCGAACCGGGTAGAACCTGTCCCGGTGCTAAAGAGATAAGGGAGGTTGCCTTTTCTGACCTGGAAAGAGCTCTCCTCGGTGCTGTGAATTTGACCATAAAGTACGTCCTGGAGAGAGAAAAAATCGTGCATCCGAACTCTATTTCTTTTCGCAATTCTCTGGTTTTATCGTTAAGGAAAAATAATCAGGAGTTACAGGGTTATGAGGCCTACTAGCATAACACGGCAAAAGACAGCAGGGAGGATTCGCCTGCGTAAAAAACGGCTTATTTTTCTCCTGTCTCTTGTTCTTTTAATCGCTGTTTTACTATTGGGAATACGCTTTTTAGGTTCCTTTCAAGCTTTACAGAACAGGACAGACTGGGCCAAAAGTTTGCGTACCGCACCGCAAACCGGCGGGACAAACTATCTCCTTTATGGTTTGAGCGAAAATAATGGAGAAGTTAGTATTGAGGAAATGTTTTTTTTAAATTTTCCGGCATCAGGTGGCCCATTTCATATTATATTTATTCCGGGGGAAATATTGCTGCATCGCCTGGAAGAAAAAAATGGAACAAGCGAACCTCTTCCCGTAGAAGGGAATGGAGAAAAGGGTTTAAGGCCTTTCTATACTCCCAGCCATTTTTATAATGAAGGGGGAGCGGAGTTATTAATTAAACAAATTTCCTTTTTCCTGGACACACCTGTTCATCATTACGTGGAAGCCAGCTACAACGGTATTCCTGTTCTGGTCGATTACCGGGGCGGTATAGCATATAAGGGGGATATTTTAAAGGGCCAGGACTATCTAGACTATTTCTTAACGGGAGAAAGTAAAGAGGAACCCCTGGAAAAAGCTTTGCGCCGGGCAAGTTCTCTGGGAAATCTTGTAAAATTCCTGGGAGAAAAAAAGGGCATAACCAACATATCCCGCATGATCAGAAAAGCTTCTCCCTATTTTAAAACTGACCTTTCCTGGAAAGAATTAAAAGAATTTCATGAGAACCTGGAGCCTCTTTTTGATCCGCAAAGCTTAATTGTTCAGCTGCCTGGTTCATGGCGTGACTTTAATGGCGAATCTTTTTTTGAGCCCAATTATGTACAGCTTGCTGTGATGATGGAGAATCTTGGAAAAGATTTCATTTTGCCCCGTGAGCTCATTACCGTACAGGTTTTAAATGGTAGCGGTGTTGCCGGTATTGCTTCTAAGGTAGCGGAATTGCTAAAGGGAGAAGGGTTTCAAGTCATAAAAATTGATAACGCGGACTCCTTTGAATACCAGTACAGCCGGGTGATCTCACATCTGGAGCAGATTGAACCTGCCAGGGAAATAGCTGTGCTAATCCCCGGATCCGAGTTTTTTAAAGAGCCTTTACCGGATCATCCTGTTATGGTTACGGTTATCATAGGAAAAAATTTTTCGCTATAAAAGCAAGGAGGAGATATGTTTGTCTTTTAAAACAAAGGAATTTGCCCTCAAGGCGGTTCGTTTGTTAAATGAAAAAAAGGCGATGGATATTATCCTTTTGGAGATTGGTAAAGTTTCTCTTATTGCTGACTATTTTCTGATATGTAGCGGATCCTCCATCATCCAGGCTAAGGCGTTATGCGATCATTTGCTGGAAAACCTGCCCGGCGATGAATATCGTTTATTACGTGTAGAGGGTTACCAGGAGGGGCGCTGGATTTTACTTGATTTTGGTGCGCTGGTTATCCATATCTTTGTTCCTGAAGAACGTGCTTTTTACAACTTGGAACGCCTCTGGGGAAGTGCCAGGGTAATAGACGTGGAGTATTTATCTACTTCATCTTGATTGTGAAAGGAGAAAAAACATGTTTTCTCCGGAAGAGCAAAATTTTCCTTTAAAGAAGGTGAAAGATGCGGCAAAAGAGATCGGTACAACGAATGTAGTTGTACTGACTGGTGCGGGTATTTCAGTGGCCAGTGGAATTATGCCATTTCGTGGTAAGGGAGGCTTATGGGAAAAATATGATCCCGAAGAGGTGGCCAATATTGAAAATTTCAGGCGCAACCCTAAAAAATCCTGGGTTATGCTTAAAGAGGTCCTGGAGGTCGTGGAAAAAGCCCTTCCCAACCCGGCTCATCTTTCCCTGGCCAGAATGGAAGAAATGGGTTTTGCCAGTAGTATCATTACCCAGAATATTGACGGATTACACCAAAAGGCAGGCAGCAAAACAGTTATTGAGTTTCACGGAAATACCACCAGGCTGGTCTGTTTAGGGTGCGCTGCTCTGTATCCCGCCAGGGAAATAGATTTAAGTTCCCTGCCTCCTTATTGCCCTGTTTGTAACGGGGTGCTTAAGCCCGATGCCGTTTTTTTTGGCGAATCTATTCCCAGGAATGCCTTATACCAGGCTCACATGGAAGTACAGCAATGCCAGGTGATGCTGGTAGTGGGAACATCAGGAATGGTTGAACCAGCGGCAAGTTTGCCGCGGCTGGCCAAAAGTAAGGGCGCCTTTATAATTGAAATCAATCCGGAGCATTCTTACCTCACCTCTTCCATAACGACCCTTTTTTTACAGGGAAAAGCCGAAGAAGTTTTACCAGTGATTTTTGAAGAACTGTGCGCTTTGAGGGACTATTAAAGTAGAGGAACTACGCTAAAACTTAGAGGCGGTGGCTTCCGGGAGCATATCCCAATAAGTAAATAAGTTAAGTGCCAGGCACCATTTAATATAAATAGGAGGAAGATATTAATGATTACTATAGAGGTAGCTCTTTTTGCCACGCTGCGCATCTATAACCCCAACGGGGAAAGCTCTGAACCTTTTAAGATGCAGGTGCCTGAGGGAAGTACTGTTACCAATCTCCTGGCAATACTTAAAATTCCCCCGGGGGAAAGCAAACAGGTTTTTATAAACAGCTGCCGCCAGGAACTGGACTATATTTTACAAGAGGGAGAAAGGGCGGCAATTTTCCCCCCCATTGCCGGAGGATAGTATGAAAAAGAGGTGGCGCAAGTTGGTGCTCGCTTAAGGGTTCGCTTGAGACAGGTTTTAGGACCAGCGTTTGCTGTTAGCGGAGTTCCGGTTACCAGCAAGTAAATTAGGGGGTGTTTTTAACAGTGAAAGAACTGGCAGAAGCAGTTAAGGCCTTTACTGAAGAAGGTTTATCCCCGGCTGGTAAAGTATATCACAAAATTTCCCTTTCTGCAGTACAGCGCCTGGCCGGTCAATTGTCCTGCTCTATTAAAGAAGTGGAAATCAGTGCTCTTTCAAGCGGTATTGTCCCCGAACGTTATGAACGCAACCTGGGTACCACCGGGGGATTGGAAGGCCAGATTCTCCTGTTAAATTCCCGGGTGGCGGTACTGGGGTTGGGTGGATTGGGTGGACTTGCTGCTGAACTCCTGGCCAGGATGGGAGTGGGGACAATCACCCTTATAGATGGGGATGCCTTTTCCGAAAGCAACTTGAATCGCCAGGTTCTTTCCACGGAGGAAAACCTTCAGCAAAAAAAAGCTGATGCTGCCAGGGAAAGAATAACGAAAATAAATGCAGCCGTAGAAACAATTGTTTTTAAAGAAATGGCCGCCGAGCATAACATAAAAAAGATACTGCAAGACTGCCACCTGGCCCTGGACTGCCTTGATAACCTGGAAACCCGCTTTTTATTGCAGGAAACCTGTCAAAAGCTCGGTATCCCTATGATCCATGGAGCCATAGCGCAGTTTTATGGTCAGGTTTCCACTATTTTCCCCGGAGACCCCGGGCTTAAAGCCATTTATAGCTCTTTTAACAAAGGGCAGAATAAAGGTATCGAAACGGAACTCGGCAACCCGGCAACGACTCCGGCCCTGGTGGCAGCCTGGCAGGTCCAGGAGGCGGTAAAACTGCTTTTAAAAAAAGGGGAACTCCTGAGAAATCGCTTGCTGTTTATTGATACGCTGCAGGGAAGTTGTGAGACTATCTTACTGGAGAGGTGATCATAGTGACTGCGGAAAAAGTAAGGCTGACTGCTTTTTCTTCTTCTGCCGGCTGAGCGGCCAAACTGGGGCCAGGGGACCTGGCCAGGGTTGTCCCGTTACTGCCGGTGATGAGAGATGAAAATTTGCTGGTAGGAACTGAGTTTCCCGATGATGCAGCAGTTTATCGTATTAGCGAAAACCTTGCTCTTATACAGACGGTTGATTTTTTCCCGCCCGTAGTAGACGATCCCTATCATTATGGGGAGATCGCTGCCGTTAATGCTTTAAGCGACGTTTATGCCATGGGAGGCAGGCCTTTGACCGCCATGAATATTGTTTGTTTCCCCTGCCGTAAGCTGGGGACTGACATCCTCGTGGAAATTTTAAAGGGGGGGGCAAGAAAAGTTGCCGAAGCGGGTGCCCTGCTGGTGGGTGGGCATACCATTAATGACGATGAGCCTAAATATGGCCTGGCCGTTACCGGTGTGGTCTCACCTGGTGAAATATTTACTAAAGGCGGTGTTGAGCCTGGAGATCAGCTTATTTTAACCAAACCGCTGGGTGCCGGGATCATTACCACTGCTCTAAAAGGAGGAATTGCTCCAGCACATTCCCTGGAGGAAATGATCCACTGGATGGCAACCCTCAATAAAGGTGCCGCTGAAGTGGCCCGTAAGGTAGGGGTTAAAACCTGTACTGATATAACAGGTTTTGGTCTTTTAGGACATATTGAAGAAATGATCAGGGATAGCGGTGTTGATGCCGTCATAAATGTCCATTCTGTACCGAAGGTAGAAGGAACCCTGGCACTGGCGGAAGCGGGAGTTGTTCCCGGTGGTGCGAAAGTAAACAGGGATTTCCTGTGCGACAAGCTGGTTTTTGCTGCAGAAATCGACGAAGTAATGATGGATGTCCTTTGCGACCCGCAGACATCAGGTGGTCTTTTAATGGCAGTTAAAAAAGAGAAGGCTCAAGAGGCCCTTCGCCTCTTAAAGATTAAAAGGCTTTCTTATGCTGCAGTTGTGGGTGAAATTACTCCAGGGGGAAAAGGGCAGATTGTATTGAAGTAGGACATTGACCTTTCGTAGCGTTACTAGATGGTTCATCCAAAAACCTGCCAGTGTTATGTTTACTTTTTTTTCTTTTGTCGTCATGGCCATTAAACTTTCCATGGCTTACATAATAGACCTGGTTACCGGCTAAAATAAAAAAATAGGGGTAAACAGGAGTTTAAAAATGGTTAAAAAAAAACAAAAGAAAAGAAAAAATGAACGACCTGTAACGAGGAAATTAAAAGAGGAAGTAGCCAGGGAACTGGGGCTTGACGATGATATCACTGCAAGAGGCTGGGCAAACCTGACTTCACGGGAAACGGGCAAAATTGGAGGTTATATAGCCAAAAGATTAAGAGAAAAAAAGAAATCTCCCTAAGACTCATTTATTCAAAATCTAAGGTCAAAAGTCACCTAAAAGGACCTTTGACTTTCGACCTTTGGCTCGCGCCTTTGACCTTCGAATCATGCCTGAATAATTACTTTTTCTATATTGCCCGGTGTCCCAGCCCGACACAAACTTCATTAAGGTGAAGCAGTCCCACGGCAAAAAATACGACAACGACGATGTCATCATCTTTTCTGGCTATACCGATTTTTCCACCAACGTTTAAACCGATCGCTTTGGGCAATACTTGGATAAGGGCCTCTCGAGCTGCCCCTATCACAGCTCCTTCACTCCTGTATGTCTGGTCTATAATTCCTTCCCTTTTTGCTGCTACAACGGCTCTCTCCAATACTTTTTGCATGGAGGCAGCAAATTCTCCTCCATAATCCACCGCTGTTGCTCTTATCCCTTCCTGCAGGTAATTTTCTTTAAATTCTTTCTCTGCCTCCCTGCTGGAACTCATGGCAAGTTTCAATGCTGCTCTGGCGACAGTAGCACTCTTAAAATGCTGGCTCATTAACCCCCCCCCCTGTTAAATTAAATTATAACATAAAAAAGAAATATATACTAAAAGGACTTTTTCTAAAAACGTATAAATTATACTATATAAAAAAAGTTATTGAGGAGGTGTCTCCCCTAAATTGGGCGAGATGAAAGAGATTTTGGAAATGGTTGCCGGTTTTATGGCTCTGGCAGCACGTACCGCTCCCAAAGCTGCTGGAAAAGATTACCTTGAAATAAAAGTACTCCGGGGGGAAGATATTAACAGGCTTGCAGAAGGTATGCTTGCTTACGGAGAAAAAAGCGGGAAAGCAAACTTTGATCGAGACGGAAATAATGTCCGCCATTCAGAAGCAGTTCTTTTACTTGCACTGGTTTCACCGGAGCCGCTGGGACTGAACTGCGGCGCCTGCGGTTTCGCTGGATGCAGTGAAATTCTGGATGCAGGCGAAAAAGGCCTTGAATTTTACGGACCTGTTTGTGCCTGGAGGCTTCTGGATCTCGGGATAGCCCTTGGTTCTGCCGTTAAAACGGCCTCTATTTTTAATGCGGATAATCGTATCATGTATCGTATTGGTGTCGTAGCCAGAAAACTTGGATTGATCGAGGGAGATCTAGCCATTGGAATCCCAATTTCCGCTACGGGGAAAAATATTTATTTTGATCGTTTTTGATCGTTCGATCTTTTTTAAAAAAGAACCCACAATGGCCTTGCTTCCGGCTGCGGCAGATCCATTTACAGCCTGTTACAGTCCCTTGACTGTAACAGACCGTATTTTTGAACCTGCCGCAACCTTTGCTCGACCGGTATAAATCCTCTGGGAAGCCAGTGACGATCTTCCGACCGTCACTGACCTCTATATCCTCAAATTTGTGTTAAAAAACACAGGAATAATTTAAACAGAGAACTTATACCGGTCTTCACTCGACCATGTTATATCCCTTATGGCCCCGGGATGATCTTCCATGACCATCCCGGGGCCAGTTCGGAACATAACATGATCTTTCCTTCGGCTGGCATCGAGCCAGTTTGACCCGATACCAACCTCTGGCTGACTACTGCAAGGCCTTTTTTAGACCTTGCAGTAGTCTTGGCACGGCCATTGTGGACCCTTATTACATCAATATCTTAACCGGAAAACAGGATTTTATTTATATTTTTTAAATGGAAATTTATGGAATAGGGGGATAAATCTTCAATGAAGACCGTTCTTGTTGTAGAAGATGATGAAGAAATTGTAGGATTGCTTCGTTTTAACCTGGAAAACCAGGGTTACGTGGTAATGACAGCAGAAGAAGGATACAAAGCCCTGGAACTGGTTAAAAAGGTAAAACCCGATTTAATTCTTCTGGATATTATGCTTCCAGGTATTGATGGTTACGAAGTTTGCCGGACCTTGCGGAACAGCGAGGGTTTGGAAAATATTCCCATAATCATGCTTACAGCCAAAAGTGAAGAGCTCGATGTGGTCCTGGGACTGGAGCTGGGAGCAGATGATTATGTTACAAAGCCATTCAGTATCAGAGAACTGCTTTCTCGCATAAAGGCCCATCTGAGACGCAACGGAAATAAAAAAGAAAAAGCCGCTGAATTACCGCAAGATGATGTGATAAGAATTGGTGAAATAACCCTAAAGCCGCAGGAATATAAAGTATATGTCAGGGACAAGCTGGTAAATCTAACCAACAAGGAATTTGAACTTTTAAAATTTTTAATGCTTAATAAGGGGAAAGTGATGAAAAGGGATTTTTTATTAGAGCGTATCTGGGGTTATGATACGGAAATAGATACACGAACGGTAGATGTCCATATCAGGTACCTGCGCCAGAAAATTGAGCAAAACCCGGCCAATCCCCGTTATATTGAAACTGTCAGAGGAGTAGGTTATTGTTTTGCTACAGGAGAAACTACAGAAGGTGGTACTATTGTTTAAGAGTATTCGCTGGCGTCTTACAACCATTTATCTTTTTATTATTGCCATCAGTTTTTCCACTATTGGTGGTTACTTTATCTGGCGTATCGAAGATTTTTACCTGGAAAACCTACAGAGACACGTGCTTAATAATGCTTTTATTCTGGCAGAGCTTTTCTCTACTTTAAGAAACAGTGGAGAAGCATCTTCAGGGCTGATCGATGAAGTATGCAAAAAAATGGGTGCCAGTATGGAAAGCCGGATAACTTTTATATCCGAAGACGGGAGCGTATTGGGTGATTCCTATCAGGATGTTCATTTAATGGAAAATCACCTGCAACGCCCGGAAGTACAGGCTGCTCTTGCCCAGGGAAAGGGTATTTCGCGCAGATACAGTACCACTACAGATATGCATATGTTTTATATGGCCATAGTTGTGGAAGAAAGTTCTACAAGAGATATTATCCGCCTGGCAGTTCCGCTTTCCTATATTCAAAAAAATATTTCCCAGCTAAGATTAATCCTGATTTCCGGGCTTTTGGCCGCTCTTTTAATCTCGGCTTTGCTGAGCCTGCGTTTTTCCGGCGGGTTAATTAAGCCCTTAAAAGAAATTGGGGCTGTGGCCAGCTCCATATCGTCCGGCGATTTTGACCGTAAAGTTGTCTACCAGAGTGAAGATGAACTTGGTAACCTGGCAAAAACGATCAATGAGATGGGACGGACCCTTAAAGAAAAAGTCAGGCAGATTTCCCAGGAAAAAAGCAAGCTGGAAACGGTAATTTCTGCGATGACCAGTGGTGTTATTCTCTGTAATGCCCGGGGAAGTATTGATTTTATTAACGATGCGGCCCTGAAAATCTTTGCTGTGGAAAGAGAAGACGTTGTCAGTTTATCCCTCCAGGCTGCTCTCAGAAACGTTGTTTTATTTGAAAACCTGCAGGAAGTATTAGAAAAAGGCGAGATGAAGTCTTTTGAACTCAATCTTTTCTTCCCGGATACACGGGTGTTACAGGTGTACATGGTTCCTGTTATCGGGGAAACCGGAAAAGAAATAATGGGTGCATTGGCGGTTTTTCATGATATTACGGGAATTCGTTCCCTGGAAAGCATGCGCAGTGAATTTGTTGCCAATGTTTCTCACGAGTTGCGCACTCCTCTTACGATTATCAAGGGTTATGCTGAAACCCTTCTCGGTGAAAATAACCAGCAAGATGCGGAGACAGTGAAGAAGATTTTAACGATAATCGATAAGGAGGCTGAACGCCTGGCTCGCCTGCTGAAAGACCTCTTAAACCTGTCCCGGATTGAAAGCAGAAAAGGAGTAATGAAAAAACAGGAGGTCAATATTAAACAAGTTGTTGCCGAAGCCAGGGGGCTGCTGCAGGCACAGGCCAGAGAAAAAGCGCTTAATTTAAACCTGCGGCTGCCGGAAGAGGAATTAAAATCCATTAAGGGGGACTCAGACTGGTTGCTGCAGCTCTTTATAGATGTTATAGATAATGCTATTAAGTATACCCCACAAGGAGGAAGTATTGATATAAAAATTGAGCAAAGGTCCAAAGAAGTACTTGTCTCCGTCAGCGATACAGGGATAGGTATTCCTACCAAAAACCTGCCTTACATTTTTGAACGTTTTTACCGCGTTGATAAAGGGCGTTCCAGGCGCCTCGGTGGGACAGGTCTAGGCTTGGCCATTGTAAAACATATCGTCGATGCACATAACGGCAGGGTTGAAGTTAAGAGCACCGTAGGAGTGGGGACAACCTTTTATATCTATCTTCCCTCCACAAGGAAATTACAGTGAAACTATTCCAAAAAATTTTTTTTAGTTTTTTTAATTTATAAGCAGGATTTTTTTTAATTATAACGAATTGTTTAAATTGTAAAACAGTTAAAACCTAACCTCCTACAAAATATATCTTTAACAGGGGAAGTACCCCTGTTTTTTTTTAACACATTTTTAACATACTTTTTACATTCTTTTAAAGCAACCTTCCCGGTTTTTTAACAACTGCCAGTTAAAATAATGATGGGGAGAAAAAGAAGACTTTTTCACCTCCTGCCAGGGTATCGAAAAGGCAGGGAAAATGACCAGACATAAAAACAGGGAGGGAAGGACTTGTTACAGGTAAAAGCAAGAAAAAGTTTGCTTGTTTGGGGCACGGTGTTGCTGCTGCTTTTAAGCCTGGTTTTGGCCGGATGCTCTTCCCCTGTGCCAGGAAAGGGCGATAACGGGAATGCGGAGGGAGATGATCAAAAGGAACTAGGGGGAGCAAAATCAGGGGCTGTAATGATCCAGATCAAGGGTTCAGATTCAGAGGTTAACCTTGTCCAAAAACTGGCTGAAGAATTCATGGCTGAAAATCAACAGGTGCAGATTGCCGTAACTGGCGGGGGTTCCGGTGTGGGTATTGCCGCGATCATAGACGGAACAATTGATATCGCCAACTCTTCGCGGACCATGAAAAACGAGGAGATCGAGAAGGCCAGGGCTAATGGTATCGATCCCGTTCCTGTCCGTTTCGCTGTGGACGGCATCGCTGTTATTGTCAATGAGAAAAACCCTGTGGGCACCCTGAGCGTGGAAGAAATCGGCGCTATTTACCGGGGAGAAATTAAGAACTGGAATGAAGTAGGCGGAGAAAATGCAAAGATCAACCTTTTCGGCAGGCAGAGCAACTCCGGTACCTACGTGTTTTTTATGGAGACCGTCTTAAAGGGAGATTACTCTCCGGAAATGAGAAATATGGGTGGGAACGCCGATATTGTCGAGGCTGTAAAAAGCGACGTCACGGGTATCGGTTATGTTGCCATCGGATATACCAAGGAAGGGGATTCCGTCAGACCGGGCATAAAAGTGCTGGATGTCTCCGCGGAGAAGGGTAAGCCCGGTGTCACTCCCGTGGAACTCGCCAATATTACCAGCGGCGCCTATCCCATTACCAGGCCCCTTTACCAGTTCGTTGCGGGACAGCCCCAGGGAGCCGTCCGGGATTTCATCCTCTTCGAGCTGAGCGAGAAAGGTGAGCAAATCGTGTTGGAGCAGGGTTTTTACCCTTTGTCGGATGCGGACAGGGAATTCAACAAAAACAGCCTGAAGCTGAATTAAAGAAGATCCCCGCCTGCAAAGCATATATGGATGATCTTCTATACAGGGTTGTAAGACGCTTTTTACCATACGAATACTGGAAGAAATAGGACGTGCCGCAGCCGGAGCAGCCTTGGCGTGGCGGGCAGCAGCTTCCATTACAGACTTTTAACACCCAGCCTGGCAGGAACACTTTTCCCTGCGGCTGGGTAAATCCTTTCAAAGCGAGGGAGGGAGTTTTTTGGTGAATATTAAGGAGAACTCGATTAAATATATCTTTCTGCTCAGTGGGCTATTGTCCATTTTTATTCTTTTAGGCATCTTTTACCTGCTCTTCAGCAACAGCTATCCTGCCCTTCGTGACGTGGGGATCAAAGCTTTTTTCTCCAGGGGTTACTGGAACCCCACGGCCTACAGTGTGCCCCAGTACAGTATTCTGAACCTGATCAAAGGAACATTTATGGTGGGAGCCGGTTCTCTTCTTTTTGTCGTACCGCTGGGGGTGGCGTGCGCCGCTTATCTTGCGGAGGTGGCGGCTCCCCGGGAGAGGGAGATTTTTAAACCTGTGATCGAGATCCTGGCCGGGATTCCTTCAGTGGTGCTCGGCTTCTTCGGCCTGGTGGTGGTAGCACCGCTGCTTTCCCGTATTTTCGGCCTCCCAAACGGTATAAACGCCCTTAATGGTTCCATCCTGGTGGGGATTATGGCCCTCCCCACGGTGATAAGCCTGGCGGAAGATGCCATTTCCGCTGTTCCCCAGGAATACAGGCATGCCTCACTGGCCCTGGGCGCCACCCGCTGGCAGACGTTAAAAAATGTTACCGTCCCCGCAGCTTTATCCGGTATCCTTGCCGCTTCCTTACTGGGTATGGGGCGGGCCATTGGTGAAACGATTACAGTCCTGATGGCTACCGGCAATGCTCTGGCTGACCCTTCCTCCTTTCTGGATTCGGTGAGAACTCTCAGCGCCAATATTGCCATTGAAATGGGAGAGGTCCCCAGGGGAAGCCTGCACTTCCATTCCCTTTTCGTCGTGGGGCTGGTTCTCTTTCTTATTACCTTTATAGTCAATCTTCTGGCCGATATTATTTTTAACCGCTACCGGGAAGGGGTGTAGCAGTATGACCTCTGACAAAATTTCAAATGACAAAATTTCAAAATACCACAAAGAGAAGGTAGCTTTCTGGGGTTTAAGGATTTCTCTCTTCACTGTTCTTATCATCCTGGGCGTAATTCTTTGTGATATCGCTTACAAGGGGCTTGGCGTTATCAGCTGGGAATTTCTTACCCGGCCGCCCCGTGCGGGAATGACTGCCGGGGGAATTTTCCCGGCAATTGTGGGCACTTTTTATGTAACCGTTCTGGCGGCTTTTCTGGCTGTTCCCCTGGGTATTGCCACTGCTATATTTCTTAATGAATATGCCCAGAAGGGTAAGCTGACCAGGATTATAAGGATCTCTTTGCGTAACCTGGCAGGAGTACCTTCTATTGTCTTCGGTCTTTTCGGTGTGGCCTTGTTTGTCCAGAAATTCGGCTTCGGAGCTTCTCTGCTGGCGGCAGGGATGACCCTGGGTTTGCTTACATTGCCGGTAACGGTTACAGCTGCAGAGGAAGCTTTAAAAACGGTACCCCAATCCTACCGGGAAGGGGGTCTGGCTCTGGGGGCTACCAAGTGGCAGATGATCAGCACCCTTGTTTTGCCGCCGGCTGTGCCTGGAATGTTAACGGGGGTAATCCTGGGTCTGGCCAGGGCGGCGGGAGAGACTGCACCCATTCTTTTCACCGGGGCGGCCTTTTTCCTACCTTTTCTGCCTGCATCTCCTTTTAGCCAGTTTATGGCCCTCCCTTACCATCTGTTTATCCTGGCTACCCAGCATCATGATATCTCTACGGTGCGCCCCCTGGCTTATGGGACTGCTTTGGTCCTGCTTGTCCTTGTTTTTGTGTTAAACCTGGGTGCCATTGTTTTACGCTACCGCTTCCGCGGGCGTTTTCAAAAGGGCAAATAAACCCGGTAAAAAATACCTGTTTTAGGAGGAAAAAATGAAAGAACCAGTGAAATTAAAAGATAAGGATTTTGTACCGTTTAAGGAGGAGAAACCCAACTCCTCCAGAGCCGTCGTTTACTATGATAAAAAAAGTAACGAAATGGGAAAGAGACCGTCGCGGAAGGAAAAGGTAAGGGCCGAAAAGCTTACTTTTTACTATGGCACCAAACAGGCGCTCCAGAATATAAATTTAGATATTATTGCTAACGAGGTTACGGCCCTTATTGGCCCTTCGGGATGCGGCAAGACCACTTTTTTGCGCATTATAAATCGCATGAATGATCTTATCTCCGGAAGTAAAGTTGAAGGAAATGTTTTCATCGACGGAGATGATATTTATCACCCCGATGTAGATGTGGTGGAACTTCGCCGCCGGGTCGGGTTGGTTTTTCAACAACCCAACCCCTTTCCCAAAACAATCTATGAAAATGTAGCTTATGGGCCAAGGATTCACGGAATCAGAAAAAAGGCTTACCTGGATGAGATTGTGGAAGAAAGCCTTAAACAGGCTGCACTCTGGGATGAGGTTAAAGACAGGTTGAAAGATTCCGCCCTTTCCCTCTCCGGGGGACAGCAACAGCGCCTCTGTATTGCCCGTGTCTTGGCCGTCAGGCCCGAGGTTCTATTGATGGATGAGCCTACCTCGGCTCTGGATCCTGTAGCCACCCAGAGGATTGAAGACCTGATCGGAACTCTGGCTGCCAATTACACAATTATTATTGTAACTCATAATATGCAACAGGCGGCCCGCATTTCTGATACAACCGCCTTTTTCCTCCTCGGTGAAATGGTTGAACAGGGCAAAACTTCCCAGATTTTTACCAGGCCACGTGACCGGCGAACAGAAGAATATATTACCGGGCGTTTCGGTTAGAAACGAGAAAGAGGGGAAACAAATGGATCTTAAAGGATCGATGGATAAAAAGATACTTTTTGAGAAAAAGCTTGAGGAACTACAAAACAGTTTGCTGCAAATGGGAGGCCTGGTACAGGAAGCCATAGCCAAGGCTGTACAATCCCTTAAAGAACAGGATACTTCCCTGGCCGCGGAAGTCGTCAGCGGTGATGATCTTATTGATGGGCTGGAATTACAAATAGAGGAAGGCTGCCTGGCGCTGATTGCCACCCAGCAGCCCATGGCCAAGGATTTAAGAAAGGTGGCAACCCTGTTTAAAATGATTGTGGACCTGGAGCGTATGGCGGATTATGCCACGGATATTGCCAGGATTGTTTGCCGTATTGGCCGGGAACCCTTAATTAAACCCTTAATGGATATCCCACGCATGGCTGAGATTACCCAGAGGATGGTAAAGGAGGCACTTGATTCCTACATTCGGGAAAATGTGGAACTGGCCATCAAGATGGTCCAGGAGGATGACGAAGTCGACAAGCTTCACAAGCAGGTTTTCCGGGAATTGCTGACCATCATGATGGAGAATCCCAGGACCATTACCCAGGCAACTCATCTTCTCTTTGTCAGCAGGTACCTGGAGCGGATTGCCGATCATGCCACCAATATCGGGGAAGAAGTGTTGTTCCTGGTTACCGGGGAAAAGAAAGCTTTGAATAAGTAATTTGCCTTCTGAAAACGGATTTTTAAAAAGCTAATTTTTAATTTGCAGATAAATCTTACCGGTTCTTTTTCAACACCGGCCAAAACAATATAAATTTTTAGGGGAAAAATTTACCATATCTAAGCAATTTGTAGCAGGAAAAATCTTCTAACTGTAGAATTCCTTAGAGAATTAGAATAAGAAAAGATGTTTTGGCTGAATCTAAAGAGAAGAAAAACAGAACTTAAAGCGGGGATGTGTTATGAAGGTAGCCGTTATCGGTGGAGGTCCTGCCGGTTTGACAGCTGCCAGAACTGCAGCGGAAAACGGTTTAGAGGTAACACTCTTTGAACGTTATAGAATAGGAGAGCGGATTAATTGTGGAGAGGGTTTTTTTGACCTGCTGGGAATATGGGGCAAACCGGAAGCCGGAGTTCTCTTCCAGGTAAAGGAGATTCTTTTTAAAATAAACAACTTTTACCGGATTGACAGCAGCCGCCTCAATGTATGGATGGTAGACAGGTTTAACTGGCAGCACTATTTGTCGGAGATGGCGCGTGAATCGGGGGTAAAAATTCTGGAAGAAACTCCTGTCAGCGTAAAAAATATAGCACTTATCAGGCGGGATTTTGACTGGGTGATAGATGCTAGCGGTATTTCCGCTATTACGTTAAAATCCCGGGGGAATGACGGTGAAAACAGAAGCCGCTGTGCCTTAACCTTACAGTACAAGCTGGAGGGGGATTTTTCCTGTTTTAAGGAGTCCTTGAAGGCGGTACTCGAACCGCATTACCAGGGATATTATTGGATTTTCCCTAAAGTTACTACAGTAAGGGGGATTGCCAATGTGGGAATCGGTTTCTTTAATTCCTCTTTCGGAAAAATAAATTTAAAAAAAGAAATGTCCCGCATTTTGTACCAGGAAAATTTACAGGATTATACCATTCTGGAATGCAAAGGGGGAAGAATTCCCCTGCAGCAGGCATCGCCCTTTTTAAGAGACAATACCTTACTGGTTGGAGATGCTGCAGGTCTTGCCTCACCTCTTCATGGAGGAGGCCTGGATATGGCCTTGTTTAGCGGGAAGTTAGCTGCTCTTTCGCTACTGCGGGGAGCGCCTCATATGTACGAACAGCTTCTCCGGCAAAAAATTAAACACAAAATCGCTTATGAAGAAAAAATTTATGAACTCTGGGAACGTTATGGGATTGATTTTATGGAAAAATCTTTAAAGGCGGCTCTCTTTTTTGGTCAGAGAAATTTCCGAAGGGGGCTTTTAAAAGCACTGAGAACCACAATTAAGGTTAAATGAAGTGATTTTGTCGATTTTCGGGGACACCTGTAGTTTATTTTATAATCAATACTGATGTTTTGGCTAGGTGTGCCACCTTGTTGCTTATACTGCCCAATAGCATCTCTTTCATGCCTCCTAAACCCCTGCTACCCATTACGATCAGATTAAAGTTGCCCTCAGCTGCTGTTTCCATAATAATTTCTGCCGGGTTGCCTTTTCCCAGCTTAGTAACTACCTTTACCCCCTTTTCTTTTAAAAAGGCCTCGGTTTTTTGCAGAACTTCTTTTGTTGTCTTTTCCATAATCTCATTCATGCTGCTTTGCAATGTAGGAGCCTGCCTTGAAATCAAGCCTTCATGTCCTCCAAAAAAAGGCATCTCGTGAACTACGGAAATTACCGTAACTTCGGCATTTAGAGATCCGGCAAGCTTGGCCACCTCTTCCGCTGCTTTAAAAGAGTTAGTGGAACCATCTGATGCCAGTAATATTTTATACATCTTTTTTTACCTCCCTGCTTGAACAATTGTAACACTTCTAGATTCTTTTCTCAGATCTAAAATCCTTCCCATAAAAAGACTAAATATGGTATGAGGTTTAAAAATAAAAAAATAAAGCCAGCAGTCTGGCTTTATTTTACAAAGATATGATTTCCAATTTTTGTTAGATAGGGCCTGCTGCGAATCCAGCGGTTAGATGATTTAGAAGGATTGAAGAAGGATAAAGCTCCACCGGTGGGGTCGTTTCCCTCCAGGGCTTCTTTAACCGCTCTGAAAGCATCTTTATCCGCCGGCCGGTTTATTTGTCCGTTGCGTACCGGGCAGTACTGGAAACCATAGTTATTCTGGTAAATAACTCCCGGAATGGTATTGGGGTAATCGGAACTTTTTATTCTATTTAATACAGTCGCGGCAACGGCTATTTTCCCCCGGTAGGGCTCGCCTTTGGCTTCGGCATGCACCAGCCGTGCCAGCAGGTCAATATCCTCCGCAGAATATTGGCTATTACTCTCCTGGTTTTCTGTTTCAGCATCCCCGTTCTCTGGATTAATTTCATCTTGGCTGCTTTTAAGATTCGTTTCTCCATCTTCCTTTTCTGTTGCCATTATTAAAATTTTTTCTCCCGTGATATCATCTACATTACTGTTTTTAATTGCTGTTTCAGCAGGATTCCCCATAAGAAAGGAAAAGCATAGAAATATTACCAGGTATTTTTTCATTATATCCCTCCTTTGCCTCCGGAGTTAGCTGACGGGTTAGGGCCGGGGATTATGCCCTACCTTTTGAGTTTCACCCCTGAACATGGTTCCTCCGTACCCCAAAACGGGGGATTCGGCAGTTATAATGTTTTTTACCTGCGCTGCATTATAACAAAAGGTTTTCAGGTGTGCAAATAATTGTAACCTGAATAGCAGGGTGTATTCCCTTCTTATAAAGTGTTACCCTGGATAATGGCCGGGATCGTTAAAAATGGGTATAGAAACCCTTATGTAACACTGTGATGGAATATAAAGGGCAAAAAGTCTGCATATTTTTTAACTGATAACCTTGTTTTTAGATGAGGAGTTTATCTTATCTTTTCCCGCTATTCCCCAATGACTTTAACCAGCACCCTCTTTTTCCTGCGGCCATCAAATTCCCCGTAGAAGATTTGCTCCCAGGGACCGAAATCCAGTTTCCCTTCCGTTACGGCCACCACTACTTCTCTTCCCATGATCTGCCTTTTTAAATGGGCATCGGCATTATCCTCAAAAGTGTTGTGGGCATACTGGGAAACCGGCTCATGCGGAGCTATCTTTTCCAGCCATTTCATAAAATCCCCGAGTAATCCTCTCTCGTCATCATTGATAAAAACGCTGGCTGTAATGTGCATGGCATTAACCAGGCACAATCCCTCTTTGACGCCGCTTCTATTGATTATATCCTGGACCTGTGCCGTAATATTGATAAATTCCATCCTGTTTTTCGTTTCAAACCACAGGTATTCCCACAGTGTTTTCACTGCTTTTAGACCTCCTTATACTGTTTTTACAACTTTATTGTTTTCATATAAAATATTTTTTAATAAGCGTTACTTATTTTCTACAAAAAGTAAATAATGTCCTTCAAACTAACCACCATGACCCTGCGGGTCACAACAATAGATGAAAATGTTCTTTGTAAGAACCCGTGTTATGTCCCGCAAAGGTGGTGCAAGGTTGTGGCGAGCGACATGTGCAGCGCAGCGAACAGGTTCAGCGACTGCGAGGGCTGAAGGCGGTCCTGCTGGCATGGAAGCCAGCAGCTTAGGAGGTGAGTTAGGATGCGAACTCTCCCGGGGAGGCTAGCCGCAGGCCTGAGCTTAGGCTGACAAACCTGTCTGCGCGAACCCTAGAGCGAGCATCAACCTTCACCACCCATTTTTATACTAAAAAGTTGTTAAGCTCTTTCTCCTGAAATATGATATATTTATAATCAAATAGCTGGATTGTAATAATAAAAACGGGTGAGCTGTTGCATATGAGCGCCACAAGAGATGTGAATGTGGCAAATTATTTAAAATCGTTTTCTTTTAGAGAGAATAATAATTTATCTTTGCTTCCTACCGGTGAAACAACGGTAGTTGAGAACCTGTTTCTGCAAAGCTGCCATATCCCTGTGTATATTAATGAATTCTGGACTTCAAAACAAAGAAAAGCATCTTCCATACACGAAATTTCTTACCGGGCCTGTTTTAAACCCCAGCTGCCCCGCTTTTTTATTAACCTGCTCACGGAGGAAGGCGATCTCGTTTATGATCCTTTCAGCGGCAGGGGGACCACAGTTATCGAGGCCGGACTCCTGGGCCGCAAGGTCATTTCAAATGATATAAACCCGTTAAGCAAGATCCTCTCCTTGCCGCGTTTCAATGTCCCCTCCCTGGATGAACTAAGAAAGAGGCTAGCCGGTATTCCCATTAAGGAGAGCCTTAAAGCAGAAATTGACCTCTCCATGTTTTTTCACCCGCGCACAGAGGCGGAAATTGTTTCTTTAAAGGATTATCTTGCCTGCCGGGCAGATAATGGAACCGAAGATAGCCTTGACCGGTGGATTCGAATGGTTGCCACGAACAGGTTAACGGGACATTCTCCGGGATTTTTTTCCGTATATACACTTCCCCCCAACCAGGCGGTTACCCCGGAAAGGCAGGTTAAGATAAACGCTAAAAGAAAACAAGAACCAGCTTACCGGGATACCAGGAGTATTATTTTTAAAAAGTCCAACAGCTTGATTAAAAATTTAACGGCAAGCCAGGTAAACAACCTGCGCAGGGCTTTAGGTGAAGCCCTGTTTTTAACCAGGGACGCCCGTAACACTCCGGAAATAGGGGAAGGTTCTGTCCAGCTAACCGTAACCTCACCGCCATTTTTGAATGTTGTCCAGTACTCCAGGGATAACTGGTTAAGATGCTGGTTTAATTCCATCGATACCCAAAAAGTGGAAACTTTGATAACCATGTCCAGAACACTTGAAGAATGGTCCTCCGTTATGGGTGATGTCTTTAAAGAACTGTTCAGGATAACAAAAAAGGAGGGTTGGGTTGCTTTCGAGGTTGGAGAAATAAAAAGCGGTACAATTCAACTGGAGGAGCATGTTGTTCCCCTTGGATTAAAGGCGGGGTTTGCCTGTGAAGGTGTTATTATAAATCTTCAGGAGTTCACCAAGACTTCCAATATCTGGGGAATAAACAATAATAACTCCGGGACCAATACCAATCGCATTGTTTTGTTCCAAAAAAGATAAAGAAAAGTATATTCCTGTTGGAGAGTTTCAGCGAATGCACTTTTTTTATAATCTTTAGGTAAAAAAATGTTTTAAATTACAGACAGACTGTGCTATAAAGAAGAACAAAGAAAGCAGGTTTTATTTTAAATTATTTTGTATTAGAATATTGTAATATAATAATATAGTGATATAATGGTATTCAGAAAGGGGAAATTTATTGTTGGAAAATATAAAAGAGGAACTTGAAAAAATCCGTCAAAAGGCGGCTCTATTAAAAGCCCTTTCCAACCCTATTCGCCTGTGTATCGTCCGGGAACTATTACACCGGGGAGAGTGCAATGTTTCTTCCATGCAGCACTGTCTCAAGCTTTCCCAGACAACTGTTTCGCAACACCTGGGGCGCTTGAGGGATTTGGGGATTATTCAGGGCGAGCGTAAAGGAATTGAAGTCTTTTATCGTTTGGTAAACCAGGAAGCGGCTGACATCGTGAAAATTCTTTTTTAATTTTTTATAGTCTATATTAGCATATGCTAACAGTAGTTTCCGATTTATCTCAAAAAAATGGTAAAGAATTTACTAAAATATGTCAGCATTAATCGGTTAAAACGCCTTATCATCGCATTTTAGATGTGG
>JAGVAS010000191.1 GCA_020060185.1 Desulfovibrio sp. | reverse complement strand
TTCAGAGGAATGTCCCCAATGGAATGTCCCCATGGAATACATATTTACGTCCACGGCACTTCAGGTCACAATAATGGATGAAAATGCCGGGTTTGTTTCGGGAGGTCGTCGGAAGCTCGAGATGAGTAGTAGAACTTGCCGAGCTGAACTCGGAACTCCGCTAACAGCAAATGCTGCTCATAAAACCTGTCTCAAGCGAACCCAGTAGCGAACCAGCCTTCGCCACCCTATTCTTAATGAAATGCACTGGCCAGCACTTCTGCAAAGCAGGAAACAGCCCTTGTAATCTCATCCCTGTTGTTTTCATGGCCGCCGATCTCTACGATTAGGCTTCGGGGGTGCAGGTCCTGGTTATAGATAAAAGCATGTTTCCTTATATCCCGGGAAAGGCCGGGATATTTTTCCCCCATTGCTTTCTCTAAAAAAAGAGCAAAGCGCAGGTTATTATACCACCCTTCATGGCGTGTACCGATTACAAAAAGAATTTTAGCCGTATCCTTCCCGGTAACACCTGCCGTGGTAACCTGACGGGAAACACCATCACGGTGAAGGTCCAGCACTACCTGGATCTGCGGGTTCTGTTCCAGCACCTGTTCAATGCTGGGACGGGCCTTTTCATAGGCATAACGACGGGGGATATCGAAGATTTCCTTACAGTGCAGTACGGGAATACCGTGTTCTTTTTCTAGTAGTTCAGCCAGGTAGGCACCCAGGGAAACTACTGTCAGTTCCGGATCTTCACAAAAAGTTTTACCCGATAACGGGATAAAAGATTCCGTGGCATGTGTATGGTAAATCAGTATCATTGGTTTATCATCTTTTATAATAAAAGGTTTTTCCTTGAAAATATCAGACCTTTTATCCAGTAAAAAAGAAACACCTTCTTCCCCCTGTTCCGGTTGAAGTTCCCCTTCCATAATCCCGGTATCATCATCGAACTGGTAGTCACCGTAAAAAGAAGCTTGATAAAGCTTGGAAACCTCGACAACCTTAAAACCTGCCAGTTCGTTATGTAAAAAAATCTGGGGATAGGCCTGTATGGGCAGTCTTAGATCTGGCCCCGCGTCGTCCAAGGGTAAGACATTGTTTTCTTTAGTTGCTGCGTTTATTCTCATACCGGGAAGCGACTGGCAGATTAAAGTAATATAGTCCAACTGCAAACCTTCGGCTATAACCGTCTTAAAATTTGCTATATTGAAAACGACGGGAGCACTAAACGGGGAAGAAGAAAGTATAATAACAAGAGTCAGGCCCAAAATAATTATAAGAGAGATAATATCCCTGCTCTGGGGACGTTTTTTAAGGGAGCGGTAGCGTGCAGAAACTCTTTGTTTGCTGAAATGGTTATATCTTCCTGCAGGCATAAAAATCCCCCCTTCAAAAAAACATCGTATTTAGATTAATATGAAGAGGGGAATCTAGAATATACCTGTTTTTAGTTATTTTAGAATGAAAATAGCGCAGCTTTTGCTGGTGGCGTGGTTCCGGGTTCTCGCCCAAGTTCTACTACTCTCCTCGAGCTTCCGACGACCCATGAAAACAAACCCGGCATTTTCATCCATTATTGTGACCTGAAGTGCCGTGGACGTAAATATGTATTCCATGGGGACATTCCATTGGGGACATTCCATTGGGGACATTCCTCTGAAAGAGGTGTGTCCCCATACCTTGATGTCCCCTTACCTTGAAAAGACAAGGTGTGTCCCCATACCTTATTCGTCATCACCGGAAGCTAACATCCTGTCAGCTGGGTCGCCTCCAGCTCTCGTTTCGTAGTGAACTTGTTTCCTCGCTGCACAAGTCACTCCGCCAACAGCAAAACGCTGCATCTATGGAACAATGGCAGAAGCTAAACCCGGTCATTTTCATCCATTGCTATGACCCGCAGGGTCGTGGCGGTTATTGCGGTTATTAATGTGGAGATTTATGCTTGTAGTTCTCAATAGCATTATGCAGGGCATCGGCAGCCAGGTTGGAACAGTGCAGCTTGGCGGGTGGCAATCCGCCCAATTCTTCAGCGACATCTTTATTGGTTACAGCCAGGGCTTCTTCCAGCGTTTTCCCCTTGACCATTTCGGTCAGAACACTGCTACTGGCAATGGCCGCTCCACAACCAAAGGTCAGAAACTTGATATCTTTAATAATGTTATCCTCAACCTTGATAAAAATTTTCATAATATCTCCACATTTCATATTGCCTACTTCACCCACCCCGCTGGCATCCTCTATTTCCCCAACATTGCGGGGGTTTTGAAAATGATCCATAACCTTTTCATTGTACATAAACTTTCCCTCCCCGAAACATTCTACCATTGGCAGCCTCTTTTTAGCAACTATTTCTTGTAAACAGAAGACATTTTTCTAAGCCTTTCTATAATCTCTTTAACGGCTTCCAGCGTATAATCAACATCCTGGGCAGTATTATCCTTGCCCAGGGTTAAACGCACGGAACCGTGAGCCGTCTGGTGGTCCAGGCCAATAGCCATCAGCACATGGGAGGGTTCCAGGGAACCTGAGGTACAGGCCGACCCGCTGGAAACAGCAATGCCCTTTAAATCCAGGCTTAACAAAAGGGATTCACCCTCGACATACAGCACGCTGACGTTTACATTCCCCGGCAGCCTTTTTTGGGGATGCCCGTTAAGCTTGACATCTTCTATCTCCAGTAATCCCTTAATAAGCCGATCCCTTAAATTCTTAAGATAGTTGCTTTTTTCCTCTAGATCCGAGGTAGCAAGCTCAATGGCCCGGCCCAGCCCCACGATCCCGGGTAAATTTTCCGTTCCGGGACGCAGCTTTCTTTCCTGTGCGCCGCCAAAAATAACCTGTTTTACCTTTGCACGTTTACGGACATACAGCGCTCCCACTCCCTTGGGACCATAAAACTTGTGTGCGGAAAGAGAGAGCATATCAATGGGCTGCTCTTTCAGGTTAAAGGGCATATGCCCGATAGCCTGGACGGCATCCGTGTGGAAGTAAACACCTCTTTCCCTGCAAATGCGGCCGATTTCCTCAAAGGGTTGAATAGTCCCGATTTCGTTGTTTGCCGTCATAATTGTAACAAGAATGGTTTTGCCTGTTATATGATCGGCCAGCTCCCCGGGATCGACCATACCGTACTCGTCTACGGGCAAAAAGGTTACGTCAAAACCGGCGTTTCCAAGGTATTTTACCGTATCCAGCACAGCATGGTGCTCAATGGAACTGGTAATAATATGCCCACCCTCACCGGAAGAAAGAGCCCTGGCCACACCCTGTATCGCCAGGTTGTTAGCTTCCGTCCCCCCCGAGGTAAATATAATTTCCTCGGGTGAAGCACCGAGTGCCCGGGCAACTTTTTCCCGGGATTCATCTAGGGCTTTACGGGCTTCCCGGCCGAAAGAATGTAAACTGGAGGGATTCCCGTAGATATTTTTTAGATAAGGCAGCATGGCCTCCAGCACTTCTCCCTTCAAAGGAGTAGTAGCACCATGGTCCATGTAAATTTTCTGCACAGTAAAGGCCCCCTTTCCAAAATCCACTTTTATTTATTCATGACAAATTCTCAAATGTTCCTTCAATCATATCCCGCAAGCTGATGTTATCCAGCAAATGGTTGATGTGATCCCTCAGCTTTTCCCAAACATTTCTCGCCAGGCAGATATCAGCCCTGGTGCAGCGATCCGCCTCTTTTTTCCCCTCGGAAAGGCAATTTACGGGAGTAATGGGGCCTTCCAGGGCCCTGATAATATCGCCGACACATATTTTTTCCGGTGGGCATGCCAGGGTATACCCCCCCTTTACTCCCCTGGTACTGTAAATTAAACCTTTACGCCTTAATGCAGCAAAAATTTGCTCCAGGAACTGCTGGGAGATATTTTCCCCCAGAGCAATTTTACTTAAGGGGATAGGTCCACTCCGGTAATTCAAAGCCAGGCAAACCATGGCTCTGACACCGTATTCCCCCTTTGCAGATAAGCGCACCCCATTTCCACCACCTCTCTGCCAGAAACTGGAGACAAATACCGAGTAATTTACTCAGGTTTAAAGGAAAAAAAACTTTAAATCCTGACCCCACAGCTCAATTTTAATTAAAAATTACCACAAAACAAATGCCGTGTCAAGATGAAGGAAAGCTGA
>JAGVAS010000037.1 GCA_020060185.1 Desulfovibrio sp. | reverse complement strand
GTCGTTAAAAAAGGTTTGAAGGCGGCGGTTCCCTCGCTGTATAACATGATGAGGAACGCCAGGAATTACTACTCTCGCTATCCTTGCCATATCCAAATCCATTCCAAGGCACGATTTTTTGTATATAGTTTACATTAAAAATACCCCAGTTCGCTTTCATTTTCGACCGGAGCTTTTTATTCTCAACACGTTTTTATTTTTTAACTGTTTAGTACTTCAATTGGAATTAACTATTGGTATAACAATTAAAATGCACAGGGCTTTTTTATGACAAAACAGAGATTGTTAAAAACTTTTTGCTCGTTCTGGACGTCTAATAGGAAGGAATAAACAAAAATCCGGGGAACAACAACTAAGGATAGGAAGGAGAGGATTTTATTTCTCGAAAAAACCTGGTAGCGGTCCTGATTGTACTTATGGTCTGTTTTGTACTTGCCTTTGCCAAGGACAACATCATCTTTATCACAATGCCCGGTGATAAAGGAGTTACTTATTTCAGCGGGACAATACTGCAGTGGAATTTTTTGGGGATCGTAAAACATTCAAATTCTATTCAACTTTTGGAGATATCCCGGGGTATCAGAAGAAGCTTGGAAACCTTTCAGCGGGGAAAAGACAATTATTATCTTTACCTGACAGGTCAAACTTTATTTCTCTTATCCCCGGAAGGAGATATGATAGCCAGATATTCGACAGCCGGTGAAAGCAGAGTCATCCTCAGCAGCTGCATTTCCGATTTAGATAATGACGGGAATGATAAAATCCTCCTGATTACCGGACAGAAGGGAGCATCTTTCGGAGATTCCCTGGTAATATTGGATTTTGACGGCGGTTTCCGGGAGATATATCAGCAATCTTTTCAAGTCCTCAATCCCTGGAAGGTGCAGACAGCTGATGTGGATGGCGACGGCAGGAAAGAAATCTCCCTGGGGGTTTATAAGGAATCCCAGTTTCACCCGGTGATGGCCAAAAGGCCCTTTCTCTATGATTGGCATGATCATGATATTGTCCCTAAATGGCAGGGTTCCCGGCTTTCCCGGCCCTTTGACGACTATATATTTGCCGATCTGGATGGTAACGGCAGAGATGAACTGATCGCCATTGAACGATTGGAGAGTGGGGAAAAAGTATTGCATGCATATTCCTGGAAAGGCTTCGGTTTTGAAGGGGTGGGAGAATCCCCTCCATTTAAAGATATTCAATCCATTTGTATAAGATGGGAGGACAATTTTCCCAATGTCCAGGCTCTGGTGAAAAAAGGCTATAAAACTTACCGGCAGGCTTTTTCCTTTGATGGAAAACAATTAACGGTTTCTCCGGGAAACCAAGGAGGAAGGAATCAATGAATAGTAAGAAGATTTTGGTACGCTGCTGCTCCATAGCTCTAATCATTATGCTGGTTCTTACGCCGCTGGGGTGCGGGAACAAAGAAGCTCCGGCCGAGACCGGCAGGAAAGAGGAACCGGGAGAACAGCACCTGGTGAAAGTGAAGGCGGTTTTTACCGATGAGCAGGAGAGGAAACAAATAGAGGTGCCCTATACGCCGGTGAAGGTGACTCCCCAGGTACAGCCGTACCAGGTAAAGAAGGACCTTTCCAATATCGTCAACCTCGATCAATTTGGCAGCTTTACGGTAGAACAGAGGGAACACCTGGCCCGGAATGGTTTTGTGGTCATACCTTCCAGGGAAGAGCAGCTCTTTTATATTTATGAAAATAATGAATATAAAAAGCTCCCCTCCTTTATTACTACGGATTCTGTCCTTCAGGTCTACCATATCTTTTTCGACTATTCCCTTCGGACTTTAGAAAGTGAAAAACTCCTGGTAATCCTGGAAGAATTGACGGAAAACATGTTGCAAAAGTCCTTGTTACTATATAATGCTATTACCAACGAGGAGCTGAAGCAAGTTGTATCGAAGAACCTTGCCTTCCTTGCCGTTGCCCAGCAAACCCTGGAAAAACCCCTGCCGGCTGATCTACCGGCAGCTGTGAAACAGATGGGGCAGGAAGAGTATCAATTAGTTAGAAGTGAGAAGGGTTTCTCTCCTTCGGCAATTTTTCCCTATGAGCTGGATTACAGCCAGTATAAGCCCCGGGGCCATTATACCCGCAGTGAAGACCTGCAGCGCTTTTTCCGGACCATGATGTGGTACGGCCAGGCTCCGTTCCCCTTATATAAAGATAAGGAAGAAACGATCAGAAACGTAGAACAAACCCTGCAGGCTCTGTTGCTCACCTACAGCCTCTTCATGGAGAACGAGGGCCTCCCCGATATTGAACGCTGGGAAAACATTTATGACCCCACGGTATTTTACGTGGGCAACACCGATGACCTCAACGTTTATCACTACAAAGACCTGATCCTGAAGGTCTATGGAGCCGATTTTGATTTGAACACCCTCAACGATCCGGCTAAACTGGAGGCCCTGTATAAAGAGGCGGAAAAGCTGCCGGAGCCCAAGATAAAAGCCAAATACATCACGGTAACGACCCCCGTAGGCAAGCAGTTCCGTTTCATGGGGCAGCGCTATATCCCCGATTCGGAAATCATCCAGGAACTGGTTGAACCCCTGCAGCGGCCCATCCCCTCAGGGTTGGATGTCATGGGGGTACTGGGCTCCCAGCGGGCCCTGGAGTTGGCGCTTGAGGTGCTGAAAGCCCAGGAAAAATGGCCGAAATACCTGGAGATGCATCAGAAGTATAAAGAACAGTTTGACCAGGTGCCGGAGACTACCTGGCGGTCCAACATGTATTACGGCTGGCTGTGGGTAATAAAAAGCCTGCTGAAACCTTTTGGAGAGGGATATCCCTCCTTTATGACCAACCTGGCCTGGGTAGATAAGTCCCTCAGCACCGCTTCGGGCAGCTGGGCCCAGCTCCGCCATGATACCATCCTGTACGGCAAGCAGAGCGGAGCCGAATGCGGCGGCGGGGAGGAGCCTCCGCAGGTGAAGGGGTATGTGGAACCCAACATCCCCGTTTATGAAAAGCTGTTATGGCTGACCCAATACTCCAGGACCAACCTGAAGGAACGGGGGATCATCACCGGCAGCCTGGAAAGCAAAATGGAACGCTTCGAAGACCTGCTCCAGTTTCTTATCAACTGCTCGGTGAAGCAGCTCAACAATGAAGAACTAACCGCGGAAGAATACTACCAGCTGTTGACCTACGGGGGGATGCTGGAGTATCTGACCAGTTCCTTCGCCGGTGACGGGATGCGCTGGTTTGAGATAACCTCGGAGACCGACAAAAATATGGCCGTTATTGCCGATGTTCACACTATTGCCCCCGGTGCCTATTTCCATGCAGGTGTGGGTCCGGCTCATGAAATCTACGTGGTCGTTCCTATCGGCAGACAGCTCCAGCTGACCAGGGGTGCGGTTTTCAGCTATTACGAATTTGATGCCACGGAGCGGTTCAATGATGAGCAGTGGCAGAAGATGTTGAAAGAGGATAAAGCCCCAGACCAGCCGGAGTGGGTGGAGAGCTTTATCAGCGGTGAAGAAAAAGAGGTCCCGGTACCGTCCAATCCTTACAGTTCGGGATGCTAAAAGGGGCTATGAAAGGAAAAAACTGGTTTGTATTTATAGCAGCACTGCTGGTTTTGCTCGGACTGGGATTGCATTTATTTTCGGCTGCCCGATCAAACAGTAACAATACCATCACCACCATTACCCTGGCTGCTGCCGGGGATATCCTCCTGGACCGGGGAGTGAGAGCGCAACTGGAGGAATACGGCTATGACTACCCGTATGCAAGGGTAAAAGAGTTTTTCCAGAAAGCAGACATTGCCTTTGCCAACCTGGAGTGTCCCCTGGCGGCAGGGGGCACCCCTGTTATCAAAGACCGGCGGCTGATTTTCCAGGGGAATTTGGAAAACGGCAGTGCTCTCAAGGGTGCAGGTTTCACCATACTCAACCTGGCCAACAATCACGCCATGGATTATGGACCGGAAGGGCTGTCCAGTACCCTGGAGGTTCTCCACGACAACGGTATTCTCCCCCTGGGCGGGGGGCTTAATGCTGAAGAAGCCCGCCGACCGGTGTATATCACTACCAAAGGCACCGTCACCGGTTTTCTGGGCTATTCTGTTTTTCCTCCGGAAGGATATATTTCCTTTCCCCACCGGGCGGAGATCGCCCGGATGGATATTAACCATATGCCGGAAGAGATCGAAAAAGCAAAAAAAGCTGTGACTTTCTGGTGGTGTCTTTCCACTGGGGCCGGGAGTATGATTTTTATCCCAGCGAACAGCAAAAAGCACTGGCTCACCTGGCAGTGGATTCCGGCGCAGACCTGGTTTTGGGCCATCACCCTCATGTCCTGCAGGGGATTGAGGAATACCGGGGAAAACTGATTTTTTACAGCCTGGGCAATTTTGTCTTTGACCGGCAGATCCAGCCGGGAACGGAGGAGACGTTCATCCTGGAGCTGACCATCTCCGGAGGGAAATGGGAAGAAGCTGTGCTTGTTCCCATCAAGATCGCAGACTGCCGGCCCCGTCCTGTGGAAGGGAAGGAAGGAGAAGAGATCCTTCTGCGTCTGCAAAAGTATTCCCAGGGATTGAACACTTCCCTAATGATCCGTGAGTGCAAAGGCTATTTGGAAAATAAGTAGACGCGGTTGTAGGAATGGTAATAGTTCTCGGGGGACTGCCAAAAATCCATCTGCAAGTATTACGCGCGGCTATAATCAGTAATCCAAATAAAATCACAAAGGCTATAACACAATCTCTACCTAGTAATAATAACTTCGTTTGTATATATACTACCACTATTGACATACCTACAGAGGTAAGAAAATTACCTCCGTAACGATCAATAAGAATACCGCCCAGGATATCAGTTACTACTCGAGCTAAAGCAAATGAAGAGACAAAGACCATATAAGTAATGAAAATTCCCTCCTCTGTCTGAATTTGTGGTAAAATTGGAGCTAAATTCCCAACCCAGTTCTTTGCAAGAAATGATAAGACCATGTAGAAAGTAGACGGATACCAGTGGATAAACCTATGCCCTGGGCTCATGGTCCAAAGGGGAAGGTTATCTTTAGTGAATAACAACCTCGATGATGAAGATAATCTTTTGACACTTAACCTCCGGTCAAACTCTTCAAAAGTATTACTTCTTGTCGTATAAAAATTGCCAGTCGCTTCCCCTAGAGCACTGGCTAAATTCCTGATATACTTTTTTATTAAATCATTTTACCGGCAATCGGGGCAATAGTCAAACCACTCTGCCGGGGGCGGATTCTTGGCCTTGTGCATGATAAACGTGATTTCGGCAAAAGAGATAAAAGGACGACCGCATTTTGCACAGGCTTTCATTTTTAACGTTCTCTTCCACCTGTCTATTTTTCTTTCCATCCCCCGATCTTCCATGTTGATACACCCTGTGGGGCAGATTTGAACACAGGTTCCGCAGCCGATACAGTTCTCTGCTTCTTCGCCAAAGGGCGGTTCGACCGTTCTTTGGGGTAAGCGTAAAATAAAACCCACCTATTCAAGGCTATTCAAGGCGGGTTTGAGGTTATAATAATTTACTTATTTAATCGGCATTCTGACGGCAAAGCGTTTGACCAGGGAAGAAACTCATCTAAAGTACTCT
>JAGVAS010000066.1 GCA_020060185.1 Desulfovibrio sp. | reverse complement strand
TTTGCATTAATTGAATTAGCATCAATCATAACTATAGTCTATCATTTTAATCAATATCCAACAATATTTTCCATCTTCCTTTCCTGATTTCCATTTATTAGGATGTTTATAAATTCCTATCCTTAAATAAATTATCTAACACCCCTTTTTAGGCTTTGTCAGACCATTTATGAACCAATTATTATACTTAGTCAATTTAATAATTAATATATAGAAATTTAATTAACCCTAATTTGTTATAAAAAATACCCCTAACAATAAAGACCCAATTGTTGATAAGGATGCGATTTATGGCTGTTTCCCTATGTTTTTAAATTTAAAAATTAGGGTTGGGTAATTTTAATGAAAATCTATGATGGCCAGTCCTCGCCCCGCAAAAAGTAACTGCTGGTAGCTTTTGTTTACGGGATCCCTGGTTACATCCTCCGTGGATAAATTTACCCTTAATACATCACCCGGTGTAATTTTCATACCCGCTCTCCCTTTTTTATATTGAATTGATAAGTCACTTATAACACAAGTAAGTACATGGTTAAACATACAGAACAGCCTAAATATTTTCTTTTTTTGTCCATGCTGGTTAAAAAGAAAAACCACCTTAAAAGGTGGTCAGTATAAAAACGGATGTCACAGGACTGAGGCTCACCCCGTGTCCCCCCCCTCCCCGGGAAAGTTAGCAGCTGGTAAGCCGGCTCTCCACTTTTTTTAATTCGACGCCGGCAAGTTCCCGGCCATAGTTTGTAAAAAACCACTGGCCACGGAAATGGTGCAGTTTTTCCAAATATTTCCTTTTATCTATACCAAAACGTTTCGAATCTATGGCAAAACCCTCCGGAGAAAAACGAAAGAGCTTGTCGGCATCTTTAACCAGCTTTTCCTCAAGAGAAAGTGGATTTTCCCCGGAATCATGGTTTTCAATAATGCGGCATATTTCCAGACAGTCCTCCTTATTTAACGGAACTCGCTGCAAAAGCTTACCGGCAATTTTGGCCCCCTCCACTTCATGAACGCGCCTGAGTTCTTCATCAAATTTTCCAGGACCAAAGGCCAGTAAATGCTGTTCCGGTGGAATGGCGCTCCAGCCCACATCATGCAGGATAATAGTAGGAAGGACAATCTCAGGCCTTCCGTCAAGGCGTTCCAGTAGCTTAAGGGCAAAATTATAGGCAATTTCCGTATGTTTCTGGTTTTCTCTCACGGATAAATACGGCCGGGCCAGGGCAAACAGCCTGTCACAGATATCTTGCAACTAAGTTCCTCCCTTTAAAAGGTATTTTATTTGTCCAGGATATGTACTGCACCCATGCTTCCATTGACACGCACACGCTGGCCTGTTTTAATCTTTTTGCTGCCGTCAAAAACATTCAATACCACGGGAATGTTATATTCCCTTCCTACCGTAGCTGCCTGTGATAAGCTGGCTCTCCTGTCTACAATTACACCTTTTAAAAGAGAAAATACAGGTGTCCAGTTGGGGTAAATAGAGGTCGCTACAAGGATTTCATCCACTTTTACCTGGGCCAGATCATCATTATTCATAACAACCCTGGCCGGTCCTTCCGCAATTCCAGGTGAGCCGGGCACCCCATATAAATCCGCTTTCAACTCCGTTTTGGGTACCGGGAAAGAATCGACCACCACTTTTAAAACTATGGGATCATTGGATTTGATCATCATCTGCATAGCCTCTTCCATACTGATGGTGGCAATGACCGGTGGGTAATCCTGCCGGCACCATTTCAGCCACTGGCCCCTGCGGTTTTCCACAATGGGCTTTAAGTTGCAGTGGGTGAACTGTATGGCAGCCTTGCGAATTTCGTCAGGGACAAGGAACAGGACATCATCCGCCTCCGATATGGAACCCGCCTCCTTTAACCGCCTCCCCCAGGCCATCAGGGCACGGCGGGTCAGGGCATGCGTATAAACGTCAAAATAAATGTTGTGTTCCTAGCTGAAAGAACTGGATTTTTGCGCCACCTCCATGAGTTCCTTAAACCATTTTTTCTGTTCGACAGGTATTTTTTCGAGCAATTTTATTTCTGTAGCACGGCGTTCTGCCACCAATCTGTCTCTTTCTACATCCAGGGGGAAACGCCCCCCGCCTTTAAGCAAAAATTGTTTTACGTAGACAAGGGCCGGCGTGGGATCCTCCACCCAGAGAGGGATATTAAACTCGGACATGCGGTTAGCCCGCCAGCCGTCTTCCTGTAGAAATTTACGGAATTTCTCCAGCCACTGCCGCCCTTCCTCTCTTTCTTCCAGTGCTTTGAGGTAGTCTCCTGCAGCTGAATTTAAAAATATATCGCTTAGTCCCAGGTGATCAGCCAGTTGAGCAAACTCCCAAATTTTTTTGTCCGCCTGGAAAACCTTGTTGTCAAAACCCCTCATCAGGGTATGGAAATCGGAATGAGTATCGTCTATACCCAGGAATTCCTTGCACAGGCTTTCAAAGAGAATGTAAACACCAAAAACCACATACATCATATAGAAATGGACTTCCCACATCCTCTTGTTCAAATCCAGGATAGTATCAAAATGCTCCAAAAGGTCAATATTCGGGGAATTGTCCACATCAAACCCTTTTAATTGCTCATAACGGTTAAGCATCTCGTTTATAAAGCCCAACCATATTTTATCGTAATTTCCAAAGAACGACAATATCTGCTTTTTAAACTCGATTTCCCTGGACCAAATTTCCTTCGGATCATCCACAATCAGCATAGTTAAATAACCGGCGCCGTTTTTTAACCGCCAATCCCAGCCTTTGCAGGTTGGAAGGGACAATTTTTCAGCCGCCCACTGCATACCGTGGCGGCAGTAATTTATCCAGCACCAGGCCACCATGGGGGTCCAGGGGGGGACAGCATGAGTGGCATCCAAAAACCAGGCCTTATGATATTGTAAATCCAACTCTTCATTAAACTCAAAAGCAGAAATATCATATTTCATCTTATTCTCCTCCTTGTACCATTGAGGATAATACAATTAAAAACTGCGTTAAATATACAGAACAGACTAATAATTTTCTTTTTTTTGTCCAAACTGTCAAAGGGGAAAAACTTTGTACAGAAAACAAAACTTACTTGTAATCAGCAAGCTTTAAAGCCATCTGAATATTGAGCCTTACTTCGGGATCATCCAGATCAATGCCCGTATAATCCCGGATCTTGCGCAGGCGGTATTTCAAGGTACTGGCACTGATATAATGATTTCTGGCCGTGGATTGTATATTAAAATTATTTTTAACGTAAAAATTCAAAGTAGGTAATAATTCCAATCCGGTACTTTCCTCATATTCGATCAGGGGGCCCAAAACACTGTTAACAAAATCTACCAGTTTAGTCTGTTCCACTTCAAATAGAATAGTCAAAACGCCGAGTTTCTCAAAATAAATGGCACGATCGCTCTGTTTAAGGCGTTTCATTATACTAAGACAGGATTTTGTTTCCCGGTAAGCCATGGGATAATGACTTAAGGCCTTGCAGATTCTTCCTGTAACCAGGTAATTCCTGTGTTCGGGAAAAAAGTGTTTTATATGCAGGCGCAGTTCATTTATTAAAGCTTCCAGGTCGTGTTGTTCCCAGTTTTTTTCATGAAAGCTTAAGAAGATCACCAACAAATTGGAAAATATTAGTATTTTGCTGGTAGGGGATTTCTCTTTGATAAATTTCCTTACCTGATAATAAAGGATTTCATGGGAGGAATCATCTAGAGGGTTTCCGGCTGGATCCTCCACGTCCAGGCCGATCAACTGGTAGGTTCCATCCAGGAAAAAACCGACCTTGTTAGCCTGGGTAAGCAGTGCTTCCCTGCTGGAATACTCTCCGGAGATTAACAGCTCAAAAAAGTTAAAACGATATTCCAGTTGGGTTTCCTGCTCTTTTAAGATCTCCAGGGCAATAATTTTTGACCCTGCTTCCAACAGTAATTTTTCCCTGCTGTCCAGCGTGTGGTGGCGTTCCACCGCCAGCAGCTCACCCAGTTTTCTCTCTCCCGCCAGAAGCGGGAAAGAAAAATGTTTTTTAACATTGTTATCTTTATGATGATAGCGCAGGCGCTGCAGCAGTTTCTCTGCACGGTTTTTTTCCAGGTTCCGCTCCGCAATTTCCTCCTTATCGTTTAAAAGCAACACATGGGCCTGCGTTTGTTCGCCCAGTTCCTGGACCAGGTCTTTAATTCCCTTGCCCTCCAGGATTATATTCAGGAACTCACTTGTTTTTTCGATAATTGATGATATTTCATGCATAGATTGCTGAATAGATTTCTGCTCTTCCCTTAAACGGCTATCCTCCTCCTGTAAAACAAGCAGTTCCTGCTTCAACTGCAATTTCTCTAGCATTAACCCGCAAAAATGAAAGAGAAGTTTTATGTTTTCCGCCGTCTCATAGTCTATCTTATGTCCTGCAACTATTACCACTACATTGCTGATCTTTTGACCGGCATAAAGAGGAACAGCCAGTAAATGCAGGGAGCCAAGAATCTGGCTGGATTCAGTTTGCAGGAAAGCCTCCCCGAAATAATAGGCTTTGCTTGTAATAGTTTTGATTGAAGTTAAATAATTTAAGATATTTTCGTTTCCCACAAAGTCATCCAGGACTGCTTTCCCTTCTTCTTCCAGGTGAAACAGACCTGTATACTCCGCTTTTACAAGTCGATGTGCGTAATAGGCAAGTTTTAGCAACAGGGAATTAGTGTCAGTTTGTCCTGAAATTTGCACCAGGCATTCTCGAAACAGCTGCTGCTGGTAGGCCCTTTTTTTCTTTTCCGCCAGTAAAAGGACAGGGGTTGTTTCGCTGTCTTCAACCTGGCGGGAACTGAGCCATTGCTGCCTGAGCTCCGCAGGCCAGTCTTCCAGCGGCCGAATTTCATAAATGCACGAATCGTTCCCTTTTCCTTCACATTCAGTTTCGATGCAGAGCAGGTCATCATTGAGAACCTGGGAAGCAAAGCCGGAAGCATAGCCCGCCAGGCTCCAGCAAACCGTTTCCTGTGACAGGCCATAATGGCGCTGATGCTGGGCAGCTTCGTAAGAGTTAAACCAGAAGCCTTTCATCAATTTTAATCTTCCGTCTTCATTAAACTGTAAAAGCTGATTTTTAGTCAGGACAATTCCCTGAATCTGGTGAAAAAAAGGACCCAATAAAATACCGGTATCCCCGTTTTCATTTGCTTCTTTGGTAGAAATAGCGTCTCTCGCACCGCACTGGTAACCAAAACGAAAAAGGATCTGCCTGGCACTGTCCTGACCAAAAGAATCAATCAATTCTTTACGTAAATCACCAAAAGCATCTGCGGGAAACATCAACCTGCGGCTACCCAGTAAACTTATGGACCCTTCTTCCGTAATAAAATCAATTTCAAATTTCTGCTTTCCCCGTTCCTTTTGTAAATGTATGTCTGTACATGGAAGCCTGAGTCTGTATTTTCCCCGGTCTAATGCCATGGCCTTCCCCCCTATGAAAAGATTTACTTTCTCACAAAATCAATTCCTGTGTTATTCAGGTATTAAGGCATATTTATATATATAAAATAGTTTATTAACAAGGGGAAGAAAACATGACCAATCAAACTCAAGCATGCCAAGCCTTTAAAATATTAAATAAATTTTAACAAAAGTAACTTTTCTTTTCAAGTAAAAATATTTCAACATTAACTAAGCAGCCAGTGCAGGGGCGCGGCTCCGGGTTTTAGGCAGCAAGTTCTACTACCAGCTCGAGCTTCCAACGGCCTTCACGGCTGAATTCACATTCAGGTTATACACGGCTGCCGGCATCCATACCCGTGTACATATATTCAAGGATACGATTTATTGTGTTTTGGCGTAGCTTGTCAATTTCCGCGAAGTGCATGTTAGGTATGTACAGGTCCTCCAGCTCATCGTGTACCGATTTGGCTTTGGTCAGAAAACTTACAGCCTCACTTAAAGCGTTTTGGTATATCCGTTGAAAGGTATCCTTTTCTTCCTGCAATGCCCGGGGCAGTTCAGCAGCAAATTCTCCGGTATCAATTTCCCGCCAGGCTTCAGGACAGGAAAAATAATGGGGCTCCATGCTGTTAATGATGGCCACACTGAGTTCCGGTATAAGAACATGGTCTACCCTGTGGGGGTTAAAGGCGCAGTGATAGGCCTCTATGTAAAAACCGCGCAGGAGAGCGGCGTCTGCCACTCTTTCTATAACCTTGCCCTTGGCTGTTCCATTCTGGCCATGAATAATACAGACATTGTCCAGGCCATCAACGAGGGTATCCAGGAAATTAACAGGCCCTCCGGGGGAAATGGCCGAAGCAAAAAGCCTTCGAATCCCTCCGGGTCCTTTTCTTGCGCTTTTACCTGCCAGTATTTCCTCGATTAACTCCAGAGCCAGGCGGTCCCAGGAGCCCTGATCCGGAATGCTATCCAGGTTGTCATAGCTCTCCAGGGCTTCCAGGTATACCTTGGCTACAGCCAGAAGCCTGTAAGCCTGTTTAAAAAGCCTTCCTATCTCGGCGCTTAGCTTAATTATAGAACCCTTATTTCTCCTCATACCGGCTTCATTCCAAAAACTCCCCAGGTGGATTATTTCGTCCACCGCTCCCGGATGCCTGGGGTCTACGATATGGGGGGCGGTACCATCCATAAAAGCTATGCCAAGGGCGGGAACAACCAGGCCGTCAAGAGATTCATTGTCTGAGGCACAGTGGTGGTATTCCACATCAAAACCGCGCTCCTGCATTTCCTTTCCTACTGCGTTCATAAAAGT